>JBMCTC010000131.1:0-8833 GCA_048624115.1 Spirochaetota bacterium
GCGCGGCGTCGCGAGTGAGGCGAGCGCGACTTGCGTCGGACGCACCGGAGTGGAGATGGAGGCGCTCACCGCGGCAAGCGTCGCGGCGCTTACGGTCTACGACATGTGTAAGGCCGTGGACAAGTCGATGGTCATAGGCGAGATTCGCCTGCTCTCTAAGGAGAAACATCCCGCCAGGCCCGCACAGGAGGCCACCGGTGAGTGACGCGCTACGCGTACTCGTCGTAACCGTCAGCGACCGCGCAAGCCGCGGCATCTACGAGGACCGCTCAGGCCCCGCGGTAGAGGCCGCCCTGCGCGAGCTCATCTCCGAGATCGAGATCAAGCGATCCATCGTCCCGGATGAACCGGAGGAACTTCGCGCAGCGTTCACCCGCGGTCTCTCGTTCGACTCCGTTGTCACCACCGGCGGCACCGGCATTGGCCCGCGTGACATAACTCCTGAGATAACTCGCACATTTTGCGACCGCGACCTCCCCGGCATTGCCGAGCTCATACGAAGCGAGGGCCGCTCAGAGACCCCTATGGCGGCACTCTCACGAGGCTGCGCCGCGGTCAAAGACCACACCGTTTTTGTGAACCTCCCCGGATCGGTCGGCGGCGCAACAAGCGGCGCCCGACTCATTGCCCCACTCCTCGAGCACGCAAAGGCGATGCTCCAAGGCGGCGGACACTAGGTTCAAGCAGAGATCTTGGGCGTGCCCCTGGCGGCCGGCGCATGCAAACCTAACGAACATCCACACTCCCCGGCCACCAGGGTCGTGCTCTGCGGGGCTTTCGGTCCGAGGTCGCACGCGACCTCGGACCCACTGCGGCGCACGCGCCGCAGTGGCCCCTCCGATCACTCACGCATCCGCTCTTGCGCACATCATCCCTCCCCCAATTTCCGACTCTTTTGGTATCCTTTATCGATGTACACAAACGATCACGCAGAACCCATTCGCCCGCGACTCTACAACGAGACAAGCCGCGAAGAGCTCTACCGCAGCGCCGAGCGGGACACGCGCCGGCGACGAACGCTTTCGTTCTATCGTTATGTGGCAATCGAGGACCCGCCGGCCTTTCGCGATCGGCTCTATGCGGATCTGTCGGCGCTTGATGTCCTCGGCCGAGTCTACGTGAGCCGCGAGGGGGTGAACGCGCAGATCAGCGTACCGAGTGAGAACGCCGAGGCGCTCGAGGCCTCTATCGACCTTACCCCGGAGCTGTGCGGCGTTCGCCTGAACTGGGCGATCGAGGAGAGCCGCTTCAGCTTTGTGATGCTCAAGGTAAGGGTCCGCGATCGCATTGTCGCCGACGGCATTACCGATCCGTCGTTTGACGTTACCGCCTCCGGAGATCATCTCTCTGCTGCCGAGTTCAACGAGTTAGCCTTGCGACCCGAGACAACCGTCGTAGACATGCGCAACCACTACGAGAGCGAGGTCGGTCATTTCAAAGGGGCGGTGCTGCCGCCGGTCGACACATTCCGCGAATCACTCCCGGTAGTAGAGAAGCTGCTCGCAACGAAGAAAGACCAGCCGGTGATCATGTACTGCACCGGCGGCATCCGCTGTGAGAAGGCCGGCGCGTGGCTCAAGCACCGCGGGTTTACAAAGGTGTTCCAGCTCGACGGCGGCATTATCGAATACGCCCGCCAGGCAACCGAGCAGGGACTCGAGAATCGCTTTATCGGGAAGAACTTCGTCTTTGACGAGCGGCTTGGCGAGCGCATAACCGACGACGTGATCGCCCACTGCCACCAGTGCGGCGCACCGTGCGACGACCACACCAACTGCGCCAACGACGCCTGCCACCTCCTCTTTATTCAGTGCCGGGAGTGTGCCGCGACGATGGAGGGCTGCTGCAGCGAGGAATGCCGTAGCTTCATCCACCTGCCGATCGAAGAACAACGATCGCTCAGAAAAGGCCGCACCGTCGCGCGCCCGAATCACCACAAGAGCCGTTCTCGCCACTCATGACGTTGGTGTCTCGATAATGCTACCGGTGGCCTACTCACAGGGCGCCTGCCGCCATCGTTCCTGCTATGACCGGGTGCGCGATGCGCTCTATCCTTGTAGAAATCTCTCGGAGGCTACCGGCACACGAGCCGCCCGCGTGGAGGACGAGGCCGAGATTCTCACCAGGCAGCGCGAGACGCTTGTTGAGTTGGCGAACGAGGTGCTCGAGCTCGTCTGGAGTGTCATTGAGATTGGGGATGGCGATCCAGTAACGGCAGACAGTGGCGGGATGTATCGCGATTTGCCCAAAAATGAGCTGGAAAAGGCTGCAAATCACGTTGCGACCAAGAGTTCCGAGAACCTCATCCCCAAGGTGAGTGACACTCCCCTTCGCATCGTGGTAAGAGATTGTGAAGCGCGACGTGCGCCCGACAGTGAGGGAAGCTATGAAGCGGATCGGCATAATCGGCACCGGACAAATCGCCCAGGCGCACCTAAAAAGGTGGGCGGGGATTGATGAGGTCGAGGTGGTCGCGGCGTCTGATTTGGACGAGGCGGCGCTTACTCGCACGGCCGAAGAGTACGGCATCCCGAATACGACGTGCGACTTTCGCGAGGTGCTCTCTCGAGACGATCTCGATGCCGTGGACGTATGCCTTCACAACAATCTGCATGCGCCGGTGACAATCGAGGCGCTGCGCGCGGGGCTGCACGTTTACTGCGAGAAGCCGATTGCAGGGTCGTGGGCCGATGGGAAGGCGATGCTCGACGCGGCGCGTGAGACCGGGAAGATGCTTCACGTTCAACTCGCGAAGCTCTACGCCGATGCGACGATCGCGTGCAAGATGCTCATTGACGCGGGTGAGCTCGGCAACCTCTATCATGCCGCGGCTACCGAGTATCGTCGTCGCGGTCGCCCCTATGTAGACGGGCACGGTACGGCACGATTTGTGCAAAAGGCGCAGTCCGGCGGCGGGGCGCTCTACGATATGGGAATCTACGAGCTCTCGCGCATGCTCTACCTGCTCGGCAATCCGAAGGTCGAACGGGTAACCGGCAAGACCTACAACGAGCTCGACCGCGATCCGGTGCGGGGTAAAGAGATGGATGTCGAGGAGTTTGCAACGGGCATGGTCACCTTCGAGGGCGGGCTCACGCTCGCCATTGTCTCGGCGTGGGCCATTAACCTTGACCCGTTCTCGGCCAGCTACATCGCTGGATCGAAGGGCGGGGTTCGGGTCGATCCGTTTAGTTTCCACAAGACGGTGGCGGACATCGACTTTGATATGACCGCCGACTTGGGCGCGGTAAACCGGAGGCGCGCGCTTATGACTCCCGAGCTTGCATGCGACATTTCCTCTTCCCAGCACCACTGGGCGGCGGCTCTGCACGGTCGGGTAGAGCTCTTGCCGACTGCGGAACTCGCCCTGAACACGATGCTCGTTCAGCAGGGAGTCTATCTCGCGCACGAGCTCGACCGAGAGGTTACCGCCGACGAGATTATCGCGAACTCGAAATCGACTGCGGCAAAGGTATAGGGAGGAACGATGGCGAACACGATTGGAATCCAGCAGTACAGTCTCAAGAACTATCCCGGCGGCTGGCATCCCGCCTTCGAGGCTGCGAAGGAAATGGGGTTCGAGGTGATCGAACCGTGGTGCGGTGCGGTGCCCAACGATCCGGATGCGGCGACCTCTGTTGCTGAGCTTCGACGGACGTTGGAGCGGACCGGGCTCTCGCTTGCCTGTGGTCACATGACCGTTGCCGAGTTTGATACGCGCTACGACGAGTGGAGCAGCTTCCTCTTGGATAACGGCTCAAAACACTGGGTGGTTCCCTTCGCGAGGGGCGAGTCGCTCGACGAGTGGCTCGAGCTGATTCCGAAGTTCCGCGAGATGCACGCTCGTCTTGCCAAAGACGGGCTCGCGCTTGCATACCACAACCACCACATGGAACTCGACGAGTACGAGGGAAAGCGCGTGTTCGAACACCTGTTGGACGAGATGCCCGAGCTCCAGGCTCAGTTTCACATCGGACAGTTCCTGCCCTCGCGCGGGATCGCCCTCCCCGACTGGGTTCGCAAGTACGAGGGTCGTGTGTGTTCACTTCACGTTAACGACGCCACTGAGGATGGCGCTGCCCGGCTCGGCGAGGGCTCGTGCCGCGCGGTCGATTCGATCAAGACCGCGCTCGACACGGGGGTGACCACGTTTATTATCGAGGTGGATCTGACCCCGGAATCGGCTGAGGGAGTGAAGCGCGATCTGGAGACGTTGCAGTCGCTCGTCGGATAAGAGTCACCGGCTATGAACTGTGCGACGAGGACGAGACCGCGATCGGCATCACGCCTGTCGCCTCCCGACGGCCAAAGACGATCTCGGCTAAGCCCTCACATGCTGCATGCGTGTCTGCAAAGGTTACGAGCACCGTTTCGAATTCGTCGGCAACGTTGAAGGGAGAGTTGGTGATTACGATAAGCGGTTTACCTACTCTTGCGAGCTCTTTCACGAGCTCCGTGTTGAGCTTTGCTCCGCGGTGAACCTCGTAGTTTGTCGCGACAATTACATCTGCCTCGGGAACTCTCCGCATGACCCGCGCGATGGTCTGTTCGTCAGGCGTGGCCTCACCGTCGATTTCGACGCAGCTCACACCTTCGTTTACGGCAAGCATCTTCTCCCACAGCGTCCCCGGATGACAGTAGAAGTTGTTCACGTTGAGTTGCGTCGGGCCGGTCTGGTCGACGAGAAGGACGCGCGCGTCTGATACGAGCGGGAGGATATTTGCGTTGTCACGCATAAGCACAATGGCCTCTCGGCCACAGCGCAGTTCTACTGCTCGTGCATCCGCATCTCGCTGAATCACATCAGCCTCTTCGGGCTTCCCGTGTCCGCCGGTCTTGAAGAGTCCATACTCATCCTTGACTCTTAAGTTGTAGTAGAGCGCTTGGTCTATCGTCTCGATGGAGATACGCTCCTTTTCGACCGCATCGATGAGGCCCGCGTAGAGCTCGTCGATAAGCGGACTCTCCGCGCGCGGCAACAGGAGCGTAGCCCCTGCATTGATCGACTGAATGCACGCCTCGAGGATCTCATAGTTCTTGATCATTCCGGACATGAGCATGTTGTCTGAAGTGATCGCACCGGCAAAGCCAAGTTCTTCACGAAGGATACGAGTGAGAATGTTCTTCGAAACCGTCCCTGGGGCTCGCTCCTTATCGAGGGAGGGGTAGATCGTGTGCGCCGTCATGATGGATGGCAACCCGGCGTTTATGAGTTCAGCGAAGGGGCGAATATGCACGTCGCGCATCCGGTTCTCATCGGCCTCGATCACGGGCAGGTCGATGTGCGCATCAATTGAACTCTCTCCTCTTCCGGGGAAGTGCTTTCCGGTCGTGATAAGCCCCTCTTCACGGAACGCTCGAAGCATTGCCTTCCCAAAGGTAATGACCTTCTCGGGATCGTCCGAGAAACTACGGATTCCGATTTCAGGGTTCTTCGGATCGGTGTTGACGTCAAGAACAGGGCTATGAATCCAATGGTAGCCGGTAAGGACGAGCTGCCGCGCAAAGATTCTGTAGGCCTCATACACAAGCTCAGGGTCGTTGGTAGCCGCCATACCCATTTGGTTCGGGAACAAAAACGGCGATCCGCAGATGAAGTTCTCGTATCCAGACCCCTCCTGATCCAAGACGATGTGAAGCGGAATGGCGTCCGGCTGGTCGAGCCGCAGTTGCTTCACCTCGTTCAAGAGGTTCGCGTACTCGCCGGCGGAGGCTCGCGGAGCTGGTTCTATGAATGATAGATCTTTGAACCCGGCGGTTGGCTCGCGAAACGAGCGTTCCTTGATGAAGTCATCGGAAAGGGCGCCTGAGTGGTACACTTCCTTCACACGGACCTCTGATTGCACCCGAAGCCCGGCACAGTTGTAGTCCCGGATCACCTTTTTCAAAAACGGGGTCACCGTGTATCCGGTGAAATCCAACACGAGCAGTTGTCCGACCTTCTGCTCTACCGACATTGCGTCGATGCGATCCTTGATCTGTTGATCCGTCATGAGATTCGTCCTCGGCGTAGTGATTGGTCGCATCCTATACGATCCCCCCGTCTGGTTCTACCGGTTTTGGGGAGAAAACTCCGAAAACTTTCTTTTTTCAAAGCGTTATGAAATGAAGCCACGGAGTGGCAATAATCAACAACCCCGAACGATCTCCTATAACGCCTTTGCCGAGGCTCGTCCAGTTGAAGAGGTAGCAAGAGAGTGCGGCTTCACCATCGGCGTTTCGGTTGCGTTAGCAGCGAGAGTAATCGAGCCCGAGATCCGCACTGCAAGGGCGTAGCGCCCCTTGACCCCTCACCACGTCTGGACAACCTTGAGAGCATGAGTGATGCCACGGACACAGCGAATGATCGCCTTCCCCATCTGAACCAGGCTCCGCCTTCAAGGGCACGAGAGCGGCTACGGGGAGCGGTCGAGTCAATTGCCGTGGCCCGGTTCTCCCGAGAGAATCGGGTAGAGGTGCTCAAGAACGGCGATGAGATCTTTCCAGCGATGCTCGAGGCACTTCGAGCGGCCAAGCGGACAATCGAGTTTGTGACCTTTGTCTACTGGAAGGGCGAGATCGCGAGAGAGATGGCAGAGACATTGGCCGAACGCGCCGGTTCCGGCGTTCACGTTCGGGTGTTGCTCGACGCGTACGGCAGTAAGCCGATGGAGCCGAAGCTGATCGAGATCATGACGTCGGCCGGAGTAGAGGTAGAACGGTTTCGGCCGATCGTTCGCTGGAAGCTTTGGCAGAACGATCACCGTACCCACCGAAAGATCGCCGTCATTGATGAGCAGGTCTCGTTTACCGGCGGTGTTGGCATCGCCTCGGAGTGGGAGGGAGATGCCCGCGGCCCCGACGAGTGGCGGGACACCCACTTTCGCCTCGACGGGCCGATCACGCTCATGCTCAAAGCGACCTTTCTCACCGACTGGCGCGACACGGATCACGCAATCGACTTCGAAGACGCCTCGGTAAAGAACGTCGACGCAGCCGGCGATGTCGATGTAGCACTCGTAGACGGCTCGGCGCAGATCGGATTCGACGATGCTGAGCGGGTGCTCGAGGCAATGATAGCCGGGGCGGAGCAACGGATCCTGATCCAGACCCCGTACTTCAACCCGACAGAAATCGTTCTCGATCTCATGCGAGACGCAATCGAACGAGGCGTCGAGGTCGACCTGTTGATCCCCGGACCCAACATCGACAAGCGCGTGTCGGTCCCCATGGCCGAGGAGATGTTCGCGCCGCTGATCGAGATCGGCGCGCGTGTGTGGATCTTTCAGCCCACGATGATGCACGTGAAGGCCCTCTTGGTCGATGGAACCGCAGCCATGGTCGGCTCCATTAACGTGAATCGACGTTCGATGCAAAAGGACGAAGAGACGGCGCTCGTGATCTTAAACGAACGGATTACCAGCGAACTTGAAAAACACTTCAAAGAAGACGTCGCGCGAAGCAACCTCTCCGACGCCGAACCCAAGAACCGCTCGTTCGTAAGCAAACTCGTATCCAAGATCTTGAAGCCGGTGCGGGGAGAGTTCTAGAGGCTGATGTACTCACACTTGCTGCGCCAAGAACTCTCCCATGCTCACCAACGTTCAGAACGTTCGTCTGTCGAACGTTTCGAACGGATCACCGCTGAAGAGAAGCGGCGCATCCGGACCGCTGGGACGGCCGCCTATCTCATGGCGTTCTTGACGAATATGACGTTCATCATCCTGAGTTACATCCGCGGCTCGGTTGACTACGAGACGGGCTTCTACCTCGCCTACATCATGGGAAGCGTCACGTTCCCGGCCACGAGCTTTTTGATGGAGGCGCCGTACAAGCTGCGTCGGGTTCGAGAACAAAGACGCGAGCGGCTTTCGGCTGCAGATCGGTAGCGTGAGGGATGCGCAGGACCGCCCCGGGGCACCGGGGCGGGTCGCCGGCCTCGGCGACCGGAGGGCTTTGCCCGGAGTCCGAAGCAAGCCCGACCCCGGCGCCAACGGTGCCGGGGGCACGCCCAAATCCGACTTCGTCGAATTCTGGCGGCCCTCAGACGATTGTCTAACGGGGGAATGCGACGTACTCTTCTAAGGCTATGGAGACAGAAGCTGAGGGCGAGGGGCAGGTCATGATCCGGGCGCGCGGGCTGAGTAAGCGATTTGGGGAGCTCGCGGCGGTTGACTCGGTTAACTTCGAAGTTAGGAAGGGTGAGGCGTTTGGGTTGCTCGGGCCAAATGGTGCGGGCAAGTCGACGACGATGCGGATGGTGGCGTGCGTCTCGCCAAGGAGTGGTGGTGAGCTCCGCGTGCTCGACATGGATCCCGAGAAGAACGGGCCGGATATCAGGGCTCACCTGGGCGTTGTGCCTCAGACCGACAACCTCGACGTGGACATCAAGGTGCGTGACAATCTCTACGTCTAACGGTCGAGCTCATTCGCGGCTTTACCATCGGGCCGCTCTCCACCGATATGCTCGGGCACGCTGGATACTTTCTGGCCATGATCGTGGTGGGACTCATCGTGACCACGCGGCGGCTGACGAAGTTGTTTATGCGGTAGGGGCGATTGCGTGTGAGAGCGGGAGTCGCGCGCCGGTAACATTGGCGCTCTCGCTCACAAAGGCTTTGCCTGGTCCGGACGTCGAGGACACGAGCAGGCAGTGAGGGACGTTTGGCGCGACGGCTACCGGAGCCGAGAGCGAGAAGAATCGTACCGACTTCTCCAAGCCATCCGTCTGATTACGCGGGGGCGCTACCGCGATCAGGAGACTGCCCTCCAGCGGCGCAAAGCACTCCCAGGTGTTCGTGTGAAAATGAAGCTCGGTCAGCACGGTCTGAGTGACGTTGTTTATCCCCGAAAG
>JBMCTC010000132.1:0-8673 GCA_048624115.1 Spirochaetota bacterium
TACGCCGCTTATCGTTGATTTGCTTCACTTCCCCAAGGTGTGTGACACTCTCCAAGTCGCAATGCTCCCTCCTTATTATGCGCGCGCAAATCCGCTACATTCCCAGCGTGGCAATAGTCAGTATTCACGAGGCAACGGTTCGCTTTGGCGGCCCCGCGCTCTTGGACGGCATATCCTTGCATATCGAAGAGGGCGACAGGCTCTGTCTGCTCGGGCGCAACGGCGCGGGTAAATCGACACTCCTGCGGCTCATGGCGGGGACGGTCGTTCCAGACGAAGGGTCGGTATCGATCTCAAATGATATTCATCTCGAGCTTCTCGATCAGGGCACTGAGGTCGATGTTTCGACAACGGCGCTCGAGTACGCCTGCCGACGGGCGGTCTCGGACGTAGAAGCAGAGAAGATTCTGACCCGGCTCGGCGCCGACCCTGCAGCCGAGTTTGCAACCCTCTCCGGCGGCGGCCGCCGTCGCGTAATGCTTGCAGCCGCACTCGCGGCCGAGGCCGATGTGCTCTTGCTCGATGAGCCGACCAACCACCTCGACCTCGAGGCGGTGCTCTGGCTCGAAGAGTACCTCAAGCGAAGCGTGAAGACGCTTGCACTCGTGACGCACGACCGCGCGTTTGCGCGTGCGGTCTCGAATCGCGTCGCCGAGATTGACCGGGGCAAGCTCTTTTCGTTTGACGTTGGGTTTGATGAGTTCACACAAAAGCGCGACGCGTTTCTGGCAACCGAGAAGAAGCAACAGCGAGCGTTTGACAAAAAGCTCGCCGAGGAAGAGGCGTGGCTCAGACGCGGGGTAAAGGCGCGGCGCACTCGCGACGAGGGGCGGGTTCGGGACCTCATGAAGATGCGGGAAGAGTACGCGGCAAGGCGAACTCGCGCCGGGCAGGCGCGTGTGACTGTAGAGAGCGCAGGCAAATCCGGGAGGCTCGTCGTCGAGGCGAAGGCGATCTCGTTTGCCTACGGTGAGGCAGAGCCGGTGATCCGCGACTTCTCGACGTCGATCGTGCGCGGTGAGAAAATCGGCATTGTCGGTCCAAACGGTGCGGGAAAGACCACGCTTATCAGACTACTGCTCGGTGAGCTCACACCGAGCGCGGGGAGCGTAAGGCAGGGCGCCAACCTCACACCGCTCTACTTTGATCAAATCCGAGAGACGCTTGACCCAGAAAAGACGGTGATTGAAAACATCAGCGGGGGCGACGATACCGTGGTAATCGGCGGGCGGGCGAAGCACATCAACGCCTACCTTGCCGACTTTCTCTTCGAACCCGACCGCGCAAAGATGGACGTTGGCTTTCTGTCCGGAGGAGAGCAGAACCGGGTGATGCTCGCGAAGCTCTTCACGCAAGCGTCGAACCTGCTCGTCATGGACGAACCTACCAACGATCTCGACCTCGAAACGCTCGACCTGCTCGAAGAGCTCCTCCTCTCCTACGACGGAACGGTGATTATCGTGAGCCACGACCGGGAGTTCCTGGACAACGTGGTGACAAGCTCGCTGGTCTTCCTTCGCTCAGGAGAGATCCTCGAGCTACCAGGGGGATACTCGGACTGGAGCGAACAGATTGCAGAACGCGAGCGGGTAGCTCGGGAGGCGGCGACCAAACGTCCGGCAAGACCCCGAGCTACCGAGAAGCAGGCTGCAAGCGAGCGCCCGCGCAAGCTGAGCTATAGAGAGACCAAGGAACTCGAGGCGCTTCCCGGCGAGATAGCCGAGACCGAGGCTCGCATCAAAGAACTTCACGAAAAGCTCGCAGACCCCGCGCTCTACCAGGAGGGCGGCGCAGATGTTGCCCCGATAACGCGTGAGCTCGAGGCGTGTGAGCAAAAGCTCGCCGGCCAATACGACCGATGGGAAGAGCTCGAGGCCGTTGGGGCACAAATGGGCGATTTGGCGTAGCGGCCGTTGATGCTTATCCTAGAGACGAGGGATACGTTTATGGCAACCGACATTCAGAAGATTCTTGGCTCAGATAGCGACTTACTCACGCACAAGGCGACCTTTCCAAAGGAGCGGCTGCATTTACCAGGACCTGACTTTATTGACCGGGTCTGGGTCGGCTCAGATCGCTCGCCGCGCGTTCTCAGAAACCTGGACGCGCTCTTCTCACACGGAAGGCTTGCCGGAACCGGGTACCTGTCGATTCTTCCAGTCGATCAGGGCATTGAACACTCAGGCGGTGCGAGTTTCGCCGCGAACCCCGACTACTTTGACGGCGAGAACATCGTAAAGCTCGCGATCGACGGCGGGTGCAACGCGGTAGCATCGACCTTTGGCGTGCTCGGATCAGTCGCCCGCAAGTACGCACACAAGATTCCGTTTTTGGTCAAACTCAATCACAACGAGCTCTTGACCTATCCGAATGGATACGACCAGATCATGTTTGGCCAGGTCGAACAGGCCTTTGACATGGGTGCGGCGGCCGTGGGCGCCACGATCTACTTTGGATCGGAAGAATCGGACCGACAGATCATCGAGGTGTCAAAGGCGTTCTACCGAGCGCACGAGCTGGGCATGGCAACGGTGCTCTGGTGCTATCTTCGAAACGACGCGTTCAAGACCAAGGACGCCGATTACTCGATCTCAGCCGATCTTACCGGCCAAGCAAATCACCTTGGCGTTACGATCGAGGCGGACATCATCAAGCAGAAGGCACCGGTCGTAAACGGGGGCTACAAGGCGCTCAATATGGGCGACTCATCCTACGGCAAGCTCGACAAGCGAATGTACGACCTCACGAGTGAGAACGTAATTGACATGACCCGCTACCAGGTGATCAACTGCTACCTGGGTCGCGCGGGGCTGATTAACTCAGGTGGCGCCTCGAGCGGCGAAGACGATTTCAAGGACGCGGTGCACACTGCGGTCGTGAACAAGCGTGCGGGCGGCATGGGATTGATCTCGGGCCGAAAGGCGTTTCAGCGACCGACGGATGAGGGGATCCGACTGTTGAATGCGATCCAGGACGTCTATCTGTCAGACGAGGTGACCGTAGCATAGCGTGGCGGTCGCGAGGGAGGCGAGGTGCCGACACTACTACTGACGCTAATCGCGCCGGCAGCAGCCGCTGTCGGTGCTCTTGTCACCAAGCGCATCTGGCTCAAAATGGCCGTGCCGATTCTTACCGCGGCAATTCTGGCCGCGTCCGCGCTGGCAAATACGATCTGGTCACCAACGCTGTGGTCAATCGTGGGTGCGTTGATACTCTCGGCGATTGGCGATCACTTCCTCTCGAACATGTCCAACGAGAACGACTACTTTATTCGGGGAATCGCGCTCTACGGGCTGGCGCACGTCGGGTACCTGGCCGCCGCACTGTTCAACGCCGGGATCAACCTTCTGGTGCTGGGGGTACTCGGCGTGGTCCTGATCGGCTACTTCTTTCTTGTGCTTGCGCCGGCCATCACGGAACGAGCGCTCTCGGTCGCGGTTCTGATATACATTCTGCTTTCGTGCGCGACGATGGCTGCCGCGGTTACGATGGTGTGGCCAAGTCCGAGCCCCCTGCTCTACTCGATTGGCATCGGCCTCATTTTGTTCTCGGACCTCATGATATCGCTTCATGAGTTCAAGCGCGTGAGGGGCGCTCATCACCTGATTCTACCCACCTACTACGTAGCGCACCTTTCGATTGGGGCAAGCGTACTGCTCTTGTTGGTGTAGAGGTCGGTCGAGGACTCGGGCTTTACGAGTCCCACCATGCACGTGCGATGCTCTGCTTCATCTCATCCATCTCCGGCCCAACCAACCCCTGCCAAAGAAAGATGCCGCCGAGCTTCTCGATCGTCCGAGTAGAGACGAGATAATGCTCGAGCGGCTCCCACTCTTCCTGGTCAGGGTCGTTGGGCAGCAGAAAGGACCACATCGCGAGATTGCCGCGATAGTCTTCCGATAGAACCGACTTGAAAAAAGCGTGGGGAACGGGGATCGTGACGTCGTTCTCGTCTTTGCCGCCAATTACCACGACTTCCTGGTCAAAGTAGAAGATCGGACCGCACATTACAAAGGTCTCGTAGATTTCGTCGCGGCCGTCGTACTCACGGATGCGTTCCTCAAGGATTCGCCACACGTCGCGATTGAGTCGAGGCGCCTGCGGTGCCATGTTCGAGAGCAAAAACGTCTCGCTGTTCTGCAACTTGGTAAAGCGCTTGTTGGCGCTGCAGATGAGGTGTCCGCGGTCATACCCCGAACGCCGGTAGTCGGCAAGGTCGGCCCTGAACCGCGAGGGAATCCGATAGTCGGGGCGGAAGTTGTCGGCTCGCTCGACGAGTTCTCGGGCCTGCATGTCCTCGATGCTCGTGTTCGCGAGGTCTACTATCTCGAGCGCCCACTTGGCCTGCCGGAAGTAGTAGGAGTAGCCGAGCACATAGTCCCGATTGTGAACCACCTGGTCAGCAGCCGGCGTACCGTAGCGAGTTTCTCTGCGAACCGCTTGATTTTGCATGACATACCCCCTGGGTAACATACTCAAACCTGCTGCACCAGGCAGAAAGCATCTCGCCGCCATGCCGGATCTCTAGTTCGAAGCGGACGACCGCATCGATAGACGGAGTCTGTATAGGTGATGGAGGATGGCACAGGAATCATGGTTGCTGCTGGTGATGAGCGAGGTAGGCCGATGGCGACTCGCCGTAGAGCTTTCGAAATGCGGTGGAGAAATGCTGCGAGCTCGAGAAGCCGGTGGCGAGAGCCGCGTCGGTGATGGTCGTCGTTCCGTTCTTGAGCATCTCCACGGCGCGAGAGAGTCGTTCCTGCAAGAGGTACCAACGTGGCGACCTGCCGGTTACCCGGCCACACCACTCGGTAAATGCGGTGACGCCGAGACCCGCCTCTTCTGCCATCTGCGCGGTGGTCCACGCGCGCTCGGGATGTTCTCGCACGTCGGTGAGGACCGAGAGCACACCCGCGGGCACGGGCTCTCGTTCGATCGCAGACCGCGGGCCGGCGTCGAGCTTTCGAGCGGTTAGGATAAGCAGCCGAGCGACTGCAGCCCGGATCGCGGCCGTTTGGCCCAGGCGCCTATGGGCAATCTCCTCTCCAATTTGATCAAACAGTTGCTCGGCCTCGGGAATCGCGCCAACAAATGAGTGCTCGGAACGCGAGAACGCCGCGAGCACCGCTTGTGCCTCAGAGCCGAGCAGTTCGACGAGTTCAGGGGCATCGAGGCTGGCAGCGTTTTGCCCGGCACTCCCGTTGGCCGCGAGGATGATCCAGCTCAGTCGTCCTGGGCCAATCAGGTTATCCCACCCCGAATGGAGCTCCCAAGGCCGTGTGACCGAGAGCTCTCCGTGACGGATCTCCACGGCTCGTCCCTCTACGTCCCAGCGATACACACCTGCCCGACAGAGACAGATCTCGATGCCTTGGTTGTAGTGGGGTCCGAGACTCCGGCGGGCGCTCCGGTGCCGCTCGTCGCCAAACATTACAATAGCAGGGAACTCGGGCAGTGGCGGTGTGTTGGGCCGGGCAGGTTCCAATGCTCGTTGGTCGCTCACGCCCTCATGATACCATGGAGGACAAAAGATCTCTCTCCAGACCTATTGACGACTATCTTAATTAGGTATATCGTGTTTCTAAGAACACTAAATCAATCGATTTAGTCAACAATGGAGGCGGGAATGAAGAGGATATTTCTTTTGGTAGCAGCTCTCGGACTGGTGGCTGCGGCAGTTGGCGCGCAGGATGCGCTTGTTTCGACCGAATGGCTGGCGGACAATCTTCGCAACCCCAATGTGAAGGTTGTCGAGGTGAGCGTGAACCCGGGCGTCTACGAGCGTGGACATATCTTCGGTGCGAGCAACTTCCAGTGGCACACTGATCTGGTAGACACCGTGCAGCGCGACATTGTCTCGAGGGAAGGCTTTGAGCAGTTGCTCTCCCAAGCCGGTATCGACAACGACGACACGGTCATTCTCTACGGCGACACGAACAACTGGTTTGCCGCATGGGGTGCCTGGATCTTCGAGATCTACGGTCATGAAGACGTGCGCCTCCTGGATGGTGGTCGCGTCAAGTGGGAGGCCGAGAATCGACCTCTGACAACTGCAGCTCCCCGTAACCGAAGGACCAACTACCGAGTCTCGAGCGTGAACGAGGATCTTCGAGCCTTTCGAGATGATGTCATTCGCGTCGCACGCTCCGGTCGTGGCGCGCAGCTCATCGACATTCGCTCGCCTGCGGAGTACTCGGGCCAGATTCTCGCACCAGCAGGAGTTGAGGAACTCTCCATTCGTGCCGGTCATATTCCCGGAGCGGTGAACGTCCCCTGGGGCAGGGCGGTAAACGAAGACGGCACGTTCAAGTCGGCGGCCGAGCTTCGACGTCTCTACGAGAGCGTTGGGGTGGATGGGTCACAGCCGATCATCACCTACTGCCGAATCGGCGAGCGCTCGAGCCACACGTGGTTCGCGTTGCATCGCATCCTCGGCTACGAGGTAAGAAACTACGATGGGTCGTGGACTGAGTACGGAAACTCGGTCGGCGTGCCAATCGAGAACCCCGCCGGAACCGTGTGGGGAGGTCAGTAGGCATGGCAGACGCAGCGACCATATCCCACAATCCGTCGCTGCCGGTACGCGGGCCCCAGCTCTTTCGCTGGGGCCTTGCTGCGCTTCTGGCAGTTGGCGTCATCATCCTTATTCTCATCATCTCCCGCAATGAACTTCTTGGCTCACCCTACGTCTGGATGCTCATTGGAGGAGTTGTCTTTGGAGTTCTGCTCCAGCGAACCAGGTTTTGCATCTTTTGCATCTTCAAAGACCTGTTCCTCTATCGTAACGCGAGGCCATTTTTGGCCGTGCTCGGGGCACTTGCCGTGGGAAGCCTCGGCTACCTCTTGATCTTCGAGTCGTGGATTCCCGATCCCGCACAGGGTTGGCTCCCGCCGCAGGCACATATTGCCCCGGTTGGCTGGCACCTCGTGGCAGGCGGCCTGCTCTTTGGGTCGGGCATGGCGTTCTCAGGATCGTGCATTTCCTCTCATTTATATAGGTTGGGCGAAGGTTCGGGACTGGCGATTCCCTCGCTTCTTGGCGCAGGCGTTGGCTTTGGACTCGGCTTTCTGGCGTGGAACCCGATCTACCTAAACTTCGTGCAGCAGGCGCCGGTTGTATGGCTGCCGGAACAGGCAGGCTACGGTGGCGCGGCACTTATTCAGGGCGGCATTCTGTTGATCGTGGCCTTCGCGGCGCTGATCTGGCATCGGCGTCGGGCAGAGGCGCATCCGCCGACTCTGCAAAGCGCCGGCACAATGCTACGTCGGTTTTTCCTCGAGCGATGGAAGCCGGCGGTCGCGGCCGTTGGCATCGGCCTGCTCGGTTTCTTGATCTACTTCAAGGTTGAGCCGCTGGGAGTGACCGCAGAGCTCGGACGCCTCTCGCGAGCAAGCTTTGGGAGTCTCGGCGTCCTACCTGAGCGACTCGAAGGACTCGACACGCTTGCGGGATGCTCCACCGCCGAGACGGGAGAGCCCATCACCACCAATGCGATCTTCATTCTTGCATTGGTCGGAGGCTCACTGATCTCTGCGCTTTCGGGTGGCTACTTCAAAGCCAAGCTTCCGAGTATCGGCGAGGCAATCCGCGGATTCGGAGGCGGCATCATGCTCGGCTTCGGCGCGATGATCTCGCTTGGCTGCTCGATCGGAACCTTTCTCTCGGGAAGCATGGCATTCTCGCTCTCGGGATGGGTCTTTGGCGCCTTTATGGCACTTGGCATCTGGCTCGGCATCAAGGCGTTGGGAACGAAAGCTGCAACAACTGGGTGTTCGGTACCGGCAGGTCGGCAGCCGATTGCCGAAGCGTCTGCCGCCGATCGAGAGGCGAACAGCGCCGCACCAGTGGTGACGGGTATCCCCAAGGTCGGTGATACCGGGGCGACACGCAATTTCCCCAAGGTCGGTGACACCGAGGGCGCGGTTAGCGTCGTTGCCCCTGAAGAGCTCCTGCTCTACCCCGACGCGACGATTGCGGAGGTCGGACGCACGCCCGAAGAGTTCGAGTCGGGCCATATCCAGGGAGCACAGTTCCTACGGTGGGAGGCGATCTACACAACGGTCGAAGGTGTGGAAGGCGAGTTACCGTCGCCGGCAGCCGTGGCGAAGGAACTCGAGCGCGCAGGGCTCGATCCAGCCGGCCACGTCATTATATATGACGATCACGGCGGTCCCCGTGCCGCCCGGTTGGCGTTCGTGCTCTCGATGTTCGGCTTTCGCACGCTCTCGATCCTTGATGGAGGCCTCGAGGGCTGGGAGCGAACCGGAGTCGCGCTCGAGGCAGGGAAGGCAGGGCTTCCGGGAGTCGACCGCTCGAGAGAAAAGGCCGCTCCGATAACTGTGCCCGAACGATGGACGAGCCTAATCAAGGCCGATGAACTCGCCGTGAACAGAGATGACTATCTCGTAATTGATACCCGCTCGGTAGAAGAGTTCGCCGGCCGCGACCTGCGCGCTGCACGCGGCGGGCACATTCCGGGAAGCACGAACATCGAATGGAGTGAGGCGATCGATCCGGCAACCGGTCGCATCCGCTCGCAGAGCGAGCTTGCCTCGCTTCACGAAGAGGCTCTGTCGACCGAGAAGCCGGTCGTGCTTCTGTGTCAGTCAGGAGTCCGCGCGTGTCACACGTGGCTTGCGTTGTCGCTTGCCGGCAAGCAGGACGGGGTGTTG
>JBMCTC010000133.1:0-8664 GCA_048624115.1 Spirochaetota bacterium
CGTGGGTCAAACACAGGGAGCCGGAGCTCTACGGCACGGTGTGGAAAATGATGCTCCCGGGCGATTACCTCGCCTACAGAATGACCGGCGATCTCTGTACGACAACAAGCGGCCTGAGCGAGGGTATTCTCTGGGACGCCAAGGAAGAGGCGCCGGCGCAGATGCTACTCGACTACTACGGCTTTGATTCCGAGGTGTTGCCCGAGCACCGCGAGAGCTTTGGTGACCACGGCAGGGTTACGGCTGCGGCGGCCGAAGAGCTCGGTGTGCCCAAGGGCGTGCGAGTGACCTACCGGGCCGGCGATCAGCCAAACAACGCGCTTTCGCTGAATGTCCTCAAGCCTGGGGAGCTTGCCGCAACTGCCGGCACCTCGGGCGTCGTCTACGGCGTGGTCGATAGACCCGCTTACGACGAGAAATCGCGCGTGAACACGTTTGTTCATGTGAATCACGCGCCGCCGGAGAAGCGCTACGGCGTCTTGCTCTGCGTAAACGGAACCGGCATTTGCAACCGCTGGCTCAAGCAGCACACCGTAGACAACGCCTCGGCGAGCGTTGGCTACGAAGATATCAACCGCCTCGCTGCGCAAGCGCCGATCGGAAGCGAACGACTTGTGGTGCTTCCCTTTGGAAACGGTGCCGAGCGTGTGCTCGAGAATGCGAATCCCGGTGCCTCGCTCCACGGCCTCAACTTCAACGTGCACAACCGCACGCATCTGCTGCGCGCCGGCCAAGAGGGCATCGTATTTGCGCTTGGCTACGGGCTCGAAGTCATGCGTGAGATGGGCATGGAGATCACCCGGATCAAGGCCGGCCGCGCCAACATGTTCCAGAGCGAGTTGTTCAGGAGCGCGTTCGCCGCCGTCTCTCAGGCGGAGATCGAGCTCTACAGTACCGACGGCGCAGAGGGTGCAGCGCGAGGGGCCGGAATCGGTGCAGGTCTGTTCACGCAGGAGAGCGCGTTTGAGGGGCTCGAGGTACTCGAGTCGTTCTCTCGCGCAAACCTCCGGTCAGCGGAAGCCGCCGAGTACGACACTGCCTTTGAGCACTGGAAACAGCTCCTACACCGTCAGCTCTCGGTTTCGTAGGGGATGAAGTTGATCCTTCGCCATTCGCCGAAGTAGCCGGTTCCCGGTTGCGGCGGCGAGTCGTTGGCGGGATCCGCCAAGGTCGACTGAACTCGGTACTCGTAGATGCCGCAGTTTGATGCGGGAAAGAGAGGCATCCACCGCTCTCCCGCCGGGACGAACGTGCTCTTCACAATCCACTGAATCATTCCACCATGAGTCACGCAGAGCGTCGCTCGATGCCCGGCCTTCGCATGCTCGAGCAACATCTCCCAGACCGCTCGGGCTCGCTGCTGCAACGAGCTGATGCGCTCGGCGTCGGGTAGTGCCTCCCAGCTCTCTTCCTGGAACCGCCGGAACATTGCCGGGTCGTGTGGCTCGAGCTCGTGAAACGCTTTCCCGGAGTAGCTTCCCGTATCGAGCTCGATCAGCTCCGGTACGACCACGAGCTCCCCGATTCCGGATTCCGAGGCTATGATCTCCGCCGTCTCCACGGTCCGGCCGAGTGGGCTCACAAAAAGGCGGTCGATCTCGTGGGCTGCGAAGAATCGACCTGCCCCTGCGGCCTGCCTTCGCCCTTCGTCGGTTAACGGCGACTCAGCGTGCCCCTGAATGCGGCGTTCGAGGTTGCTCACCGATTGCCCATGCCGGACAAAGAAGAAACTCGTCTGCACCGGCAGCGTGTGAAAAGGAATGGTCGAGTGCGGCATGGTTTCTCCTGGCGGCTCCATCAGAAAATGAGGATGATCTCGCGGCGCACCGAGTCGTCGTAATACTTGATCATCAGTGTGTCGGTTTCTTCGTCGTAGTGGCGGCCCTTGCTGTAGATCTCGAAGTCGGGCGCGTCGCGCCACGTCTGTCCAAAGAGCGTCATTCGGTCAAAACTCGGAACACCAAAGAACATAACATAGTGTGTTCGCAGCCGCGGATACTCCATCACGAAGCGCCACTGCTCATCCTCGAGCTCGACGGTGTCCAACGGCACCACCGTCCAACTCCAGTGTCCGCTTCCGAGCTCGGCATAGAACGAGGTCATCTGCGGATACGCACGATTCGAAGTAAGATGTGGGTAGATGCGTTCGGGCGCGAAGCGAGAGGTTGATGCTTCGATGCCTTCGCCTCGAATGATCAAGGAGGCAGGCAGTGTTCCGTATGGCCCGGCGAGAGCGAGCGCACTTGCCATGAGATTTCTGCCGACGATTATCGCGAGCGGATTATCCGCGACTGCACCGAGTCCTTGCACGCCGAGCTGCTCGAGCGCCCGGCCTGCCAGCAGGCTCTGATAGAGGTTGATCTGCCCTGGCGAAGTCTGCAAAAAGAAACCCTCGGGCGTTCGCACGATTGACGCAAGCAGGAGTCGATAGAGTGGCCCGCCGAGCTCCCTTGCGAGCGACTGCATGCGGTCGTCCGGCCACTCGGCGATCGAAATGTTCGCGAGCAATCCGACCGCACTCGCGACGTCAAGCGTGGGAACCTGTACCGATTGCGCGAACTCGAGCAGTGAAGCGTAGAGATCCTCGCTCCCCCGAGCGGCCGCAAACTGAAAGAGATCTGTGGTCTCAAAGATCGATGGATCTCTGCGTACGATCTGCGCGCTTAGTGCCTGGACACGCTCGCGATCCGCGGCCAGCGTTTCCCGCTGAATCGTGTCGAGATTTCCCAAGAACGCTGAGGAGAGGAGCGAGAGCTGTTCCGGGTGTAGGTCGATCGCGCGACGCATCTCGGTGAATGCTCGCTGGTAATCTCCTCTGTTCCACGCCTCCGCGAGGTAGGCGGTAAGCGCAGCCTCGGAGAACTGTCGTCCCGTGCCGGGGGCTTCCCACGTGAGCGTTGGGGGATCGTAGCGACCGGAGCTCCAACCGAGGTAGGCCGCGTCTACAAACGAACCGAGCACCAGGTCGATATCCCGCTGACTCATCTGGACCCCGGGTTCCTGAAACCAAGCGGTCACTCGTGTCGGGTCCCCGGTGGCCGCCTCGACGTATCGGATCGCGTCGCCTGTTGCCGACGGTTCGAGCACGATCCGCTGCTGCTCTCGGTCGATAAAGGCGTTTGGTGGGACGGTAAGGTAGTAGTCGCGTTCGGCCGTCTCGATCGATAAGAATGTGCTGCTCCCGAGCTCGCCGACCGATGCACCACTCTTGAGACTGAACGGCAGCTCGATGCGATCGTACGTAGCATCGAGGTTCTCAGGGCTCAAGAGCACGAGCTGTAGCTCGCGTACCGGGTCAGTGCTCGTTCGCGCAGAAAGGACAAAACCCTCCTCGAGATTCACGAGAAAGCCGTTTTCGGTTTGCTCGTACGAGAGTACGCCGAGGTCCCGTGACTCGATTGCAGACACGAGCGTCACGGAACTATTCTCGGTAAACGGGAGTCGCAGTCCACCAAACTCGAGGTCGAGCGATCGAACCGATGGTCCGCCCTCCTGCGAGACGGCGCTACGCGTAGCCTGGAGCACCAGTTGGCCCACCGAGCGTGTGGTGCGCTCTCCTCCGGCGAACTGGAGGATCAAGAGGCCGATGATAAGTGCCACGTAGAGGGGTGGCACCAAGAAATATGCTTTGCTGATGCGGAGGCTCATTCGGCGCTGATTGTAGCAATGCCCATTCTATTGTGCAATGAGCCATTCAAGCGGTATCATCTGGCCATCAATGACACGAAAAATCCTCCACATCATAATTATCTCCATCATAGCGTTCCTCTTCGGGTGTGCGACCACCGTCGAGGAGGACGTGCCGGACTCAGCCACTGACTTGCCTGCCGCTGAAGACGATGATGAAGCGGTATTGACCATTCCCGACGCATACGACGCGATTAGTCTCGCCGTGCAGGTCGGCGATCCGGAGGCCGCTATTGCCGCATACGAAGAGGCGCAGCTCGAGGATCCAGACAATCCCGAGGCGCAAGTTCTGTTGGCAAACCTCTATCTCGTAGCCGGTCAGATCGAAGAAGCCGAGGCGATCCTGACTTCCGTTCTCGAAGAAGATCCTTCCAACGCCGACGCGCTCTATCTCCAGAGCTTGCTCTTTGGCGTGCGCGGGCAGCGCGACGAGCAGAAGGCGCTGCTCGAACGGATTGTTCAAGAGCGTCCCGAGAACGCGCAAGCGCAGGCAGCGCTTGGTGAACTCTACCTCGAGGATCGCAACTACCGAGCGGCAGAGCAGGCGCTACGGGCGGCGGTAAGCGCCGACGAGCAAAATCTGGTGGCGCGAGTAGGCCTGGGCAATCTCTACCTGAGACGCGAGCGGTGGGAAGACGCGGAAGAACAGCTCACAGCGGCGATCGAAATCGACTCAGAGTACTCATTTGCCTACGCCGATCGAGCGCGGGCACGCACCCAGCAGTACGAGCTTTCGGCGGCAGATCGCGACCTTACCGCGGCCCTGTCCCTCGATCCTGATTACTACTGGCACTATATTGACCGAGGTCGGGTACGCCTCGAGCAGCGTCGCTACGAGCTCGCCGCGACCGACTTCGAGCGGGCCGTCGCCATAGACGATGCGCGCTTTATCGGCCACCTCCTGTTTGCGCGGGCAACCGATGCGAATGGCGAGTACGAGGCCGCCTTACCGCTCTACGAGCGCGCCCTTTCGATAAGGCCCGACTACGCGCCGGCCTACCCGCAGATTGCCGTCATCTACTACATGTTCGAGCAGTTCGACCAGGCCGAGCGCTACTTCGAGGCTGCCCACGAGGACCAGTCGTCGATCTACGAGTACGCACTCTTGGCCGCGCTGGCCATGAAACAGGCAGACAGGAACGAAGAGGCACGGCGATATCTGCTTGGCCTCGTCAACTTCCTCCCGCGAGACTCGATTATGTACCACATGATGCGTTACTACATCGATCCGCGCAGCGAGTCGCTCGTGCTCACCATCCTTCGCGACGAGCGAGACAAGATCACCCAGGCTCGTATGTACTTCTATCTCGGGGAACAGATGCATATCCTCGACCGAAAGCGAACCGCCGAGGCCTCGTTCAGTCGAGCAGAGGCGGAGCTCCAGCCCGGCTTCGTTGAGCAAAGGCTTGCCGCGTGGCGGCTACGGTCGTATGGTTCCGAGTAGGAGCAGGGCGATGAGTGACTACAAGACGCTGGCCTCGGGACTGGACAAGAAGCGGCCTGTCGTCATTCAGGCCCACGATTTCCCGGACCACGACGCGGTAGGCGCCGCATACGCCCTCTCGCACTTACTTCAGAACAGCGGATTTCTGGTTACCCTGAGCTATGGAGGCGATATTCAAAGCGCCTCCCTTGCCGAGGAAATTGAGAAGCTCGAGATTCCAATTGTCGCCGCATCCGAATTAGGGATCACAGAGGACGCGCAGATCATCGTAGTCGATGGGTTTGTCGGCAACTCCAATATCAGCGGTTTGCCTGGAGAGATCTACGGTGTCATTGATCACCACAGTCCACCTACCGTACCTACGATCGCCTTTCATGATATTCGCGAGGACTTTGGTGCGTGTTGCACCATTGTCTACAGTTACTACGAAGAGACCGAGACGGCTGTGCCCGACTCCATCGCCACCGCACTTTTGATCGGCCTCATGATGGATACCGGTTTTATGACGAGAGGTGTTTCTGAGCCCGACCTCAAGGCGTTTAATTCCCTCTTTTTCGTCGGCGACTGGCAGCTTGGGAGCCGGTTGCTCAAGAACAGCCTCTCGTTGCGCGACCTCGGCCTCTTTCGTGAGGCCATTAACGCGTGTGTGGTTGCAGGTGACTTCTGCTTCGTCCCGGTTACGAAAGAGTGCACGCAGGAAGTGATGGCGCTCGTGGCCGACTTTTTCTTGGGCCTTCGAGAGCTCAGCTTTGTGGTGGTTGTGGAGCCGGACCGCGAAGCGTACCGGCTCTCGGTCCGCAGCGAAGACAACGAGAGGCCGGCAGACCTCATTATCAAAAAGGCACTCGACGGCATTGGTGCCGGCGGCGGACACATCCATATGGGCGGTGGCAGTATCCCCCGTGATCTCTATCCCGGCGAGGAAGGATTGCGTAAACGATTCATCGAGGCCGGCGCCAAGACGAGGAAGGAATGACAGAGAGTTCTACATCGAATCGGACTACGATTACGCTCGGTGATCGGGAGTTCATTCTCTTGGGCACGGCGCACGTTTCGAGGGAGAGCGTGGACGAGGTTACGTCCATCATCGAGGAAGAATCGCCCGACCACGTGTGTGTGGAGATAGACGATGCGCGCCACAAGTCACTCGTAGAGAAGCGAAGCTGGGAAAGCCTGAACGTATACCAGGTTATTCGTGAGAAAAAGGGCTTCCTGCTGCTTGGCAATCTCGTGCTTTCAAGCTTTCAGCGACGGATGGGCGCTGATCTCGGCATTACCCCGGGACAGGAGATGCTTGCCGCCTGGAAGAAGGCGCAAGAGCTTGATATTCCGACGAGTTTTGTCGACCGGGAGATCCATACGACGCTCCGTCGCGCGTGGGCCCGTGCCGGCTTTTGGGGTAAGAACAAGATGCTCGCGGCTCTCCTGGGCTCTGCGTTTAGTAGGGAGAAAGTCCCTCCGGAGGAGATCGAGAAGCTCAAGCAATCCGGGGCCCTCGAGGGAATGATGAAGGAGCTTGCCGACTACCTTCCCGCGGCGAAAGAGGTTCTCATTGACGAGCGAGATCAGTATCTGGCTGCGAAGAGTTACGCCGTCCCCGGCAAGCGGGTTCTGATTGTCGTCGGCGCGGGGCACGTTCCCGGAATCGCCGCCTGGCTCGAGAAGATTCACACCGGTAGCGAGACTCCTGATCTCGATCGCCTCTCTACCGTGCCTCCAAAGTCTGCCGTGGCAAAGGCAATCCCCTGGGTCATCCCCATACTCGTTGCCGGCCTTATCGCGTGGGGATTCATTCGCTCCGGATGGGACGGTGGACTCGAGATGCTCTTTCGCTGGGTGGTGGTTAACGGCACACTCGCCGGTATCGGCGCGATCATCGCGCTGGCCCATCCGCTGAACATTTTGGCGAGCATCGCCGCCGCACCCTTTACGAGCATGAACCCGACGATTGGCGTGGGTTTTGTGAGCGGGCTCCTCGAGGCGATCTTGCGAAAGCCCCGGGTTATAGATTTCGAAAACATACAGGACGACATCACGAGCCTCCGGGGCTTTTATCGAAACCGGATTACGCGGATTCTGCTCGTGTTCTTCTTTACGACACTTGGAAGCGCTATCGGCACCTTTATCGCGTTGCCGTTTCTCTTCCCCGGCGTGGGCTAATCTAAAATACCGCTTTGATTGCCTCGGTGAGCCGCTCGACGCCGTGCCAGGCACGGGCGGATTTCTCTTCGCCCTGGCGCGCAGTCGCCGGACCGATCACCGATGCGAAGCCGAGCTCATCGGCGCTTTTTGCGCGGCGAGCCATTTGCGCGATCGGCCTGATCTCGCCCGCCAGACTGATCTCGCCTGCCGAGGCGGTCTTTGTCGGAAAGGGCAGATCGGTGCGCGCCGAGTAGAGCGCGAGCGCCAGCGGAAGCTCGACGCCGACATCTTTCACACGCATGCCGCCGGCCACATTCACGTAGAGGTCTTGATCGCTAAACTGAATCCCCACGTGTTTCTCGAGCACTGCCGCCATGCGGCTTACGCGTCGGCTGTCGAGCTTGTCGCTGAAGACGCGACTCATCCCGCCCTTGGCCGGGACTGTGAGCGCCTGAACCTCGATGAGCAAAACGCGCGAACCCTCGATGACGGGGGCAACTACGACGCCGGGGGGCAGCGTTCCGCTGCGCTGCACCAAGAAGAGGCTCTGGGGGTCTGAGATCTGAATGAGGCCCTGCCGGCGCATGGTAAAGAGGCCGATCTCGTCCGTGGAGCCAAAGCGATTCTTCGAGGCGCGCAGATACCGAGTGTCGTCGTCACTCTGCTCAAAGTAGAGGACCGTATCGACCATGTGCTCTATGGTCTTCGGGCCGGCGATGTTGCCCTCCTTCGTGACGTGCGCCACAAAGAAGAGTGCGAAAGCGTGCTCACGTGCGCTCTCGGCAAGCTCAAACGCCGCGTACTTGATTTGATTCGGCGTGCCTGGAACGTTCCCCGCCTCCGCCGAGTAGAGCGTCTGAATGCTGTCGATGATCACCACCGCATACGGGGCCTCTCCGCCTGCGCGCTGTGGCCTGGTCTGGCGTTCGATCTGTTCGAGTCGATTCTCTGCAAGCACGGAGAGGCCCTCGTTCGAGACGCCGAGCCTATCGCCTCGCAATCGAATTTGCTCGGCAGACTCCTCCGCCGTCACGTAGAGCACCTTCCTCCGCCGCATCTGCGCCGCCATCTGGAGCATCAACGTGGACTTGCCAATTCCCGGTTCGCCGCCGACGAGTACCGTTGCGCCCGCGACGATACCGCCGCCGAGCACTCGGTCGAGCTCGGCAATGCCGGTTGAGACTCGTTCTGCTCGTTGCGCCTCGATCCTCCCGATTGGCGTGGGCGTGGCGACCGTTGCTCGCTTCTTTGCTCCTGGGGTAGGCGCCCCGCCGCCGGCTCGTTCGCCGCTCGGAGCTCCGGCCGACGCCTGTTCCACCAGCGTATTCCACTCACCGCACTGCGGACAGCGACCGAGCCACTTTGACTCGCGGTGGTCACAGTTCGTACAG
>JBMCTC010000134.1:0-8600 GCA_048624115.1 Spirochaetota bacterium
CTCGGCTGCAGTACCGGAAATCTGTACGTGCCCGAGGAGGATCCGGTGCTCATTCGGGCAAATCGGCGCCTCCTGACCGGGAACGAGATCGTTTCGATTGAGAATGATCAGCTTGCAGGTCGAGTCTATCCAAACATCGAGAACTTCCTCGACGGCCCCGATCCGGCGTTAGCCCTCTACCGGGAATCGATTACCCGTGATCACGTGGTGGAGTTCTTTGTTGAACGGACAGGATCGGAAACCACCGCACTACCGATTCTCTACTACGCAGACCGCCTCGATATCTCATTGACCCTTGCCTTTAGCCTCGTCTGGACCGAGAGCCGATTTCATCCGGTCGCGGTCAACTACAACTCCCGGTCGATTGACCGTGGACTCTTTCAACTCAACTCGCTGACCTTCCGGCATCTCGCGGAGGAAGACTTCTTTGACCCGGACGTCAACGCGCTCCATGGACTGCGCTACCTCCAGTTCTGCCTCGATCAAGGCGACGACGATGCCGAAGCGCTTGCAATTTACAACGCCGGGCTCACGCGCGTGAAAGCCGGCCGGACGCCCGCTTCTACGAAACGATACGTCGAGCGACTCCTTACCTATCGTAGCCGGCTCGAGCGGGAGTTTCGCGAGTACATCCTCTCGCATTTCCCACCCACTATGGCGTAGGATAGGCCATGGTCATTGTACTCGAACGCAATATCCGCGATGACGATAAAGAACGCCTCCGCACGTTTCTAACGGAGAAAGGCTTCCGCCTTCGGGAGATCGAGGGCGAGGAAGAGACGATCCTCGGCGCCGTTGGTTCGGTGTCGATCGACCTGCGCGAGGTCGAGATCAAACCGGGCGTGCAGCGCGTTATTCCCATTAGCAAACCTTACAAGCTTGCGAGCAGAGAGTTGCAGCCCAAGGACTCGGTTGTCGCCGTAGGTCCGATCAAAGTGGGCGGTCCACGAATCGCGGTAATTGCCGGACCCTGCTCGGTGGAGAACCGCGAGCAAATTCTCGAGTCTGCCAAGCAGGTCCGTGATAGCGGTGCAGTTATGCTGCGTGGGGGGGCGTTCAAGCCGCGGAGCAGCCCGTACTCGTTTCAAGGCCTCGGAGAAGAGGGTTTGAAGCTCCTCAAGGAGGCTGGTGAGCAGTACGGGCTTCCGATTGTCTCGGAGATCGTTGCTCCCGGCCACGTCGACCTGTTTCTGGACTACGTTGATATGTTCCAGATTGGCGCGCGAAACATGCAGAACTTCGAGCTCCTGAAGGCCGTCGGTGCTTCGGGGCGGCCCGTCATGATCAAGCGAGGTCTCTCGGCAACGATAGAAGAGTGGCTGATGGCCGCTGAGTACGTTCTGGCGCACGGATCTGAGCAGATAGTGCTCTGCGAACGGGGAATCAGAACCTTCGAAACCTACACGCGCAACACGCTCGATATTTCCGCGATACCGGTGGTGAAAAAGCTCAGCCACTTGCCGGTTATCGTTGATCCGAGCCACGCGACCGGTATTCGTGAGAAGGTGCCGCCGTTGGCGCTCGCCGCGGTTGCAGCCGGCGCCGACGGAATTATCGTTGAAGTGCACCCCGATCCTGAGCGCGCGCTCAGCGACGGTCCGCAGTCGATGTACCCGGAACAGTTCGAAAAACTCATGCGCGACGTTGAGGTCCTCTCTCCGGTCGTAGGCAAGGAGCTAACCCGGATACCGAACGTGCTTGCGGGTGTTGGAACAGCCGCCACGATCGCCTCGCGCGCGGGCGATGCGGTTGGCGACGCGGCGGTGACCGGTGTGGCATTTCAGGGCGAACGCGGCGCCTATAGCGAGATGGCGGTTCTCCGGTTTTTTCACGATCGTGAGTACGTTGCGCGGCCGCTTCGTCGGTTTCGTGACGTATTCGACGCAGTCCTCGATGGATCGGCCTCCTACGGCGTGCTCCCGATCGAGAACAGTCTTGCCGGGAGCGTTCACGAGAATTACGACCTCTTGCTGCAGTATCCCGACCTCACCATCATCGGCGAGATCAAACTACGGATCGAGCACAGCCTCATCGCGCTGCCCGATGCAACCGAGCAGTCGATCGCGCGGGTCTTCTCGCATCCGCAGGCGCTTGCGCAGTGCGACGAGTTCCTGCGGCAACACGATGCGTGGGAACAGGTTCCCTTCTACGACACAGCCGGCTCAGTGGCGCACATCGCGACGGAAGGGGACCCAGCGAACGCGGCGATCGCAAATGCCGGGGCGGCGGCCGTATACGGCATGCGGGTGATCAAAGAAGGAATTGAGACCAACCCGAGCAACTATACCCGATTTGTAATTCTCTCTCGCCAGGAGCAGCAGCTTGACGGGAAGCCAACCATGGCAAGCTTTGTCTTCTCGACGCCCGACCGCCCCGGCGCGCTCTTTAGCGCGATGCAGATCATGGCAGACGCAGAGCTCAACCTCAAGAAGCTCGAGTCGCGCCCTATCGCTGGAAAACCGTGGCAGTACATGTTCTACGTCGACGTAGAGCTTCCCGAGAAGCCCGCACAGTTTGACGAAGCGATTCGCGAGTTGGATTCGGTTGTGACTGATCTACGAGTGCTCGGGCGCTACCGGGCGAGTTAGGCAGTCTGTCGCCTCACTCGGCCACGCCGAGTTTTTGCATCTGCTCTTGCTCGTCTTTCTTGGCTACGTACTCATGCTTGAGCTGATTTGCCGCAGCGATTGCGTTCTTTACTCCGGTGAGCTCGATCTTGATGCCCTTCATCTTCTGTCGAACGAGGGGCGGCGCCTCCGACTTCATGGCGGTGTCGAGTGCTTGCGCTTGTCGATGCAGCATGTGGCATTCGCTTAGTTCTTTCGTGATGTAGTTGAGAAGCTGCTCGTCACTCGCATCCTGGAGCTTGGCCCACGCGTTTCCGCTCTTGCTCAAGAAGGCACCGTAGAGCCGAGCTTTTTTGTTCACTGAGCCGACAAACTCCTCAAACCGTATTATCTCGGATTGCTTTGCGCCGGTGTTCTCGTCAACGTACTCCGCGCGAAAGGTGAGTTCGCGCACCTTTTTGTTTGTGATCTTCTCGATCCAATCGCGGAATCGCTGGCCAAAGCTCTTTTTCTGATGCGCGAGCGCGTCACTGTTGTGCCGCAGGTTCTCTACGATCGCATCAAACTGTCTGCTCGCGGCCGATAGCCCTCGGATCGAGCCGATAAGCGTCTCTCGTAACGACTCTTTCGGCCTCTGCGACTTCTTTTTTGTTACCGCTGCCTCGAGCCGACGCAACGCCTCACGCTGCAGATGTTGCCCCTCCGCGCCGTTGTCTTCTGCGATAATCTCGGAGGCGAGCTCCGGAATAAACGGACCCTCGATTCCAGCCTCTTTGTACGCGTTCTTCACCAGGAGCACCGATGCACTATCGTCGGCCTGAAGTGATGAGCGGTCTGCAATCGTGGGAAAGACTTGTTCACGAAGGGTCAGTTTGTACTCTTCGCGCTTGAACACCCCGATGTGCCTGAGCTGCCCAATGATCTCCTTACTGAGCTTTGCGAGTTGGGCGATCGAGTCCGAGAGTACGCTGTTCGCCAGTGAGTCGGTGTTTGACCGTGCCCGTCCGGTGAGCTCAGCGAGCCCGCGGGTAGTGGGCATTGGGGAACTCGTGGTCAAATGATCCCACTGAATGTACCGCACAACGTCCGCGAGGGCCTTCATCTGCTTGAAGTCGATGGTATCCGAGCGGATCTCTACATAGCTGTCTACGTACTCGAGTAGCGTATCGTAGGCGTCGAGCCGAACGCCGAGAGCCACATCACGTTCCGACTCCATATAGGGTTCGTCGGAGGGATTTCTGAGGCTCATGATCTTTTGCTCGTCTTTGTACGGATCCTGCTGGACGAGGCTCTTGCGAAGCAGTATCCCGTGCAGTCCTTGCATGTTGCTGTGGAACACACGGAAGAGTTCTTTGAGCTTGGGAATCTCTTGCCGGTCTATCGCGATGCGTCTCGCGCTCACGGCTTGAGCTAGTTTGGCCTCAAATGGCGTGTCGCCTTCCATTATCTTCTATTATCCCCCAAAATTGAGATATCTGCAACATTTGAGCTGCCTTTTTTTGCCGTTGGTGAATTCAGACGCCTCCGGCGCGCGTCTTCTTGACTGTGAAGCGACTTCAAAACGGCATCTGGCCGATGGTAATGATAGCCCTCTCGGGATGCGTGCTGCCCGGATGGGAACAGGAGATTCGAGTGGTGCTCCCGGACCTGCCCGCCCGGTGGATGTTCGAGTGGGGCGCCGCCGACTACGAGCTGACGATTCATGCCGCGGGAACGGCAGTAGAAAAGCGGTTCATTCCTGCTGGGACGAAGGAAACGCACATTCAGATCGGGAAAGAGGGCCCTCTCGCTCTGTTGGCGCACCCGGTATGGTCTTCGGGCGGCCCGGCCCTCGCTCGCGGGGAAACGATGGCGCCGGCCGGCGCGGTATGGCCCGATGTAGCGCCCGATAGGACGGTCGAGTTGACATTTCGGCACGGTGCTGCGGCTACCATTGTAGCCACGTTGATTTCCCGCGGGGTAGATCTGCGCGCATTCAATGCGGAGCGGTTGGTTTACGAGATGGACCAGCGATTGTCCGACGATCCGTGGGCCGTGGACATTGACTACGTGATCGCGAAGGTAGAGGCGCGCGAGATGCGCGCGTCGTTCGTGCGACCACGCGCGACGGTTGAGCCAACGATTGATATACCGGGTGGCGGGTGGCTGCCCTGGTCACCCTTCGCACAGCCGATCGACGGCCGGTGGGTACCGCTTCCATACGGCGTAACGCGATTCTACCGGGGAAGGTCCGCACGCATGGTTGTCACCGTAGAAGAGGAGGAGACGTGGCTCGTCGTCAGGCAGTAGCGGTGGCCCCTGAGCCAGACACTACCTGACGACGATGTTTACCAGCTTGTCCGGAACGGCGATCCTCTTGACAATCTCTTTGCCGCTTGTCCACTCTTGAATCCGTTCGTTGGCCAGAGCGGCTTCGATAAGAGCCTCTTTTGGCAGTCCGGCCTCGAGTTCGAGCTTTGATCGCACCTTGCCGTTCACCTGCACGACCACCGTTACCTGGTCGTCTACGGTGAGTGCCGGGTCATACGTCGGCCACTCTTGTGCGGACACCGACGGCGTGCCTCCGAGCTGCTCCCAGAGTTCCTCGGCTAAGTGGGGTGCATAGGGGCAAAGGAGCAAAACGAACGGTTTCCACAGTTGCAGAGAGATCTCGTCGGCCTTGAACAGTTCGTTTACGTAAATCATCATCTGCGCAATCGCGGTGTTGAATGCGAGGGCGTCGGTGTCTTCGGTTACCTTCTTGATGGTCTTGTGGAGCAGTCGAAGCAGTTCCGGCTGCGCCTCGGAGTCGGTCATCTCGCGTTGGCTCAGACGATAGACACGATCGAGGAAGCGATGCACGCCGGCGAGACCATTTGTAGACCACGGTTTTGCTACCTCGAGCGGCCCCATGAACATCTCATACATGCGCATTGAGTCGGCGCCAAAGTCGGCGATGATATCGTCGGGATTGATGACGTTGCCGAGACTCTTTGACATCTTGACACCGCCTTCGCCCAGGATCATCCCCTGGTTTACGAGGCGCATAAATGGTTCATCTGTGTTCACGACGCCGATGTCGTAGAGCACCTTGTGCCAGAAACGGGCGTACAAGAGATGCAGCACCGCGTGCTCGGTGCCACCGACGTAGAGATCGACCGGCATCCAGTAGTCGACTTTCTCCCGAGAGGCAAACTCGTTCTCGTTCTTCGGGTCCAGATAGCGCAGGTAGTACCAACAGCTGCCCGCCCACTGGGGCATGGTATTGGTCTCGCGGGTTGCCGGACGTCCCGAGCCATCGGGACAGGTCGTGTTCACCCAATCGCTGACGGCAGCCAGGGGGCTCTCGCCGGTGCCGGTTGGTTTGTAGTTTTCAACCTCGGGTAGGGTCACCGGCAACTGGTCTTCAGGCACCGGGACGTACTCGCCGTCGCATTCTACGATGGGGATCGGTTCGCCCCAGTAGCGCTGACGAGAGAAAATCCAATCCCGCAGCTTGTAGTTGACTGCGCGCGCCCCGATCCCCTTCTCTTCGAGCCAATCGATGATCGCGGCCTTCGCTTGCGCCGTCGGCATGCCGCTGAACTGATCGGAGTTCACGGCGACGCCGTACTCCGGCATCGCCTCGCTCAGCGGCTCCGTGGTTTGAGGGTCTGATTCCGGGGCCACCACGCGCCGGATTGGCAGATCAAACTGCGTCGCAAAGGCATAGTCCCGTTCGTCGTGGCCGGGGACCGCCATAATTGCTCCCGTTCCGTAGCTCATCAGTATGTAGTCTGAGATCCAGACAGGGATCGACTCACCATTTACTGGATTGACGGCCAAAGCCCCCGTGGCCACACCCGTTTTCTCCTTGGAGAGCTCCGCACGCTCGAGATCGCTCTTGAGCTTGGCCCGTTCCTGATACCGCGCCACCGCTTTCCGCTGATCGTCGGTCGTGATCTGTTCGACGAGCGGGTGTTCGGGAGCCAACACCATATACGTGGCGCCAAACAGCGTATCGGGGCGCGTCGTAAACACTTCGATCGAAGCATCGTGGTCTACGAGCCGGAACGTAACATTCGCACCCTCGCTCCGACCGATCCAGTTTCGCTGCATCGTCTTTATCGACTCCGGCCAGTCGAGCTTGTCCAGGTCGTGTAACAGGCGATCGGCGTACGCTGTGATCTTGAGCATCCATTGGCGCAGCGGACGTCGCTCTACCGGATGGTTCCCTCGCTCGCTTCGTGGCCCCTCCGGCGTTGTGATGACCTCTTCGTTTGCAAGCACCGTACCGAGGGCCTCGCAGTACCAGACCGGCACCTCCGCGACGTAGGCCAAGCCTCTGTTGAAAAGCTGTAGGAAGATCCATTGCGTCCACTTGTAGTAGTCGGCCGTGTGGGTCGAAATCTCGCGGTTCCAGTCGTAACTAAACCCAAGTGCTTTGATTTGGCGGCGAAACTGCGTGATGTTGGCTTCGGTTGTCGTTCGTGGATGGGTCCCCGTTTGAATCGCGTATGTTTCGGCCGGCAGACCAAAACTGTCGTATCCCATTGTATGGAGCACTGCATACCCGCGCATTCGCAAAAACCGTGAGTAAATGTCGGTGGCGGTGTACCCTTCGGGATGGCCCACGTGTAGGCCCGCTGCCGACGGATACGGAAACATGTCGAGGATGTAGCGACGCTTCTCTTTGGGGACGGAGGGGTCTTCGGTGACGGAGAAGGTGCTATTCTCCTCCCAATAGTGCTGCCACTTCTGCTCGATCTCGCCAAACGGATACTTGCTCATGGAGGTCCATAATACGCAAGCCAAAAATCGCGGTCAATGTAGGTGTGAGGGCAAAAAAAAACCCCTCAGGAAAGGAGGTAATAAAACCTGAGGGGCTATGTGAAAAAGAAACATGTACCAACCGTTGGTTGGTCTATCTTATCCAGCTTCCCCGCAGGGCACGGAGATCTGAACAGAAATGCTCGCTTACGATTACCGCCATCGTCACGTCGAAGCGCCAAACGTTTCACTGCGACGCAGTTTCCCGCATGAATCGACAACGCTCGGGTAGACAACAACCGGTCACGTTACATCTCTTGCAGCTTTATGCTGCTTCCTGCGAGTAGCCAACGACTCTCGCAAACCCTCTATAACTGAAACCACGCAACAAATGAATGGTTACAATTCATTCTAATCGTGGGAGAAAATAGCGCGATCAACAGACGGAATCAACCTATCTTGTCCCGCATTTTCATCGATTTTTATGCAGCGTCGACCTTGAGAACATCCTTGATTACCTGCTGTAACTGCTCCTTCGGCAGTGCTCCAGCCGCCATCTGCGGCTTGTCGCTCACAGGAATAAACAGAAGACTTGGAATGCTCTGAATCCCGAACGCCATCGCGAGTTCTTGCTCTGCGTCGGTATCGACCTTGTACACATTCAGCTTGCCCGCGTACTCGGTGCTAATCTCCTCCAGGATCGGAGCTACCATCTTGCAGGGGCCGCACCAGTCGGCGTAGAAGTCTACTATTGCCGGTAAGTCACCCTCATATTTCCACTCCTGGTTCTCTTCCCAGTTGAATACCTTTTGCTTAAACTCTTCGGTCGTCAATTTCTCACTCATGGAGTCCATCCTTATATATGAATCGTGCTATATAATAGTCAAAGTAAAGAGATGTGTAAAGCGCCTCGTTAGACTACGCGGCCTCGAGCGATGTCACGATCCCGTCACGGCGCAATCGAGAACGATACTCTTCGGGGTAGGGGATCACTCGCTTCACAAGGTAGGCGAGATTTCGTTCAATGTAGAGCTGATATGGATCAACGTTGGCCCCTGATCGCGCCTTGAAGTGAGCTCGAAGCATGTCCGAAACGGCGTCAAACTCCGGGCGATGCTTTCGTACCAGCGATAGGTAGAACGATGGCGTCTGCTTGAGCAGCTCAAACTCGTTCTCGTAGGTGTCGATGCCGGCCTGTTGAAACTCACGGAAGAGAAGCAGGATTTTCTCGAGATATGCGCGATCGGCCATTTGTCCCATGATGTCCGCGAACATCAGATAGGTTGGAAGCAGGCTCGCTGGATC
>JBMCTC010000135.1:0-8598 GCA_048624115.1 Spirochaetota bacterium
CTCGAGAAGCACCGCAAATGCCTGCCAAATCGCGTCATAGAGGCCGCGAGCCCGGATCTCAGATATAAAAATCGAGTCTACCGCGCGAAGAACTCGAGACTTCTCTTCGGTGACAGCGCCGAGTATTCGCACCGCCAGGCCAGGGCCGGGAAACGGGTGGCGTGCAATGACATCGGGAAGCACACCGAGCAGACGACCTACCTCCCGCACCTCGTCCTTGTACAACTTCGCAAGCGGCTCGATGATCTCGCCGGCTTCACGCTTCGCCTGCACGAGTGGACTCCGTACATTGTGGTGGCTCTTGATCACGTGCGCAAACGTGCCGACTCCGGCGCCCGACTCGATCATGTCCGTGTACAGGGTGCCCTGTGCAAGGAAGTACCCACCGGGAACCTGCTTCCCAACCTCTTCCTGCTGAACCTGCATAAAGAGATCTCCAATTGTCTCACGCTTTTTTTCCGGATCACTCACGCCTGCAAGCGCGCCGAGAAAGCGCTCGGAAGCATCTACGATCCGCAGGTTCTTTGCGCCAAGCAACTCCAGGCTCTTTCTGACCTGATCGGTCTCGCCGGCTCGCATGAGACCAGTGTCGACGTACATGAGGTGCACCTGTTCCGGCGGGAGCGCCTTCAGCAAGAGCGCTGCGACAACGGTAGAATCCACCCCGCCGGAAATCAGAAGGAGTACGGGGCTCCCGCCGACGAAAGCGCGAATGTCGTTTGAGGCTTGGCCGACGTAGTCCTCGAGCGACCACTGGCGTTTCGCTCCACAAATCCCCTCTACGAAGTTCCTGAGGATTTGCATTCCAAACTCACAATGGGTGACCTCGGGATGGAACTGCAGGCCAAACACGTCTGACTGTAACTCGACGGCTGCGAGAGCTCCCGACGCGCTTTCCGCAATTACGGACGCTCCTTCGGGAAGGGCCTCGACATGATCTCCGTGGCTCATCCAACTGACGAAGTCCTGATCTACACCGCCAAAGAGCGGATGCTCGTGGTAGTGAGTCCGTGCCCGACCATACTCTCGTCGGACGGACCGCCCGATTCGTCCGCCTGCAGCGTGGACCAGTTGCTGCAATCCGTAGCAAATCCCGAGCACCGGGATCTTGAGCGAGAATAATCCTGGGTCCGGTGTGGGTGCGCCTTGGTCGTGAACGCTCCACGGCGAACCGGAGAGTATGATTCCTTTCACATCGCGAGTCATAATCCCAGACAACGGGACGTTTCCCGGGGCAACCTCGCTGTAGACTCCTAACTCCCGGACTCTACGACTGATGAGCTGTGCGGTTTGCCCGCCGAAGTCTAGAACGAATATCGTATCCATGGTCTCGTCTCAACGTGAGTAGTTCGGCGGCTCTTGGGTTATCGAGATATCGTGAACGTGACTCTCCTTCAGGCCCGCCGGTGAGATTTTAACGAACTGTTGGTAGGCCCGTAGCTCTTCGAGGGTCTTGCAGCCGCAGTAGCCCATACCCTTTCTCAATCCAGTGACGAGTTGATGCACGAACGGTTGTAACTCTCCCTTGTAGGGGACACGTCCCTCAATGCCCTCGGGAACCGGTTCCTCGTTATCGGACATCTGATATCGATCGCCACTTCCCGCCTTGATCGCGCCAAGCGAGCCCATGCCTCGATACGCCTTGAAGATTCTACCCTCGTAGATGATCTCACGGCCGGGAGACTCACGGAGTCCCGCAAAGAGATTGCCTATCATTACCGCCGAGGCTCCCGCGGCAATTGCCTTAGTGATGTCGCCAGAGAACTTGATTCCTCCGTCTGCTATTACAGGTATATCGTTCTTCACAGCCGCTTCGGCCGCCCATAGCACCGCCGAAAACTGCGGCACACCAATTCCGGCGACGATTCGAGTAGTACAAATGCTTCCCGGACCCACGCCTACCTTTATTGCGTCGGCACCGGCGTCGATGAGTCGCTGTGCTCCTTCCTTTGTCGCGATGTTTCCGCCGATAACAGGAACTGCGTAGTGGCGTTTGATGTGAGCAACCGCATCGGCGACATTCTTCGAGTCACCGTGGGCGGTATCCAAGACGACAAAATCGACCCTCGCCTCTACAAGCGCCTTCATGCGCGCGTCAAGTTCCGTAGGACTGACTGCCGCACCGACGAGCAAACGTCCGTGATCATCGGTAGCGGCAGCGGGGTAGCTGTTATGCTTCTCTATATCCTTCACCGTGATGAGTCCGGTCAGGTGCCCCTCGCCGTCGACAACCGGAAGCTTCTCGATTTTGTGCTCGTTGAACTTCTTCTGCGCGCTCTCATAGCCTGGCGTACCGACCTCGACGATAGGCTTCGGCGTCATGACCTCGCTGACACGCAGCGAGTAGTCCGTACAGAACCTCATGTCTCTACTGGTGATTATTCCAACGAGGCGCTCACCATCCACGACCGGCAAGCCGCTGATGCGATAGCGTGTCATCACGTCTGCGACGTCTGAGATAGTTTGGTTCGAAGCAACCGTTACAGGGTTTTCGATTACCATGTTGAGGAAGCGTTTTACGCTCGCGACGTGGGTGGCCTGCACATCCGGTGTCATGTTTCTATGAATAACACCTGCTCCCCCCTCGAGGGCCAGCGCGATTGCGAGTCGGTCCTCGGTAACGGTATCCATCGCAGCCGAGATAATTGGAATATTGAGGTGGAGACCAGGCCCGATGGCCGTTCGCACCTCGGTCTCACCCGGCAAAAAATCGGAATACGACGGCAGCAAGAGAACATCGTCGTAGCTCAAACTCTCATCTAACTGCATCTAGCTGCTCCTTTACTTTTGAAACGATGTTGCGAAAACGAGCGGAAATCTCACGGGCCTTCTGGGATGCAATCCCCGTGTAGCTCGAGGGATCGGAAAAGAAGCGCTCGGCTTCGCTCCCAACAGCCGTGAGCCGCCGATCGAGTTCGTCCCAGAGTTCGGTCCTTTCCTTGAGAACGGAAACAAGACTCACCCCTCGCTGCTGGGCCTCGAGTGTCGCGGTACGTAAGTCCTCGTGCGCGTCCTTCCGGCCGCTCTCGGCCAGCAGCGTGTACGCCGCCTCGGAGAGCACCATCGCTCCGGTGCGTTCGACGTTCGCCCTCATTCGCGCTCGATCCACGTACAACGTCTCTACGACCCGAATGAGGCGCTCGACTGCCGCGAGAAATCCGGCCACAAAATCGACGACGAAGCGCCCCGAGGCGGAGTTGGTGAGGTCGCGCTGATGTTCGGAGATTTGATCCATGAAAAAGGTCACGACTCGAGGCGAAAACGTCTTCCACAAACTCTTTACGTGCTCAGAGTTCCAGGGATTGCGTTTCTGCGGCATGGTCGAGGAACCAACCTGCTTTGCATCAAACATCTCGCGAAGCTCATCAATCTCGGTGCGCTGCAGGTTCCGAAGATCATCCGCGAGGTTGGCGAGAATACCAAATGCAGTGTTCATCTCGAGCAAGAGCCGCAAAAGGTATTCCGGTTCGACAAGCTGGGTCGAATGCTCACTTGGCTCGATGTCAAGCCGTGCGAGAACCGAACGTTCGAACGTCGCTGGATCGGGTTGCAGAAGCGAAATGCTGTTATAAGCCCCGACCGCCCCCGCAATCTTACCCCGCAGCTTGTGTGTCCGATCGAACAGTTCCTCGATGCTCTTGCCAAGCCGCGAAACGTACTCGGCAACGGCAAAGCCGAAGGTGATGGGAACGCCGTGTTGACCATGGGTTCTCCCGACTTGTAACGTCTCGGCGTGCTCCTCCGCAAGGTCTACGAGCAGCGTTTCGAGATGCAAGAGCCGGGGCAGCACCACCTCACGTACGGCACTCCGATAGCGAAGTGCGTTGGCGGTGTCGAGTATATCGACGCTTGTCGCGCCAACGTGCACGAGATGCCCGACTTCCTCGGGCAGGTTTCGCTTGATGACCCGGACGAGGGCTCGAATGTTGTGCTTGGTGACTTGTTCTTCGGTGTAAACCTCATCGGCGGTGACCTTCTGCTCGAGGCCGTTGACCGCCTCCACAAAACGATCCGACGCGAGGTCGAGTCGTTCGAGATGCTCGCGCAGAAGCGCCGCTTCCACGCGGACACAGTAGCGGACGAGGCCGTCTTCCGAGAGATGATCGGCAAGCTGTGAAAACGCCTGTTCATTCGCATCGTAGTATCGGTGATCGAGTGGCGAGAGATTGCGAAAAACGGGCCTGCTTTCCATGCGCCATCATGCCAGAACACAACAAACAATGTCAAATTGCCTGTTCATTTTGGTGTCCTTTTGGGATACTAACCTCATGAATTGGAGATTACGTCCCATCCGGTTGCTGTTGATTGGGACTCTCGCCCTCGGGCTGTTTGTTGCGTGCGAGGAAGAAGTTACCGTTACACGAATCGATGATCCTGGCCGTGTTGTAGTACCGACCGGAACTGAACAGATCGTGCTTGCAGCCGAGTCTGATATCGAACAATCTGACGAGAGCACGGCGGCAGCGCCGGAGCTGCGCGTGAGGCTGCCGGACGAGTACATCCCGTCTCAGGCGGTGACCGTCAACCTGAACCTCGATGATACGGATGAACAGATTGTTGTGTTCAAGCGGCGAGACGATCCGGAAGATCGGATCCGCTTGCTTGTCGTTGTCTACGACCCAATTCGGAACGGCTGGATCCGAGCATGGGAGGGCGTGACCGGAGCGACAAGCACCCGCAGCTTTACCGTGTACACCGAGGATTTGACCGGAGACCACGAGCGTGAGCTCGTCGCATTTGGGATCAACGAACGGGGCGAGCAAACGCTCGACGTGTTCCGCCGCACCAACAACGCGCTCGGCTTTGGACTCTCGTACGCACCGATACTCTCTATCTCTGCAGATGTCGATATCTCCGTCGAGTCCGTCCAGCGATCGAAAGCCTACGAGAACATGGAAGTTACCAACGCGCCAAGCTTTCCCATTCTCGCAGAACGACGCGATCCCGAATCAAGCAACGTGTTTGAGACGATTCAAACGACGTACTACTGGGATTTCCCCTCGCGACAGTATGTAGCCGGTCGTGTCGAAACAATCGCCGGAGATGTCATCGAAGATGACCGACTTCGAAACCTCTATGCCGGAACCGAGGAAGAGTTTGAGCAGTTCCTCTCCGGGCCGTGGTATCGCAGTTCGGGAGCCGGCGACATGATGATCGCATACTTCGGACCGGTCGACGAATCGGTGGTGTTCTACAGCGGAAACTTGCAGCAAGCTTTCGACTGGAAGGTCTCTACGAAAACGGTATACGGTCGCGGAATGACCCTCGCGGTAACCAACTCGAGCATTCGGACGGTAAACCTGTGGATCTCCGTATCCGTTGAGAGCCTGAATCGAATCACAATCGCGGTGCAAGGTACCAACGGTTTGACCGGAACATACGAGCGCCTGACAGGCTCATTGCAGCAGGCGGTTCTTGATTCTCAGCCAAAAATCGCGCTCTCAGACATCGAGCTCAGCGGCCTCTACCGGGGCGATTCGGGTCGAGAGATCGTCTTCGGTGAGCAAGAGTTCACCGAGCGTCGGGAGACCAGCCTTGTCCATGGAGGTTTTGTGCTGTTCTCGCTCGGCAACGACCTGGTTCTGACGCTCAAAGAGGTCGACAATAATCGTCTTCCCGTTGACCACGAAAGCTATCGTGTCGAGTTCGAAGAGAGTCGTGATGAGACGCGCATCACCCGGACCCTCGTTCTCGAGCCGGGCGAGATCGGCCTTGCTGGGTTCTTCCCGAATGGGGGCGATACAATCGTACTCGAGCAGATTGAAGAGATCGAAGAAGAAAACGAGGCGGACTCGCAGAGTTCGTGATCATTTCCTTTTCAATAGATGAGGAAACCGTCGAGTCCGGCGTCTCGTAGCGTCGACAGCACGCGATCCGCGTTCTCGTTACGTTCCTCCGATACCAGAGCAACAACGACTTGGATGCTGCGACCTTCCCGCGTCTGCTCCCAAACCTCCGCTTCAAGCCCGAGTGCTTCAATATCGCGAGCCATGTGGTTTGCATTATCTGGATCAGAGAATGTTCCCACCTGAATGCCCTTTACAGCATGGAGACCCTCGGGCACGGCCGAAGCCTCCCGGGCCGCGGGCGGCGATGCAACGGTAGCTCGTCCTGTATCAGGTTCATCACCGAGGGCCTGCAGTAGCATCGCAGGCGTGCTGGACGGCTGAACCCGCCCCGCGGAGAGCTCGCGCGCCAAGCTCGTGGGGAACAGTCGCTCGAGCTGCTCATGCGCATGCGGTTCGAGATCCATAGTGGATTGCACCGATGCGAGGAGCAACAATGCGTCAACCTCAACGAGCTCGACGTCGTCAAGTGCCGCGAGCGTCTGCAAGAGCCGTTCAGCCTCTGCCACTCGTCCGCGGTAGAAGAGCGTACGCGCCATAAGCGCGTAGGCGCGACGTTTGAGCTCGTACGTGGATGAATCATCACCCTTCGCCTCGGAAACAACCCTCCGTGCAAAGCGTCCAGCTACTTCAAACTCACCGATTTGGGCCAGTTGTTGCGCTTGAAGGTAGAGCGCATCGTAGTCGCCCGTCAGATCAAAGAGAACGCCATATATCTGTGCAGAGAGCTCGAAACGACGCGCGAGACGCAGCAGGTCGGCTACAGAGCGCAGTCGTGTGGGCGAGACACGTAATTCACCGGAGAGAATCTCTATGGCACGTTCCGTCACTTCAGTGATGGTAACCGAAAGCGGTAGATCGTCGGAGTCGCCATGAGCGGCGCTCGGGAGCTCCTGTGCTACGAGAGTCGGCACGAAAGATACGAGACAAACCGCAGTGAGTAAGAATCTCGTGGCGACGGGGCTCCGACGAGCGCGCGTCGCGAATAGGGTACTCATCTCTTAGATTGTCGGTGGTTTCGGCCTGGAGTAAAGAAGGAGTGCGAACTGTAGCAAGCTCGCCGACCAAACGGTCGGCGAGCCGCGTGTAGGTCGATATCGCGAACAGTGATGTCGCGCTAATCCAGCGCTACTTCCGCGCGCGAAGGCCTTTGAAGAACTTGTATGCGCCAATCGCTCCAACCGCGATCAGCCCGAGTCCGCCGAGCGTAAGGAGCGTGCCACCCAGACCAAGGCCGACCCCGCTCAGGATGGTCAAGACGCCGGCTCCCGCGACAATTCCACCGGCAAGTCGATCCTCTTTTCCCGATGCTGAGATAACCACGCCCGCGACGGTGACAACCCCGCCGATAATCCACGCTAATGGTCCGCCAAGCGAGTTGAGGATGAGCAGCGCGCCGCCACCGACGATACCGCCTACCCCCGTGCTTCCGTGCTGAACCAACGCATTTGTCGATGTGATTTCCTTTCGATCGCTCACGTTACCTCCCAAGTGAGACACGTAGTGTCTGCTTATAGAGTAGCGAACAATTCGAATCTAGACGAGAGCCGAAGCCTCAATGGCGAAAGAGACGCTGACCGGTAAAGACCATCGATACATCGGCCTCATTGCAAGCCTCGATGACCTCTCGATCCCGAAGGGAGCCTCCCGGCTGAACGATCGCAGACACTCCCTCGGCAATACCGATATCAACACCGTCACGAAATGGAAAAAACGCGTCCGAGACCATGACCGAACCGGGCAGCCCGCCCCGCTCTCGTCTCGCACGCTCTATGAGCTCCTGCTTTATTTCTTCGTCCTGGAGCTGATTCAGCCCCACTCCGTGCTCGGTAAAGGCCATCCGATCGGCAAGTTTCCGGTACGCCTTATCGCGGGCTATCTCGGCCACCCCAACTCTGTCCTGCTCTCCCGTGCCGACTCCGACGGTCACTTCGTCCTTGACGTACAGTATCGAGTTGCTGGTCACTCCGAGCTCTACCTTCCACCCAAAAGCCATATCGCGTTGCTCTTGCTCAGTCGGGGTACGCTTCACGGCGACTCGCTCCCCTCCTCTCGTTACCTCCGCGGGCGTCGCGAACGTGTCGGGATCGATCGACAGCACCTGGGACCATTGTGCGACGAGCCCACCGTCGATCAGACTCTTGAAGTCTATGAAGCGTTGCGTGGCAAACTCGGCGAGTCGCTCAATGTTTCTAATGCGCAAGACGCGTAGGTTCTTGCGGGACGCGAGTCGTGAGACTGCGCCTTCTTCAAAATCGACGGCAGCAACGACCTCGGAGTACGATTCGGCAATGCGCTCGGCAGTTCCAATATCGAGTGTGCGATTCACGACAACTGCTCCGCCAAACGCGGCAACTCGGTCCGCCAGATAGGCACGTTGGTAACTCGTCTCGAGGTCGTCGGCGCTCGCGACACCGCTCGGATTGTTGTGCTTCATGACCACGGTTGTCGGGCGTTCCGTCAGATGACGCAGAATGTTGAGCGCACTATCGACGTCGGTAATGTTGATCTTGCCGGGGTGTTTGCCGCTCTGAAGGATCTCTACATCGCTCGCGAGATACTTGCCGGGGAGAATGCACTCGACACCTGCAAGGGAGAGATTGCCGTTCACGAGCTTGTAGAGGGCTGCCTGCTGATCGGGATTCTCGCCGTATCGCAAGCCTTGCTCTTCTCCCCCGATACTCCAACTCGTTCGCTCGTATATCAACGTCTGCTTACCCGACTCATCTCCAAACCTGATTTCGAGGTTCGG
>JBMCTC010000136.1:0-8590 GCA_048624115.1 Spirochaetota bacterium
AGTGCGGCCGGCCTACCGGCCGCTTTTTTTTTCTCGCTCCCGTACGTTGTGCACGATGACGTCGGCAATCTCCTGTGGTGACATTTGAGAGGCTTGTATCAAGAGGTCCACGAACTCGAACTGATCATTATCGATGTCGTAGAGTCTCTTGTAACGGTCGTGGTCACGTTGATCTCGCTCGATGGTCTCGTGAAGAACCGTGTGAAAGTCAGCCGCGTCATCGCCGCTGTTTAGCATGCGTTGCCTTATTCTTGAGGCGCGCACGGCAACTGGGGCGTCGAGGTACACCTTGAGGTCCGCATCGTCAAGCATCCAAATTGCCAATCGCGAGCCGAGCACCGTGTCGCCCTCGCGCGCCATTGCCACCTGCTTCTTGTCGAGCTCGCGATCGAAGGATGGATCGACTTCGGCCCGCTCGCAGACTTCTTCGAAGGTCATGCCGCGCTCGGCTGCAACGTTCTTGAATGTGTAATTCACGAGCCTATAGCCAAGGCGTTCGGCAACAATTCTGCTGACCGTCGAGTTGCCGCAGCCGCTTTTTCCAGAGATTGCAATCGTCACGGGCTACTCCACGTTGCGTAGTTGCTCTCGCACATTATCAAGCGCTTCCTTTGCCTCGACGACCTGCTCGCTCACCGAGAGCACGATGCTCTTTGAGCCTATGGTGTTGATCTCGCGATGCATCTCTTGGCACACGAAGTCGAGCTTCTTGCCCACCGGCTCGTCACGCTCGAGACTCTCGAAGAAGCGGTCAAGGTGCGCCTTGAGTCTCACAATCTCTTCATGAATGCTAAACCGCGTCAACTGCACGGCAACCTCCGCGAGCATGCGGTTTTCCTGCGTCTCGTCTCCCACAACCTCGCGGAAGCGCTCGGCAAGGTTACGGCGCACCTGCAGATCGATCTCAAACTTCTGCTCGTCGATCTGCTGCCACGCGCGCTCTACACGCTTCATCTGCTCTGCGATATCGGTTGCAAGGCCCCGGCCCTCAGTTGCGCGTGCCGCCGCGCACTCGGAAACGGCGTCCCGCAGCACCGGTTCCACCACCGCCCAAACGCGATCAGTATCTACCGACCGCTCGGAGCGAAAGAGTCCATCAAGCGCGAGTAGATGCTCGAGACGAACCGGTTCATCGAGTCGAGCCGCCTCGCGCACCTCTTCAATCGCAGCAAGGTAGTTTGCAAGCGTACCTCGGTCAACGGCAATCTGGAGGCCCTCGTCAAACTCTCGGTAGCGGATCGACAAATCAAGGCGCCCGCGGCTCATTGATTCGCCGACGACCCGGCGAATTGCCGGTTCAAGCGCAGCGAGCGCCGAGGGTACGTTGAGACTGAGATCCAAAAACTTGTTGTTGGCGCTCTTGATCTCCACCCGGACGTGATATTGCTCGGTCAGGAGCTCGGCACGGCCAAAACCGGTCATACTAATCATTCGCTGCCTCACTAGTGCGATCGTGAGGAGTAGTAAGCTCCTCGAGAACGAGCCTACCAAGCCGCCAGTTGTTACCGGCACCCATCGTCACGAAGAGATCCCCCGGCTCGAGCATACTCATGACCTCGCCAACCGCCTCATCCGGGTTCGCGACGTAGCAGAGGGCCGGCTCGCCTTGGCCCTTTTCCCGCGCTGCGCGGCGAACCGCCTCTGCGAGCACGGTGCCGTCGAGGTTGCCGGGATTCGCCTCCCGCGCGGAAGCGTAGATATCGTGCAAGAAGAGCACATCTGCCTCGAGAAGCGCGTGAGCAAACTCAGGAAGAAGCGACCGAGTGCGGGTGAACGTATGGGACATAAAACTCAAAACAAGTCGCCTTCCTGGATAGAACGATCGGAACCCGGCGAGCGTTGTCTCGATCGCAGTTGGATGGTGGGCATAATCGTCGAGGACGAGTATCCCTTGCGCCTCCCCCACCCGCTCGGCGCGGCGGCGTGTGCCACGAAAGTGCGCCAACGCCTTCCGAATCTGAGGCGCCAGTTCCCTGTGCGGTACGCGGCCGCCGCGCCCGCGTCCGCCGCGGACGCGGGCGTAGAGTTCCTCAACGACGAGGATCGCCCCCGCAGCGTTGAGCGCGTTATGCACGCCCGGCACGGCGAGCTCATAGCGCTCGCCGTCCAGCGAAAACCTCACGCTTCCGCCCGTAAGCACCGGCGGCGTCACAACGCTGTCGCACGCGGCGGTGATGCCGTAGGAGCGCAGGCGGAGATCTCGACGCTCCTGCACGAGGCGCTGAGCGACGGAGAAGGCACCCCGGTCGTCGCCGCAGTAGATCAGCACGCCATTCTCCGGCAACGTGCGACCGTACTCGACAAATGCGTCGCAAACGTCCTCGAAGTCGCGAAAGTAGTCGAGATGATCTGCCTCTACGCTCGTCACGAGAATCACATCGGGAGCAAAGTCGAGAAAGTGGCGCCGATACTCGCACGTTTCGGCGACAAAGGCATCGGTGCCCTGAATGAGCGTTGAGCGCCCGTCACGGCCTGCGAGCGCGCTACCGGCGAGCACGGTTACCGGAAGCGCGAGTTCCCCCACGATTGCCGCAACAAGGGCGGTTGTCGTTGTCTTTCCGTGTACGCCGGTAATCCCGACGGAAAAGGGCCCGACGCTGAGCCGACCCAGCGCTTCGGTGTAGCGCAGCATGGGAAGACCGCGACGGTGGAGCTCCACGAGTTCGGGATGGGTGCTCACGTCGTAGGCGGCGGAGTATATGACGAGGTCAACCTCGTCCGGGAGGTTTTGAACGGAGAATCCATTGTGATAAGGAATTCCAGCCTTTCGGAGAATCGAGTCGGTGTAGAACTCCTCTTCCACGTCCGATCCGGTGAGCTCTGCTCCTCGCGCGGCGAGGATCTCGGCCAGCGCCGCCATGCCGGTACCCTTGATTCCCACCATGTATATGTGCTTGCGAGATAGATCTGAGGCGGAAAGGAGGTTCGACATGAGAGTCAGATGATAATAGGGTTAATCGGTCTTGGGAAGGTAGATCGAAGGATGAGCTTTTCCAAAGCCACTGTCCTTTACAATAGCCTCCGCCTGATCAAAGAGCTCCGACAACGGCTCGGGAGCCGGCGTATAGTCGCGCGAGATGCCGGGGCTCAACTCTTTGCGCCACTCGTACTTCTCATACTCATCCTCAACCGTAATGCGCTTGCGGATGAAGTAGCGTGGCTGATCGCTGCCACGACCGCTTGCCGAATTGTCCTGAAGCACGCCGAACTCACCCTTCCCGACGTAGACGATACGCTCGTTGGGCGCAAGCTCCTCCTGGCCTTCGAGTTGCTTGAGAATCGAGTCGAAGTTCGCGGGCTTGCCGCTCGTTGGTTCCGCTATCGCCGTAAAGATGTTGTCGATCGGTTCTCCGGTAATCGGATCGGGTCCGTACTCGCGCTGCGGAATCGGGGGTGGCATGTAATGCTTCTCCGGATCGAAGACGCGCTTCTTGGGCTTTGGCTTTTGCTTGCCGCCCGCCGAGTCACGTCGATTGCTTGTGCCTCGCGAGGAACTTGCCCGCTCTTGCTGCTGATTCTGGTCTTTCTTGCCGCCGCGACTTCGCGATCGGCCTCTTCCGCTTCTTCGTGCCAAAGTTGCCGTGTCCTTCCTTACTCGGTACGTTCAAGAATACCAATGGCAGCCGAGCTAGACAACGACCCAGCCGAGAGCGATCATCAAGGCAAAAACAGTGGGTCCCGACGTGTTTTCAGGGCATTGGTCCTTCCGTTTCGGGTACTCATTACAGTACCGATCTGGGTCTACCAAAAGGTGATCTCGCCGGCGATTCCTCCACACTGCATCTACACACCGAGTTGTTCGGAGTATACACGCAGGGCCGTTCTTCGGCACGGATTTATCGGCCTTCTCGCGGGTATACTACGACTTGGACGGTGCGTCGGGGCGCTCTATGACGGTGGTGATGACGAAGTTCCCGAGCGGCTCACTGTGTCGTACCTGTTTGGGAGCTATCGGACCCGCTGGCGGCGAAGCCGTCGGGGTTCTTAGGGCTTGATCACTGCCCCCTTTACACATTTTGGCTCTAATTGTATTCATAGGGTCGTTCAGGAAGGAATATGGCGACAAAGAAACTGGTCATTGTTGAATCTCCAACCAAAGCACGTACAATACGGCGCTTTCTCGGACCGCAGTACAAAGTACACGCGAGCATCGGACACGTCCGAGATTTGCCGCAGCGAGCATCCGACGTCCCGAAGAATCTCAAGGAACAGGAATGGTCTCGACTCGGAATCGATGTCGAGAATGATTTTGCTCCCCTTTACATCACGCCAAAGGACAAAAAAAAGATCGTCCGCGAACTCAAGAGCGAGCTCAAGGATGCTGACGAGCTGCTGCTTGCGACTGATGAAGACCGAGAGGGAGAGAGCATCTCATGGCACCTCGTGCAACTGCTCAAGCCGAAAGTTCCCGTACGTCGCATGGTCTTTCACGAAATCACGCGCTCGGCAATCGAGCACTCGCTCGAACACGGTCGAGAGATCAAGATGGAACTTGTCAACGCACAGGAGACCCGACGAATCCTCGACAGGCTTTACGGCTACACGCTGAGCCCACTCATCTGGAAAAAGATCGCCTACGGCCTGTCGGCAGGACGGGTACAGTCCCCCGGGCTCAGGTTGATCGTGGAGCGCGAGCGCGAACGGATTGCGTTTCGCAAAGCCGTCTATTGGGACCTCAAGGCGCAACTCAAGCGTCCGGAAGACGGAACCGACCAGGCATTCGAGGCCAAGCTCGAGTCAGTTGGCGGCACGCGGGTCGCGAACGGGAAAGACTTTGACAGCTTGGACGGAACAGTTCTCAAGGACCGCGACGTTGTGGTTCTTACCGACGAGAGCGCAAACGAGCTTGCCGCGAAGATCAAAGGCGTTTCGTGGAAGGTGATCTCGGTAAACGAGAAGAACTTCGCCTCGCGACCGGCAGCTCCGTTTATCACCTCGAGCCTCCAGCAAGAAGGAAACAGAAAGCTCAGATTGAGCGCCCGCGAGACCATGCGCACCGCGCAGCGCCTCTACGAGCAGGGCTACATCACCTACATGCGGACCGACTCGCCCTTCCTCTCCAACGAGGCCATATCTGCATCGCGCAGCAGCGTGCAGGAGCTCTACGGAGAGGAGTATCTCTCCCCGGAGCCACGTCAGTTTGCAGGAAGCAAAGATGCGCAGGAGGCGCACGAGGCCATTCGACCATCTGGTGAGAAATTCGTGCACCCCGATCAGACTGATCTCGACGGGAAGGAGAAAGCGCTCTACGAGCTGATCTGGAAGCGTACTCTTGCAAGCCAGATGGCCGACGCCAAGAAGAGCTCGATCACTGCCAAAATCACGGCCGGCGATGCGCAGTTCACTGCGACTGGAACAAGGATTGTCTTTCCTGGCTACATTCGGGTGTACGTCGAGGGCAAGGACGATCCCGATGCGGCGCTCGATGACAAAGAGACATTCTTGCCCGAGCTGACCGAGGGCAATGAGCTCTCGCTCGAGGATCTCGAGGCGCTCTACCACGAGACAAAACCTCCCGCTCGCTACACCGAGGCCAGCCTGGTTCAGCGGCTCGAGAAGGAAGGCATCGGTAGACCCTCAACCTATGCCTCGATCATAAGTGTGCTCTTTGAGCGCGGATACATACGGAAGCAGGGGAACGCGCTCGTTCCGACCTACACAGGCTACGGTGTCTTGCAGCTTCTGGAGCGCCACTTTCACTACCTCATCGAGTACAGCTTTACCTCTCAGATGGAGCAGACGCTCGATGAGATCGCGGCTGGGAAGAAAGACCGGCTCGACTATCTCAAGGAGTTCTACCTCGACGACAATGGACTCAAGCACCGCGTAGAAGAACGCGAGTCGGCGATCAAGCCCGCCGAAAGCCGCACGCTCTCGCTACCGCAGCTCAAAAATGTTCCCGACATCAAGATCGGAAAGTTCGGCCCCTATCTCGTGGAGAACTACGAGGGTGAGGAGCTCCACGCCTCGATTCCCGAAGAGATTGCACCAGCGGACCTAACTGAGGAAGACGTCAAAGAGATCATCGAGATGCGTCGGAAGGGGCCAATTCCTATTGGTCATCACCCTGAAACCAACGAGCCGATCTACTCGCTCGTCGGTCGCTACGGACCCTACCTCCAGCTCGGAGACAAGACCGACGAGAAACCTAAACCGAAGCGATCGAGCATCCCCAAGGAGGTCAATCCAAAGGAGATCACGCTCGACGAGGCGGTAAAGCTCCTGAGTCTGCCGCGGGTGCTTGGCAAACATCCGGAAACCGGAAACGAGATCGTGGCAAACAACGGCCGATTCGGACCATACGTCATGCATGACGGTGATTTCAGGAGCATCAAGGGCGATGACACCGCCTACGACATCAGCTACGAACGTGCAATGGAGATTCTCTCTGAGCCAAAACGTGGTAGGTCGCAGTCGCGGTTACTCAAGGACCTGGGAACGGATCGCGGAAAGAAAGTAGCTATTCACGATGGCAAGTACGGTCCCTACATCAAGATTGGGACAAAGAACATCACCCTACCCGAGGAAAAGCGCTCGAAAGAGGAGATCGAAAAGATCGATCTGCAGACCGCTGTTCAAATTGCGCAAGATTCGGGCAAGCTCAAGTAGCACGACATCAAAACATCGGGAGGCTGACGATAGCCCGCGAGATGGCATAAAAAAACCCGGCAAGAGCCGGGTTTCTTTATGCGCCACACCATCTGCTCGCCGCACGAGGGGCAGCACCGGTGATGAGTCGCTGTTAGATAACGTCTTTGAGTTCGAGCTTGTTCTTCTTGAGGTAGCTCAACAATCCAACCTTACTGACCGAACGCAACGCTCGCGTCGAGAGCGTGAGACGAACAAAGCGCCCGAGCTCCGGAACGTAGATCCGCTTCTTTTGAATGTTCGGTCGCTGATATCGACGGGTCTTGTTGTGAGCGTGCGAGACGTTATTGCCTGAGAGAGGCTTTTTTCCAGTAATCGAACATTTTCGGGCCATAGTATCCTTCCAAAGCGTGGTAGAGAATAGATATAGCGAAAGCAACGGGCAACGTCAAGACAGTGGTGGCAGAGATGTTTGATGCTCGCGCAGGTGCTCGCAAGCGCTCCACGCGGCAATCGCTGTTGCGGTCTCCGTTCGAAGAATGCTTGGTCCGAGCCGGACACGCTCAAAACCGTGTTGCTCGAGCGAGGTAAGCTCGCGTTCGCTCCATCCGCGCTCCGAGCCAATCGCAAGAGCGAGAGGTGCTGCGCCTCGCTCGGCTAGTGCCGCATGAAGGGAAGGTACAGCGGCGGTCTGCGCCGGATGCAGCACAAGGCGCGCAACATCACCGGCCACGAGCCGCACGAGTGCCCGCTCGAGAGACTCGGCCCGGGTAAGCGCTGGAAGCCGGGTTGTGCCTCCCTGCGAGGCGCCGTCCCGCAGGAGAGAGTCAACCTGTTGCCACATGTTCGAGCTGTAGTAGCTCTTTTCGCCGAGGTCGGTCGGCACGACAATAATCCGACCGACGCCGATCGCGGCAAGGTCTCGGATTATCCGTTTGAGCACGATCGGCCGCGGATGCCCGAGTACGAGTTCGAGCGGCGGAAGTGGTGGTGGCGTGCTGGACAAATCGACTTGTAACCGTATGTAGTCTTGCGAGATTTCGCGAATGCTTGCGGTGCCTGTTTCCTTGCCGACAACGCCTACGCGGAGCGTGTCACCAACGCCGGCGTGAAGCACACGCTCAATATGTCGCGCGCGCGGATCGCTTCGCTTGAGCGTGTCCTCGCCCGGCTCGAGGAGCAGAAGGTTCACGAGTCGTTTCGATCGGGAATACCGGTCCGAGCGAAGTATCGCCCAACGCCGTCGAGCGACACCTTTCCAACGCCGAGCAGTTTCTGCAGGAGTAACCCGTCAATGCTCGAGAGAATGATCCGCGACACGGTCTCGAAATCGGACTTTCCCGGAAGCACGTGCCGCAGCCCCTCCTCTATAAGATTGAGCCAGCGGTGATACTCCTCGGTGAATCGCCGACGAAGCGACTCGTGATTTCCGCTCAGCGCCTCTTGAATGAGATAAAAGTGGATGTAGCCGCGCGTCTCCGACTTGAGAACCGTCTCTACCACCATCTGCAATACACGATCAGGTCCCTCATTGAGGCCGTGACCACGGACCCAACTTAGGATCGTTTTTGTGATGTGTTCCATGTGACGGACGCTGATGTCAAAAATCAGGTCCCCTTTGGTCGCGTAGTAGTAGTAGAGCGTACCTTTGCTAATGCCAACCTCATCCGCAATATCGGAAAGGCTGGTGTTTGCAACCCCTTTCTCGATAATGAGTTTCGCGGCCGCCTGAATGACCTTCTCTCGCGTGCCTCGTGATGTTTTTGCCATCCCTCGTTCTTTCCCTCTTCCAAGGAAGTATGAAAGGTGGGCTCTATTTGTCAACCGGTTGACCGCTCGCGGGCATTGATCGCTTCGCGAACGTGACTATAATGGCAGGACGTTTGGGGGAGGCGAAGATGGCCGGAGAGGTCGCACGATTTCAAGAGTTGCTACGGCTCGAGACGGTGAGCGCCCGGATCGGTGAGCCTAAGATTCGCGACAACTTTGAAGCGCTGTTTAG
>JBMCTC010000137.1:0-8558 GCA_048624115.1 Spirochaetota bacterium
CCTCTCGAAGGTGGACTTCATCTACGGATCACCGTGCACAACGGTCCTTGTGAGTACGCCGAGAACGGATCAGAGCTCAAGGCTGACACGATTAAGCGATTGTGGGATATCGACACGAAGTTTGGCAGAGAAGACACGCTGATCGTAACCGATTCGGTAACACCAAGCCTCGACTCAACCCTGCTCGGTCGCTTTGAGCCGCTCGAGATCGCTCAGGATCAGACCTACTACACGTATGCGGTGAGGCTGGGCACGATATGACCATTCACGTCTTTACGGATAGCAAGCAACTCAAGACGGCCTTTTCGGCGATAGAGAAGAGCAAGAGCTACGAGGTCGAATGGCACGCGAGATCCGAGTCACTCCCGAAGGGGAAACACGGAGAGACTTTTGTCTACTTCGACGTTGCCGGCATGGAGCCTGCGGCGATCAAGCGGAAGGTCGGATCGCTCGAGAAGGCCATTCCATTTCAGTTCGGAATTGTCGATGCAAAGAACGAGGTCCTCGACGTCGCAGAGCTCTTTCACCGAAGCGCGGTGGACTACGTGGCCGGGAAACTGCTGAAGAGCGGTTTCAAGACGGCGCGACTCAAGCGCATCCTTGAGTACAGGCCGGCGTCGCCTCCTCCCGATGCGGCCTCGCCAGACGCAGACCTCGACGGGATTCGTTACAGTGGTTCCTCGTGGAATGAAATTCGCGAGAACGAAGAGTACACGTTTCTCATGCTCTACGTCGGTATTGACCGTGTCGGAGACTTGCGTAGGAAATCGAGTGAGACGTTTCTCACAAGCCTGCGCAAGAGCTTTCTCGATGTCGTCAAGAAATACCTCGCATCTTCTAACGCGAGATTGTGGATGTGGAAAGAGGATGATGGGCTTCTCCTGATTCCATTCGACGGCGAGGTGACGCAGGCGTTTGCATCGATCGTTAGGCTCATGCTTAATGAAGTGCTGATTCATGCAGAAGAACTGGCACAGTTTGGGCAATTCTCATGGCGGATCGGCCTCCACCTGGGAAACACGGTCTACAGAGACGCGCGCGATACCGGTTCGATTGTGAGCGAAGACATCAACTTCGTATTCCATCTCGGCGGAAAGTTCCTTCCTGTCGGCAGCGTCGCGTGCACGGCCTCGATCTTCTCACTGCTTCCCGAGAACATGAAGCAGCTCTTTGGCCAAAAGGGGTCGTTCGAGGGCCATGAGGTCTACGTTCTCAAACGGCCTGTGTAGCAGCGCACCAGCTCTTTGACCAGCTCGCCTGCTCTCCTTAGGTTGTAGCTTGTGATCCACGAGAACATTCCAAGAGAGATTCGCTTCGGAGTTAGTACATCAGCCTATCAAATCGAGGGTGCATGGAACGAAGACGGGAAGGGCCCAAGCGTCTGGGATGAGTTCTCGCATCGGCCGGGCAAGATCTCCGACGGGTCCAACGGAGACCGGGCGTGCGACCACTACCACCGAATGCCGGAGGACGTTGAGCTGATTCGAGAGCTCGGTGTGGACTCCTATCGATTTTCCGTCTCCTGGCCACGCGTACTGCCCGAGGGTGTTGGCGACGTTAACGAAACTGGGATCGACTTCTACGATCGACTCGTTGATAGGTTGTGCGAGGCTGGTGTTACGCCGCTCGTCACGCTGTTCCACTGGGATTTGCCGCTCGCTCTCGAGGAGCGTGGGGGGTGGACCAATCGCGACGTCGCGGGTTGGTTTGCCGACTACGCATCGATTGTGGCAGATCGCCTCGGTGACCGTGTCGAAAAATGGATCACGCTCAATGAGCCACTCTCGGTTACGGGCGCCGGATACGTTGCCGGGGTGCATGCACCCGGGTATCGCAGCATCTCGAGGGCGGCGAAGGCGGTGCACTTTCAACTCTTGGCGCATGGCCTCGCAACCGACGCGATTCGGGCTTCTGACCCGGGGGCAGCAGTTGGAATCGCAAACAGCTTCTCGCCGATCTATCCGGCTCGGACCCAGGATCAACGCATCGCGCGTCGCATCGGGGCGGGCATCAATGAGATCTTCATGGATCCGCTTTATTTCGGCCGCTATCCTCGCCCGATAGCGCCGATCATCCATCTGTTTAATCGACAGATTCGATCGTCGGACTGGGACATTATCGCGCGCCCACCAGACTTTGTTGGAGTGAACCACTACTCGCGATACATCGCGCAGCGCACGCTGATTCCGTTTCTCGGCTTTCGTTTTCTCAAGCCAACCCGATCACAGGTGGTTTTCACCGACATGGAGTGGGAGGTATACCCACCCGGTTTTCGTCGGATCCTCGGTTGGATTCGGGAGCGTTACGGCAACCCGCCGGTGCTCGTGACCGAGAACGGCGCGTCATTCGACGAACCGGTGAGCGAACGTCGAGTAGACGACCAGCGCCGCATTACCTATCTGCGGGCCTACATTCACGAAATGCTCAAGGCGATCCGGGACGGGTCTGATATTCAGGGCTACTACGTGTGGAGTCTGCTCGATAACTTTGAGTGGGCGCACGGCTACGAGCAGCGCTTTGGCATCGTGCATGTTGACTACAAGAGTCTCAGGCGAGTCCCAAAGAGGAGCTACCACTTCTTTCGCGAGCTGTGTCACTCGCGCGTCTTGTCGGTCGACGTCGATTCCGCGTCTGCGTCTCCAGTGCCCGACCCCGTACCAAACGCCGCTTCCCATCCGTGACGCAACCGCTCCACGAGTTGATTCAGTCGTTTTCGAACGTCCGGATCGCCTGCGTTTTGAAACACCTTCTTGTCAAGCTCGGTCGCCGCCCTATCGAGCTTCAGGATGCCCTTCTCCAGCTTGCGTAGCGCCTTCTTGCTCCCGCTGACGTCGTCCTCAGAATAGTCACCGAACTCATAATCAACGTATTCGTTGTCTCTTGTGATCTCACCTTGCAGCGCACGGTATACCGAAACCTTCACATTCTTGATCGCGTAACCGAGACGGCCTTCCTTGTCAAAACGCCGGACGTCTACGAGGATTTTTGCGGAGTTCAAGAGCCGAAAGCGACCGTGCTCAGCCGCTCGTTTGACGAAGTTATGGTCCTCGGCAACCTTGAGCGTCTCGTCAAAGCCACCGACTCGATCAAATACGTCTTTGGTAACGAAGATGCAGTAGCCCGGAGCGTTTGGGTCGGACTCTTGCGTCAGGCGAACGAATAGATTTGCAAAATTGTGCAGGATACGATCGGTGGAGAAGGGCGAGAGAGGCTTAACACGACAGGTAGCGGCGACCAAATCGCGCGAGTCAAACTCTTCTATCGCTCGCTGCAAGAAGCCTCGTCTCATTCTGACATCGGCATCCAAGAAGAGCAGCAACGGTGATTGCGCGACGGCAGCGCCGGCATTTCGTCCTTCTGCGGGCAGTCCGCCATCGACTACCTTCGCACCCGAGTCGCGTGCAATCTCTCGCGTTCGGTCTTCTGAGCGCGCGTCGGCGACAATCACCTCAAAGTCGATTCGTCGCTGTTTCTTGAGGTCACGGAGCAACCGCGGCAGCAGTTCTTCTTCGTTGTACGTGGGAACAATAATGGAGAGATCAGGCATATGGTCAAGCTACTGCTCCGATCATCCGCCGGCAATTCGCCTTGATCGCTAACCCTCCGTATGTTGAAGATATGGATTCAGCTATTCTGGCAGTACTGCTTGCCGTTCTCGGTTACTCCGTACTCAACGTAACTCAGGCCATCCAGAAAATGGGCCTCGCGATGCGCTCCAAGAGCAAAAAGAAGGGATCGATTATCTGGGCAGCCGCAACCGTTGCCGCGTCGCTATCGGTGATCCTCGTGTACGTCGCACTCTCGTTTGGAACGGTCGCGGTTGTCGGCGCGATGGCGGGAACGGGGCTCGTTGCGTTGGCGCTCTTTAGTCGGTTTGTGCTGGGCGAGCATTTGCGCGTACGAGACGTGGTCGCGATACTGGCGATTGTCGTGGCAGCAGGCGTTGTCGGTTACTTCGCAGAAGAGGGCCGCGGCACAGCCAACACGGCGCTTCTCTACGGCATTCTGGGAGGTGGCGTGGTGGTTGGCACTCTTGCCTGGATCCTTGTACCGAAGGGAAGTCCGACCGCGATAGCGGTTGGGGCGTTCTCCGGGTTCACCGGATCTTACTCCCAGCTCTTTCAGAACGCGGCGGTCTCCGATGTCAGCCTTGCCGACGGGCTTTGGCCGTTCATTGTGGCTACGGTTACCGAGCCGCTCACCGCCATCTGGGTCGGATTATCGCTTGCATCAGTGGTCATCATGCAGTTCGCCTATAAACACGGTGATGCGATCCAAATCATCCCGATCTTTACCTCCGTCTTCATCATCACTCCCGTCGTCGGTGGGCTTGTTGTGTTCGGAGAGAACCTTGCTCCGTTACAGTGGGTTGGAGTTGGGATTATTCTCGTCGGGGCGTATGTGCTCGGACGGCGAGGAGAATCAGCACAGGTCTGAGGTTCTTGACCATTTTTGTAGAGGAGCGATACGTTTCTCTTCTGGAGGTCACATGAGGCAGCTCCTATTAGTCGGCGCCTTACTGGTGCTGGCTACCTCGCTTTTCGCTGGTGGTGGTGTGGAAGCTCGAGACGGTGACGCTCAACGCTTCGAGAACCGCTACACCGAGATGAGCTGGGACGAGATCGTGGACGAAGCGCGAGGCAGCGAGCTGTTCTGGTACATGTGGGGCGGATCCGACAGCATCAATCAGTTCGCGCAAGGCTACGTCGCCGATCGACTTGCCGACGAGTACGATATCTCACTCGAGATGGTTCCCGTCACCGATGCGAGTGTTTTTGTGAGCAAAGTCGTTGGCGAACGACAGGCGGGTCGTGTTACCGGTGGCTCCGTCGACATCGTGTGGATCAACGGAGAGAACTTCCGCAGCATGAAGGAAAACGAGCTTCTCTTTGGTCCGTACTCCTCGCAGCTTCCGAACATTGAGTATGTGGATGTAGACGATCCGACCATAGCCAATGATTTCGGTTATCCGGTAGAGGGGTATGAGTCACCCTACGGTTCGGCCCAAATGGTCATGGAATATGATCAGGCAAGGGTGCCCGAGCCGCCGATGTCGGTTGACGCTCTCGTCACGTGGATCAAAGAGAACCCCGGTCGCTTCACTTACCCAGCACCTCCCGACTTCACCGGAAGCGCCTTTGTACGCCACTTCTTTTACCATGCTGCTGGTGGTTACGAGCGGTTGCTCGGTGCTTTTGATCAGCAACTTTACGATGAGATCGCCCCGCGCGCGTGGGAGCTTCTCAACGAAATCGAACCGTTTCTCTGGAGAGAGGGGCGAACCTATCCAGAGTCCTCGACACAGCAGCAAAACCTCTACGCGAACAGCGAGGTTGATTTCAGCGTGAACTACAATCCCGCAGCGGCTGCCAACTTTGTAGCGCAGGGAAGATTTCCCGAGAGTACCAGGACGTACGTCCTCGAGAGTGGGATGATTGGCAATACGCACTATCTCGCCATTCCGTTCAACGCTACAAACAAGGCAGCCGCCATGGTGCTTGCAAACCTCGTTCTGGACCCTGCGCTTCAACTCGAGAAAGCAAAGCCCACCGTTTGGGGTGATCTCCCGGTAGTCTCGATCGATCGACTTCCCGGCCGGTGGCAAGATGCGTTCGCCTCGCTTCCGAGACCACCAAGCGTTCTCCCAACTGAGGCGCTGCAACAGGCTCGGTTGCCCGAGCTACAGAGTACCTGGCTCGAGGAGATCGAGCGTGGTTGGATTGAGAACGTGCTCAGGCAGTGAAAGCGCGAATCTATGGGCCGCTCGCGGCCCTTCTTCCGGCACTTGTCGTCGTATTCCTGCTTCTTGTCGGTGGCGTCGCGGTCACGCTCTCGCAGGCCATTATGACCGTCATAGGCGATAACAGCATGATTACGTTTGAGCACTTTCGCTACGTGTTTACCAAACCGGGATTCCTTGCGAGCCTCGGTCTCACGCTCTGGGTGTCGGTGCTCTCTACCTTTCTTACTCTCCTGTTGGCCGTGGTTACCGCTCTCTCGCTGCGACGGATGAAGCGCCTGCAGGGCCTTGTTACCTACATCTATCAGCTACCGTTGACCCTTCCGCACCTCGTGCTCGCGGCTGCCGGGCTTATGCTTCTCAGCCAAAGCGGCATCCTTGCTCGTCTTCTGGCAGGAGTCGGTCTCCTTGAGCAACCGAGCCAGTTCCCAGAGCTCGTCTACGATCGAGGAGGAATCGCGATAATCCTGGTCTATGTCTGGAAGCAGGTGCCATTTGTAGGGCTCTTCGCTCTTGCCGTACTTCAAAGTGTAGGCGAGGATTACGAGGCTGCCGCCCGCACTCTCGGGGCGCGACCAGGACAAGCAACGCGGCACGTCCTTATCCCTCTGGTAACGCCCGGGTTGCTCCCTTCGGGAATCATCATTTTTGCGTTTGTGTTTGGCGCGTTCGAGGTGCCTCTCTTGCTCGGAGCCCGATACCCCTCGATGTTGAGTGTTCTCGCCTACCGGCTGTACACTGATGTCGATATCATGCTCAGGCCCCAAGCGATGGCGCTCTCATTCCTCATCTCTGCGATCGTGTTCGTGCTGGTCGCGGCGTACCGTAGTCTGAGTGCGGCGCGCGGGTGGGCGTAAGCCGGATCGGGCAAACAACTATGCGGGACAGCTCGACATTACAGCAACAAGCGCTCGACTCTCTCAATGGCGTCTGGCTTCGACGTCTCGTGATCGTCGGTATCGTGGCAGCGGTCGTGCTTCCTCTCGTGCCGCCACTCGTGTATTCGTTTGCCGGCAGGTTGCTCTTTCCCTCGGTGCTGCCGAGTGAATGGAGTCCCAGGGCGTGGGCGTATGTGCTCGCACCTCGTAGTCGGGTGCTTGAGGCGTTTTTCACGAGCCTTCTGATCGCGAGCTCAGTGACTGCTATCTCAGTTCTCCTGGGTGTCCCTGCCGGGAGGGGCCTTGCCTCGCTGCCTTCGGCACTCCGCGGCGTTCTCGAGTTTCTCTTTTTCGCTCCTATCATCGTTCCGGCGCTTGCCGTGGCCCTTGGCCTTCACGTCGTGTTCATCCGGATCGGCTTGTCCGATACGCTCTTTGGCGTTGTCGCATCGCATCTCCTACCGGCTTTGCCCTACATGGTGCTCGTAATGACAAGCACGTTCTCAAACGCTGACGACATGCTCGAGTCTCAGGCAAGAACACTCGGCGCTGGGCCGGTGCGGGCCTTCCTCTCCGTGGGGCTGCCTAACGCGATTCCCGGAGTCCTCACCGGGGCGCTCTTTGTCTTCCTTATTTCGTGGAGCCAGTACGCCCTTACGCTGCTCATTGGCGGCGGCCGCATCGTCACGCTCCCGATCCTCCTCTTCGCGTTTGCGAGTTCGGGAGACTACGCGATCACCGGCGCGCTCAGTGTTGTGTTCTTGGTTCCCGCCGTTATCATACTTGCCATTACTGCCCGCTATCTCACAGGGCGTTCGATAGCCATTGCCGGAGTTGCAAAGTGACCGAAGTCCGCATTGAGTCCGTCTCGCTCACCTATCCAAAGGGCCTGGCGCCTGCCGTGAACGACGTCTCTTTCGAGGTAGCGTCCGGAGAACTCGTCTGCCTCGTGGGGCCCTCCGGTTGCGGGAAGACGACCCTCCTGAAAATAATCAGTGGTCTGCTCTACCCCGATTCGGGCGGTATTTGGTTTGGCTCCCGCGATATGATCAGCGTTCCCCCAGAGAAGCGTCGTGCTGCAATGGTGTTCCAGAACCACCTCCTTTTTCCGTTTATGAGTGTGCTTGAAAACGTTGGGTTTGGGCTGAAGATGCGCGGTATCGCCCGCGACGAGTGGGAACCAAAGGCTCGTGCAATGCTCGACCGCGTCCACCTGCTCGAGCTCTCAGAACGGCGCCCCGAGAGCCTGTCCGGTGGGCAGAAACAACGGGTCGCGCTTGCCCGGGCGCTTACCGCTGAGCCCGCCGTGCTGCTCCTTGACGAACCGCTCTCAAGCCTCGACCGTCACCTGCGCGAGGACATGCGGCAGGCCATTATCGAGCTCCAACGAGAGAGCGGCGTCACCACAATCTGTGTCACACACGATCAGGAAGAGGCGGTTCTGCTGGCAGACCGAATCGTAATGCTCACCGATGGTCGTCTGGTCCAGATGGGGCACGCGTAGGATTTCTACGAGCGGCCTGCGAGCGTGCATGTCGCGCGTTTCTTTGGAAATCACAATCAGCTCGAAGCCGAACGAAACGGCCTGGTGGTGGAGAGTGAGCTCGGGCGCATCGAGATCGACCCGGAGCATGCGTCGCAGTTCCAGGACGGGGAGCGATGGCCGGAAGTCGGGCGGGTCTGTGTGCACGTTCGTCCCGAATCACTCCAACTGAGACCGGTTGGAGAGCCTCAACCCAACGTCGTGCGCGGTCGCATTATTCACCGTGTCTACGTGGGAACGCACGTCCGCTACGCTGTTGATGTTGGCGGAATGCCTTGGCAAGTTGTCGCAGGTCCGTTGTCGGATCAGTACGATGAGTCGCAACCGGTCGACGTCGTTATTCCTGCGAATCGGATCTGGCTCACTCGCGAGTAAGAAGGAGTGCCTCTGCCGGAAT
>JBMCTC010000138.1:0-8449 GCA_048624115.1 Spirochaetota bacterium
TTCATCGGCGCCGACGTTGATATCACCGAGCGACGCCAGGCCGAGCAGGAGCTCCCGGAGGCTGAGCTCCTGCCCCGCCTCGAGAAACATCAATGAAGAGCCGGCCGGTTGTCGCGAAGCCCAACCCGCCTCGGGAGGTGAAAACCGCGCATCGAGGGAGATCTCGCCCGCCTCTACCGCCGAGAGTGCCGCGTGAATCGCGACGAGCTTGGTAAGGCTTGCCGGCGGAATCACCCGGTGCGCGTCGCGGGCAAAGAGCACGGTCCTACTTGCGACGTCCACGAGGATCGCAGAGCGCGCGCGGAGCCGGGGAAGCTCGGGAGTACTGCCCGCCGCCTGCGACGAGAGTTCCTGCCAAGAAGGCGAACGCAGGACGGGAGCGGCGCCTGCGTGCAGCGCCTGCTCGGCTGCAATCTCTCGCAGCGCGTTCGAGGTAATCGTGCTTGGCACCGCTTGATCGCATGCTGCGATGAGTAGGGTCAACGGCAGGGCAAGGAGGACGACGAGGCGGTGTGGCAAACGGGCCTTGGAGTTTGATTGAGGCATTCGAGTGAACATGCCACGGCTACAGATGCGAATCAAGAGCAAAAATCAACTCACACCCCTTGATCGTGCTTCGGCCTCAATATATAGTGTCGTATCCTGCCTAGAGCGGGAAGATACCACATATATAGAGTCTGACTGATTGAGTCAGCAATGTAAGAAGCGAATGCGTTGTCCGCACTGCCACGAGACGGAAGACAGAGTCATTGAATCTCGCACCTTGGCTGAGGGAACAGCGATTCGCCGTCGGCGCGAATGCACGAGCTGTGGCTATCGCTATACCTCGTACGAGCGGGTCGAGGAACGACCCCTCATGGTTGTAAAGAGCGACGGCGGCCGGGAGCCGTTTGACCGGGAGAAACTCGAAAGGGGGATCAACCAGGCGATCCGCAAACGCCCTGTACGTCCTATGGACGTAGAAGAGGTGCTCAACGGAATCGAGGACGCCGCTGCGACGCTTGGCAAGACGAGTCGTGAGGTTAGCTCGCGACGGCTCGGTGAAATGGTACTCGACAGGCTCTACGAGCTCGATCGAGTAGCCTACGTGCGGTTTGCCTCGGTCTACCGCAACTTCGAAAACGTAGAAGAGTTCGTGAACGAGATTGAGTCACTCAAGAACGAGAAAGAAAAAAAGAGGATGGAGAAATGAGCAGACAGTTGGAACAAAACTGGTCCGATTTTCTGAATGAGACGGTAAAGCCCGGACGCGTATACCTGCAAGACCAGGTGGTACGTCGCGTTGTAAAGCGCGACGGGAGCACCGAGAGCTACAACCGAGAGAAGATTCGAGCGGCAATCGAGAGCGCCTTCGCGGCGGTCAGCGAGGAGCGCACGGCGGAGTACATCGAGAGCCTCTTGCTCTCAGTAGAGAATCAGCTCCGCGAGTTTATGTCTCCCCGCCACCCCAACTCGGCCCCGGCAATTGAAGAGATCCAGGACATTGTCGAGAACACACTGGTCGAGTCGAAGGAGACTGCAGTCGCAAAGGCATACATCCTCTACCGTGCACGGCACGAGGCTATGCGTGATACGCAGAAGCTCATGCTCGACATCAATACGACCATGGACGGCTACCTGAGCCAGAGCGATTGGCGCGTCAACGAGAACGCAAACGTCAACTTCTCACTCGGCGGCCTCATTCTGCACAACTCGGGAACCATCACTGCTAACTACTGGCTGCGCAACATCTACCCCGAGGCGGTCGCCGATGCGCACCGGAATGCCGACTTTCACATTCACGACTTGTCGATGTTTAGCGGCTACTGCGCGGGCTGGAGTCTCAGACAGCTCATTCAAGAGGGGCTCGGCGGCGTACCCGACAAGATCACGAGCAAGCCGGCAAAACACCTCAACACGCTCATACAGCAAATCGTGAACTTTCTCGGGGTGATGCAAAACGAGTGGGCCGGCGCCCAGGCGTTTAGCAGCTTTGACACCTATCTCGCGCCGTTCGTTCGTAGCGACAAGCTCGGGCTCGGTGAGATCAAGCAGTGCATTCAGAGCTTTATCTTTGGTGTCAACACTCCGAGCCGATGGGGAAGCCAGGCACCGTTTACGAACATCACCCTCGACTGGGTAGTACCAAACGACCTCGCGGATAAACGTGCGATCGTCGGCGGCGAAGAGCAGCGCTTTACCTACGGCGACTGTCAGGCCGAGATGGATCTCATAAATCGAGCATTCATCGAACTCATGCTCGAGGGCGATGCGGACGGTCGCGGCTTTCAGTACCCGATCCCGACCTACAACATTACCGATAACTTCGATTGGGACTCGCCAAACGCGAAACTGCTCTTCGAGATGACGGCAAAGTACGGTACGCCCTACTTCCAGAACTTTGTGAATAGCGATCTCGATCCGGGTGATGTGCGCTCGATGTGCTGCCGCCTCCAGCTCGACAAGCGCGAGTTGCGAAAGCGCGGCGGCGGCCTGTTCGGATCGGACGAGTTTACAGGGTCAATAGGCGTCGTCACGATCAATCTGCCGAGAGTTGGCTACCTCGCGGCGCACGAGACCGACTTCTTCGCGCGACTCGACACCCTCATGGATCTCGCCGCGGAGAGCCTGAGCATCAAGCGAAAGGTCGTCAATCGGCTGCTCGATGCAGGACTCTTTCCCTACACAGCGCGCTACCTCAAGCACCTCAACAATCACTTCTCTACGATCGGCCTCGTTGGTATGAACGAGTGTCTGCAGAACTTCCTGGGCGTCGACATCTTGGACGCAGAGGGACGTGCCTTTGCGCTTCGAGTTCTCAAGCACATGCGGGAACGGCTCGCCGACTACCAGGAGAAGACCGGCGATCTCTTTAACCTCGAGGCGACTCCGGCAGAGAGCACGAGCTACCGTCTCGCGAAACACGACAAAGAGGCGTATCCGGAGATCATCACGAGCGGTGACATCGACCCTTACTACACGAACAGCTCACAGCTTCCCGTCGACTTTACCGAGGACATCTTTGATGCGCTCGATCAACAGGACGAGCTGCAGACGCAGTACACCGGCGGAACCGTCTTTCACGGTTTCTTGAGCGAGGCGATCGAAGATTGGCAGACATGCTCGAAGCTCGTGCGAACGATCGCAAGCAACTATCGGCTCCCCTACTTTACCCTCTCGCCCACGTTCTCGGTCTGCCCGATTCACGGCTACCTGGCGGGCGAGCACTTTCACTGTCCGAAGTGCGCGGCAGAAGAACGGGCGGTCATCAACGCAGAAATTGCATCACTACAGGCCGAACGAGCCTCGCTCGCGGCCACAGTAATCTGGGAGGAACAATCATGAATAGGCTCGAACAGATCGATGCTCGCATTGCCGAGCTCCAAAAGCAGCGCGACGACGTGCAGGGAACGCCGACCGAGATCTACACCCGTATCGTCGGCTACTACCGAAGCCTCAAGAACTGGAACCGGGGCAAGCGCGAAGAGTACCGCCACCGTGTGACGTTTCGCCGCTTTGACCCAGCCTCAGATGTACGAAAGCACCGGCTCTCGCTGAGCGGCCCCGGCGTGTTCGCGAACGAGTCGGCCGTTGCGGAGGAATCGGAATCTAGCCCGAAACTCCAGAAGAGCGGCGCGAGCAAGCAGTCGAGCTATCTCTACTTCTACCGGGCCAACTGCCCCAACTGCCCGCCTGTGAAGGAGTTCCTGCGCCAGCAGGATATCGAGGGCGTCGCGATCGACGTGGATACCGATGAAGGCGTCGCCCAAGCGATCAAGTATCAGGTGCTCTCTACGCCTACGGTGATCCTACTCGACACGACCGGTGGTGTGCAGGCGAAGCTCGGCAACTTGCGACAGCTACGAGAGGAGTTTCATGCCCCAGCCGGCATCGGCTGAGCGAAGGGTCGGGCTGCAGAAGACATCACTCGTAGATTTTCCCGGAGAGATCGCGGCAACCCTCTTTGCGACCGGCTGCAACCTGCGATGCCCCTACTGCCACAACCCCGAACTCGCCGTGGGAATCGTGCCCGACGATTTCGTGACGGTCAGCGAGGTACTCCGGTTTCTCGAGCGACGTTCGGGGGTCTTGACCGCCGTCTGCATTACCGGCGGCGAGCCGCTTCTCGAAGCGTGGGTCCCGGAAGTCGCCGAGGCGATTCACCGCCTCGGCCTGCGTGTGAAGCTCGACACGAACGGACTCCTCCCGAGGCGAATCGCGGCGGTCCGGCCTGACTACGTCGCGGTGGATCTCAAACTCGCCCCGTCGCGATATGACAAGCTCGGGGCGGGCGCGCGGGCGGGGAGCCGGCTTGCCGAGACGGTGCGCTACCTCCACGAGGCGGCTATCCCGACCGAGTATCGCACAACGGTCGTTCCCGGCCTTGTCAACTCCGACGACATTCGCTCAATTGTAGCAATGCTTACCGAAGGGGATCGATTGGTGCTTGCCGCGTTTCGCCCGGGGCACGTGCTTGATCCGGCGTTCGCAGAACTTCCCGCGCCGACATCCGTGATGCTCGAGGAGTTCCGTGCCATTGCCCACGAAGCGGGAATCGACTGCACGATCCGGGACCACCGTGCGTAAAGAACCCATATCGGCAAAAGGCATTGACGTACGAATCAAACCACGTGACCCGTTCTCGATTGAACTGAAGTTTATCCACCAGCTCGGCCCCGACCGGGAGAAGTATCCTCGCAAGCGGACAATTCGCACGCGCATAGCCTTTTTCTTGCCCTACCCGTTTGGCATTCGACCCGACACGTTTGATCCTGAAGACTTCTTTGACGAGATCAAGCTCTATCTTCGCTTCAACACGCCGAGCATGAGCATTCCCGAGCTCGTAGACCGCACCAACGCCCGCTCACCCCTTACCAGGCTGCTCACGAGATTAACTGAGGACTCGCTCCTGCTCACTACCAGAGATGAGTACGAAGCGCAGATGCTCGGGGCCATCGTGAAATCGGCGCTGAGAGAAGCTACGACCCCGCTGATTACCGATGATCAACAGGCCGAGCAGGAGGACATCGATCGACTTGCGGAGCAAATCGCCCTCCTGAGCAACGGGCTCACCGACCTCCGCACGCGTATTCGCCGGAAGGCCGACACTCTGCCCAAGCTTCGCTTTGTCGACGAGTACGTGTCACTGACTATCGAAGATTACGTAACCCGCATCCTTGCTCACTCTAACCAGTCGCTCGATTTCTCCAAGCTGCGGGAGGCGATTGCTTCAGAAAGCCGCTATCGGTCGAGCATGGGCTATCCAAGCAAAGTTGGCGCAGACGATCCTCCCCAGGTGGCGGAGGAGTACCTATACCGCTCGAAGCTCCTAAAACGATACGTGAGCGCCTTCCTCTTCTTCGAGATCAGAAGGGGCAATCAGGCCAAGCGTGTCGAGCAAATCCTCGCCGCGCTCGCCGCGGGAATAGCGATGGCGATTGCCACCGGCATCTCGTTCGTTGGCCAGGTTCGATTTGGCTCGCTCTCGGTTACGCTCTTTTTGATCTTAGTCGGCGCGTACATGATCAAGGACCGGCTCAAGGATCTCATGCGAAGCCTCTTTCACCGAACACTCGGGCGGCTCTTCTTCGACCGGCGAACTACATTTTCCGACCCGCTCAAGGAGAACACCCTCGGCGTGGTCAAAGAACGAACCACGTTCCTTCGACCGTGGCAGGTTGATGAGGAGCTCGAGCAGACGCGGGCCATCGGCGGGTTCGAGAAGGCGATTGCAGAGACGAATCCCGAGTCGATTCTCGAGTACACCAAACGCGTGACACTACGCGAGCGTCGACTGCGCGTGACGCACCACCGTCTCACCGGAATGGCAGATATCAATATCTTCGATCTGAAGGACTTGCTACGCCATATCGCCAAACAAGAGGAACTCATTCCAATGCTGGAAGGCGACAAACTCTCGGTCGTGAAACGTTCGAGGATCTACCATCTGAACATGGTAATCTCTTCTACCGACGCGGGAGAGACCGCGTGGCAGAAGATTCGACTGATTGTCGATGCGGATGGAATAAAACGGATTGAGCGTCCGAGTAGTGGCGGAGGGATTTGAACCCCCGACCGAACGGATATGAGCCGTTTGCTCTACCGACTGAGCTACGCCACCAAATTGAGACGTGAAAGGTATCTAATCGCCCTTTGGCTGTCAAGAGACTACACGAGGTTGTGGATCTGAGCCTGCCGCATAAGACGCGTGTTCCAGAAGTTCTGTCTCAGAAAATCCGTCTTGTCCGCGTACTGGTCCATCCGACTCGTGCGCTCCTGGATGCAGCGTACCGCTTTGCCCAAAACCGTTGAGGCATCTTCGAGCTCAGACTCTCCGCTCTCGGGAATAATCAAGCTGTACAGATAGAAGTAGATGCGGTTGAACGGATCTGCATCACTCATCCGCATCTCGCGCGTGAGGCGGTACATCTCCTGAATTCCTTCTTCGAGCTTTCCGCTCTCGGCAAGCACATATCCTCTGAGGGCAAGCACCTGGTGCTCGAGCACCGTGGAGCCGCAAAGGGCGCCAATGGCGAGATCCTCGAATGAAGCGAAGCCACTTGCCCAGCAGATCGCCTCCGGCGAGTCAGATCGGGTATCGCTGAGCTCCGGCGCGCGCGCGAGCGCACGGAGCGACTCGCCATGATCGCCGATGCGAAGCCACGCCTCAGCAGCAAAGAATAGCGACTCGGCGCTCGCGTCACATGCGTCAAGCACTTCGAGGCCACGAGTAAAGCGGTCGTCGTAGACGAGCGACCGGCCGAGCCAGCGCTCGGCGATCGCCGCCGCCGCGGTGATTCCATAGGTGCGAGCGACACTCTTTGCCTGGGCGAACGTTTCTACCGCCGGCGCGTATCGGCCGAGCTCGAACTGCGTGCGTCCGCGAGCGAACTCTGCAAAGAGCTGCACCTCGCGCATGCCAGCGGCGTTTGCGCGCTCCGAGAGTTCGTCTGCGAGGTCGAGCACACGTGAGAAGTTGCCGTGGATAAACTCGCAGGAGAGCGTGTAGCGCAGCGCGCGCATCTGCTCGAAGACAGAGGTTGTCTCCTCGGCAATCCCGGTTGCAATTCTGAAATACTCGCGCGCGCCGTGAATGTTCTCCTGAGCCAGGAGCACAATCCCGAAGTCGAGATTCGCACGAGCGAGACCGATCTCATCATCTTGCTCCTGATACTCGACGATTGCTTGTTTGAGGAGCGCCTGCGCGAGCCTCGCATTCCGTGTCATAAAGGCGAGTCGCCCTCGTTCGAGCGCAAGGTCGCCGGTGACCGGTGTCCCTGACGCCTCGATTCGCTCACTCGCGTTCTCGAGGCGGCCGGCCGCCTGCATGTTTCGCTGCAAGAGTGCAAGCCGAAGCCGATTGCAGTTGAGGACTGCCTGCATTGCGCGCCGCGCCTGGGCGTCAAACCCAACGGCAGGAACCGCGTCGTAGAGATATGCTTGCGCCCTTGAGAGGCTTCGCCGATCGAGCAACCGCCCGAGCCGCAGATGATAGAGAGCAGGGATTGATCTGCCACTGTTGTGATCGAGTAAAAAGCGCATGATCTCGTCGGACGGCGACACCGATCCCTCACGAACGGCGTCGATCAGAGAAATGGCTACTCGCTCATGAACCGAACCAGCGGCACGTCCGATATCCACTCGGACGCGGTCGGCGAGCGCCGGCAGCGCAACCGAAAGTCTGCTGCGCATGCGAATGAGCCCGAGGCGCGCGAGCTCGTCGAGGATCGTCGGCACCCGCGGGGGATCGATACCGAGTCCTGCTGCAAACTCGACGAATCGACGTCGATCAACCAACGCGCCAACGTAGGCGATTGCCAGGAGAACCTCTTTGACGTCGGAGTCAAGCGAGGCCGCGACACGGTATGCGAGATCTTCCCGAGTCACCAACGAGATCTTCGACTCGTCGAGACCGTCCCAATGACGATAGTCGCGCAAGTAATGAACGATCGAATCCACGCTCCCGCCGGTCACACGGCCAATACGACGCCAGTTGACGTCCTCGACCCCTTCAGCGTTCTCGAGAAGCTCCTTCACTCGCGCGACGCCCGAGGACGGCAAGCGAAGACGCTCCGAAAGCATGGAAGCGACCGTGCCGATCGAGGCGGTGCTCGCGGCGGTACACAAGAATGCAAGAGATCCCTCGGAAACTCGCTCGGCAAAGCGACCGTGAATACGCTGCAAGACCTCAATCGACTTCTTTGTCCACTCGTCAATCTGGTGACACACGACAACCGCCGGCGCGTTCGCGTCGCGACACCTTCTCATGTAGGCCAATAGGTAGAGCTCGAGCGCCAACACCATATCCGTGACGAGATGGTCTGGTACGCCCCGAGTCGGTGAGCCTGCCAAGAGCCGGTCTATGAGCGGTAGCTTCCCGTCCCAGACAGCCTTCTCGCTCTTCGAGAGCCAAAACCCTGTTTGGTGCACGTTCAGAGGGTCAAAGAGCGAGGCAATACATCCGATCAGG
>JBMCTC010000139.1:0-8448 GCA_048624115.1 Spirochaetota bacterium
CGATGATTGTTGCGCGGGTGGCGTCGCCGGGCGGTGCCTGGTGGGCAGTGGGCGCGGCGGTGGTCGTGGCCGTGGGGCTCTTTGCGCTTGCCCGATGGCTGGCCGGAGGTGGGCTGGGATGGGGCGACGTGAAGCTCTCGGGGCTCGTTGCCCTTTCACTTGGCGGCTTGGGATGGCTGGTCGCGATGATCGTGGCGTGCTTCTCGGCGCTTTGCTGGGTGTTTCTTGCCCATCGCGGAGACGATTGGCAGGCCGTACGTGAAGCACGGGTTCCGTTTGGGTCGTTTATGGTCGTGGGGGCGCTTGCTTCCGGCGTGACGCTCGCGCTTGTTTTTGATGGTTGCTATGTTCTCTAGACGTTGGGTAACAGCGATGTCTCTTCTGGTGTTTGGGCTCGTGGTCTGGGCACAAGATGCCTCTGAGATCGGTGAGCTCGAGTTTCGTGGTGCGGCGATTAGCGACATTCTGCTCGTTTTGGCAGATGTGGCGAATGAGTCGATTATTCCCGACGAGACGGTTCAGGGGACGGCGACCTACTTTTTCTCGGACGTGAGTTTTGAGCAGGCGCTTTCGGGGTTTCTCGAGGCGGTCGGGCTCTACGCCGAGGAGCGGAACGGCATTTACTACGTTTCTCGAATTCGCAGTAATTATCATGATGAAACCGGCGAGCTCACCCTCATTGCGCAAGAGGTGGAGCTGCCGCTGCTCTATCAGGCCGTTGCGCGCGAGATCGGGCGTACGGTTCTCTACGACCGCGTACCGCCTGCCACGGTTACCATTAACGCGAACGACGTGCCGGTTGGAACGGTACTCGAGATTCTCACTCGCCAACTGCCCGACTTCGAGGTCGTAGACGAGGGCGAGTACTTCTACATTCAGTCGGTCGCGCAAGGGGCGGGTGCGGATACTACGCGACGGCGTGGAGGGGCACCCGTTACGCGACAGGGCGATTTATACGAGATTTCGGTGCCGCAGGCGCGCAGCAGCGAGCTCGTGGCCGAGCTTTTTGACGCGGCCGGGGTGGAGTACGTCTCGTTTGCTCAAGCCGACTCGCTCATTCAGAACCTCTACATATCGCCCAAACCCTTTGACGAAGCGCTGCGCTTTGTCTTGGACCAGGCGGGGCTCGACGTGGTCGATGAGGACGGAGTGTACGTCTTGCTCGACCTGCAGCGTCGCGATGTGCTCAAGCGCTTCCAGCCGATCGAGGTGGTCGAGCTCGAGCACCTTCGTGCGACTGAGTTCCCAAACCTGCTGCCGTCCGACCTCGGCGGGGCAGATCTCTATCGTCTCGACCAGATCGGTAACCGGATTATCTTCTCGGGAACGCCGCAGGAGATCGGACCGCTCGTCGAGTTCCTGGAGTCGATTGACCAGCCCAACACCGCCTTCTCGTATCACCGCTTTGATCTGAACTACGTTGGGGCGCAGGAGGCCATCCAGGCTCTGCCGCAACGCTTCGCGCGCGAGAACCCCCAGATCGTGCCGGGTTCGAACTCCCTCGTAGTTGCGCTCTCCAAGTCGATGGCAGGTGAGCTCGAAAGCTTCTTGGCGCTCTTGGATCGTCCGGCCGAGAGCGTGCCGATCCGCCTTCGTTACATTCAGGCGCAGGCTCTGCTTGAGAATCTGCCGCCGGGGGTGGTGCCGGAGGACCTCGTCGCCTCGGTCGACCCGACGCTTGTCTTTTTTGTCGGAAGCCGGGCGCGGCAGGAGGAGCTGCGTCGTCATCTCGAGCTGATCGACCGGCCGGTGCCGCAGATCCGCTATCAACTCCTGGTCATTCAGTTTCAGGAGAGCGACGGGACGAGCTTTGACTTTTCGGTCTCGAACTCCGAGGCGGAAGACGGGGCAAGCTTTAGCGACAGTTTTTTCTTGGGCACGATTGGCCGGTTGCTCTCGCTGAACTTCGATATTGTCTCGACCTTTGGGTATCAGTTTGCCGTGCAGCTAAGCGCCGAGCTGGTCGATAGCCGAGCGAGTGTGATGGCCGACACGACGCTGAACGGCCTCTCCGGTCAGGAGATCCGCTTTCAGAATACAAACACCTTTCGCTACCGCGACATCGAGATTGACCCCGATACCGGCGAGGCGCGTAATACCGGCGTCACGCGAGAGATTACCTCTGGTCTGATTCTGACCATTAACGGTTGGACCTCCGGAGACGGCATGATCACGATGGACGTCGGGGCGACGGTTTCGAGCAGAGGTTCGGACTCGGGCACCGCCGGTGGAAATCCTCCGCCGACCTCGGAGCGAATTGTGAACACGCACGTCCGAAGCGAGAGCGGCGAGCCAATTGTGATTGGAGGCCTCATTCAGCAAAACGAAGATGTCGGGACGCGGCGGACGCCGCTCCTGAGTCGCATCCCACTTTTAGGCAGGCTCTTTCAGCGGCGCAACGCGTCGGTCGATCGTACTGAACTCGTCATTTACATAGTGCCGCATGTGAGTCAGGCAACGACGCCCGTCGACTCGGCCGCCTTACGCGTCCAGTCGCTCTACGAGCGGCTCGTTGTGCCGCGACTCCCGGCGCGCGCGTCTGGTGCCCAAACGGAGTAACCGGTGAGCACCGAGCGCAGGCAGATTACCTTTGCCGAGTATCCTCCTATGCGGTTTGACGAGAACCAGTATCCGCTCGAGTTCGTCGAGGCGCAGGGCGTGGTCAAGCTTCGCGAGACATCGGAAGTGGTGGTGGTCGCCGTTGTTCCCACGGTAGACGAGTCGGTGCTCACGAAGCTCGAGGACTTTCACGGCCGGCCGGTTGAGGTGTATGAGGTCGAGCGCGAGGAGTTTCGCTCGCTCTTGAGTCGCGAGCTTGCCGGTGGCGATGGCAACGAAGGTCGGGGTAGGGCCGATACGACCGACGCGCACGCGATTGACGAGCTTGCCAATGACGCGCCGATCGTCAATCTCGTGAATGGGATCTTGCTCGATGGTGTGAGGCTCGGGGCGAGCGATATCCACATTGACACCCAGCGAGACGGCGCCGTCGTGCGATACCGTGTGGACGGCGTGCTCCAGACCGGCGCTCCTTTTGAGCTCGGGCGCTTTCCCGCCGTGAGCTCGCGCATCAAGATCATGTCACAGCTCAACATTCTCGAGCGCCGCAAGCCCCAAGATGGCCGCGTCACTGTGCATGTGGCAGACGTCTCGATTGACATGCGCGTCTCGGTCGTTCCCACAAGCACCGGCGAGTCGATCGTCTTAAGACTCTTTAATCGCGCCGACCGGCCGCTCTCTCTCGAAGAGCTTGGCTTTACGAGCGAGGGTGTCGCGACGCTCAGGCGCCTTTCGCTGATGGCGAACGGGCTCGTGCTCGTGACCGGGCCGACCGGTAGCGGCAAGACTACCACACTAAACGCGATGATTCGCGAGCTTGACCGGGAGCACCTCAAAATCGTGACGATCGAGGATCCCGTCGAGTACGTGATTGAGGGCGTGGACCAGATTCAGACGAACGACGAGATTGGGTTGAGCTTTCACGTCCTGTTGCGGCGGGTGCTTCGCCAGGATCCCGATGTAATTGTTGTGGGCGAGATCAGAGACACTGAGACGGCGGAGCTCGCGGTACGTGCGGCGCTTACCGGCCACCTGGTTTTCGCGACGCTTCACACAAACGACGCTGCGTCCGCAGTAACTCGCCTCGTCGACATGGGCGTCAAGCCGTATTTGCTCTCGAGCGTCTTTCGCGCAGCAATCGCGCAACGACTGGTACGAAGGCTCTGCGAGGAGTGTCGGCGTGAGGTGGTGGCGGCTCCCGCATCGGTCGCGCTTGCCCGTGAGGTCGGAATCGCCCTCGAACGCGAGTGGGCGGCTTTCGGATGCTCGCGTTGTAAGGAGACCGGCTATCGAGGTCGGCTTGCGATTCATGAGATTATCGAGGGATCGCGCGAGGTAGAGGCGATCATTGCCGGTGGCGGCGGCACGCGCGAGATTTCCGACTGGGCGCGGGCGAAGGGCATTCCGTCGATGCTCGAGGTCGCGGTAGCGAAGAGCGTCGAAGGCCGGACGACAATGCCTGAGATCGAGAGGGTGGTGCAGTAGTGGCGCTCTACACGTGTCGTGTGAGTGACGATCGCGGGCGAGTCGAGACCGTGGTCCGTTCGGGGCCGAGTGAGGATCGGCTCATTCGAGACCTTTCTGCCGAGGGACTCTACCCGCTCTCAGTCGTTGAGCTCACTGCCTCTGAAGCTGCCGGGCCTTCCGGCGGCCAGGCCGGCGCGGGCGGTAGAATCTCCTCCAAGGCTCTCGCGGAGTTTACCGAGGTTGTGAGCATCCTGCTTTCTTCCAAACTGAGCGTGAAGGATGCGGTTCGCGTCGCTGCCGAGTCGCTCGAGCGCGGCGGGGCGAAGTCGCTTGCACTCGTGGTCGCAGCCGAGCTCGAGAAGGGGCGAAATCTCTCGGACGTGCTTTCGGAGTACCAGCCGTCGGTGCCGGTGCTCTACGTCGGGCTTGTTCGTATCGGCGAGCGCATTGGCTCCCTCGATCGCGTTATGGGCCATCTCTCTCGTTACCTCAATCAAAAGAAAGAGCTTCGGGACAAGATTGCCTCGGCGCTCCTCTATCCGCTTCTCGTGCTTGTTCTCGCGCTCGGCGGTATGGCGGTAATCTCGATATTCGTGATTCCGCTTCTCGAGGAGAGTTTTGCGTCGCTTACCGGCGGGGCCGCTGAGATGCTCTCAGTTGCGGCGAGGCGGATCACGCGGATTACCTCGGGGTTTTGGATTGCCGCAGCGCTTGCCGGCGGGGTTGCTGTTGCACTCGTAATTGCGCGGAGAGCCTCGTTCGCCGCGCGAGTGGCGCTTGACCGAGCTGCTCTCGGGATTCCCCTTCTCGGTACGCTTACCACCCGCACCGCAAGCGCCAACTTTCTCTTCGCGATGGAAGCCCTCACGGCAAGCGGCGTCTCGGTAGAGGACGCACTGACCGAGGCGTCGCGCTCGCTTGGCAATAAGGCGTACGCCGAAGCCCTTGCCCGCGCGCAGGCGAAGGTCGAGAGCGGCGTACTTCTCTCCTCCGCCCTCAGAGCCGAACGGATCGTGCCCGGTCGTATTCGAAGCTGGGTCGAGATCGGCGAACACACCGGCGACCTTGTGAGCGTCTTTGCCCACATGCGCGCCTACTACCAAACGGAACTCGAGAAAACGACGACCCGCCTGACCGGCCTGATCGAACCGATCCTGATCGTAGCTGTTGGCGCCGGCCTGCTCGTGGTCATACTACGCGTGATCGTACCGATCTTTACCGCGGTACGAACGATCGCGTGAATAGGAGGATAGAGAAGATGGAAGTGAGTATCGATAGCGGGAAGGCTGCGCCGGGTGGTGATGCTGCACCGCGCCGCTGGTGGAAGTCGCTGTTTGCTGCTCAACCCCCGCGCCGAGCAAAACCCCCGGGTGCTGCTCAACCCCCGCGCCGCGGCGAACAGGGGTGGACGTTTGTCGAGACGATAATCGTGATTGCGATCATTCTCGTGCTTACCGCGACGGTGGGGATTGTCGCGTTTCGGAGTCTTAGCACCGCCAATGATGCGGCGGCACGGACGCAGATACAGACCTTTGCGACGGCGCTCGATAGTTACTTGATTGATGCGCGTCGCTATCCGACCGAAGGGCAGGGGCTCGACGCCCTCTGGGAGCGACCGACGCTCGAGCCGGTGCCTCAGAATTGGAACGGTCCCTACCTGAACCGACCCGTGCCGCTCGATCCGTGGGGGAACGAGTACGTCTACGAGGTGCCGGGTCCGCAGGGGCTTCCGTATGGAATCTCGTCATTGGGGGCCGATGGTCTACCGGGCGGTGAGGACGAGAATGAAGACATTCACTCGTGGGAGAACTAACGAGGGTGTTGCGCTTATTGACGCGATTGTTGCGCTCTCGCTGCTCTTGGTTGCCGTTGTTGTTATCCTGGTGGCCTTCGCTCAGGTCGGTCGTAGCAACGCCGCGCTCGCACAGCGCGCAGAGCGGGCGATAGAGGAGCAGAATGAGGCGGCGCGAGCATTGCCTGCGGCACGGGCAGAGCGGGACGACCTACGTTGAGGTGGTCGTTGCGATCCTGATCACCACAGTGGTGATCGGGCTTCTCTATCTCGCGCTTGCGACCGGCCTTCGCTCCTACTCGAGATCTGCAAACGCTTCGGCGCGTACCGCGATGATCCTCCGGATCGACGATCACCTTCGTGAGATGGCGGGCCGCATTCGCGCTCCCTTCTGGCCCGTAGCGTTTGCCGAAGCCTCCGATCAAGAGATCAGAATCAGCTACTATGAAGGCGATCCAAACCAAACGCTGCTCCTCCGCTGGACCGCCGACGAGCTTCGATTCACCTTGCCCATAACCACCGCCACCTCCGCCGCCGCCCCGGCGAGCGACACAGCCGATCAGGTTCTGCTGCAGGCGCCCATCTCGGGCGTTCGGCTGATGACTGATGGCCGGCGCGTGATCGGGCTCGCTGTGGAAGTAGGGGAGCCGGCCGTCACGATCGAGGCACTCTTCGCAGGCTGGGGGCTTCCGTGAGGGGCGTCGTGACGGCGCGCGACTCGGCGCGCCCCTCAGGGCGCCCCTCAGGGCGCCCCGAGGGGCAGGCCACGGCGCTCGCGGTCGTGGTCATTGCGATGCTTACGGTCATTGTCGTTGCGGTCGCGCTTTTGCTCGCAACCATTCCGCGACGAGCCGAGAGTGCATCGATCCGGGCCGCCCACGTGAGCGCTGGGCGCGAGGTTGTAGACGAGTTTCTCGAGGCGCTTGCCGAAGACGCGACTCCCGAGGCGGACAGCCGACTCGACCCGGCGCAAACGCGCTTTGCCGACTCGCAGATGGTGAGCATCAGCGACCTCTCGTCTCGCATCAACCTAAACTTCGACCAGACCTTTTTTCTCGAACGTAGCTCACTGCTTCCCCTCCTCTTTGGCAGCGAGGCGCAGGTCTCACTCCTGCAGGAGGCGCGCCTGACGGGGGGATTTCGTCTCTACGAGGGGCGGGGCTTTGAGGAGGTGTTGCTCGAGGACGCGCCGGAGGATCTCGTAAGTCCCTACTCGTACGGCAATGTGCATGCGTCGGGAGAGATCGAACTCGAACGCCTCTACGCCGAGGTGACCGAGGATCCGGGGGCGGCGGCCACGTTTCGGAGTCGAATCCAGGCGGCGCGAAGCGAGGGCGAGGTCTTTGACGAAGGCGACTTGCTCGCACTGTTGACCCCGCACTTTGACCGGGTGTATCCATTGATCAACGCCTTTGGCCGATTCAACGTGCACTTTGCGGACGAGCGAGTGCTCGAGGCTGTGGTTACCTATCCCGCCTTTGAGATTCCAAACCCGCAGACCGTGCTCGGAGTACTGCTCGGCGCTCGCGATCAGGGCGAGATGACCCCGGCGGTGATCCGTGCTACCTTAGGCGTTGCCGAGGATAACCGGGCGCTTGGTTTCTTGGGCGTGCGAACCTGGTTCTGGCAGCTCGTCTACCGCGACGAGACGCACGTGAGTTCGGCGACTATTGCCCGCGTGGCTGGACCCACGCCTGGCGATGACGAGTTTGCGGTCGTTGGTTTCGAAACCGAGCGTGTGAATGAAGAGTAATGGAGGCGATGTGAGCGAGCGAGTCTCTCGCGACATGCTACAGCAACCTCGTGGTACAACGGTCGGTGGGCCAGGTGCGAGCACCCTGATTCTTTCGCCGCGTGAGTGCACCATCGTCTCGCTTGCGGTTCCGCCGCTCTCGCGTGAGGATATCGACGCGCTTGTCGCGGCGAGGCTTCGCAGCCACTACCCTGGAAACGGTGCTGCTGCCGTTGACTGGCGCGCGAACGGGAAACGACAGGTGCTCGCGGTTGCTTCGCTTCGCGAGCGAGTGGCGAGCTACCTCTCCGGGCAAGAGCGAGCGCGCATCTTTGTGACCGCCGATCTCGCGCGCGTCGCGGCAAGCGATGGCGAATACATCGCCCTGACCCTGGTCGATGGCCGCGCCGAGGCGTGGGCAATCGCTCGCACGAACGTTCTTTGTGCCGAGCCGGTTGCAGCTCCAGCACCGGCAGCCGGATCCGCAACCGCCGAGGCAATCCAACCCGCCACGGCGCGCTGTCGGGAACTGCTTCCCGACGCGCGCGTCTATCTCGTGAGCGACCGCTCCGACGCCTCGATGCACGCACGGCTTGCCGATATCGCCGACGAGCCTGTCGATTTCGAGGGTGCTGCCGCCCGCGCCGTTCGTCGCTACCGTCCGCTCTTTGCACGACGGCCCGATCGGCAGAGGCGCTTAACCCTCGCGACCGTGCTTCTGGCACTCGCGGCACTCGCAATCCTTGCGATTGGAACCGTTGTGCGCTTCTCTGCGCTGCGCGAAGCAGAGGCGCGGGCAAACGTCGCGCTTGCAGAAGCCCAAATCGCCTATACCCGCTCGATCGAGCTCGAGGATCAGATTGCCGAGCTCGAGGCGCGTCTGGCGGGACGCACCGAG
>JBMCTC010000140.1:0-8358 GCA_048624115.1 Spirochaetota bacterium
CTCCGGTACGGAAATGGAGCGGCTTCGAGCGGTTGGAGAAGAGGCGACCGGCGGTACCGTGGTGGTGCTTGCGACCGGGCTGACGGGGAGTGATGAGTGAGTACCCAACCCGACGTGCTGGTCCGAATGTCCGGCATTACCAAGAAGTATCCGGGCGTGGGCTGCGGCGAGGGCGTTGCTCCTCCCAGATTCAAAACTGCTTTGACGCGCCGCTTATTACTACATATGATTATGGTATGACTAGCTCACTGCACCGTACGAGCTTCGCTCTCGATCACGCCACCGTCGAGCGGCTGCAGCGGCTTGCGCGGCGCTGGAACGTCTCCCAGGCGGAAGTAGTGCGGCGAGCAGTGAGAGCAGCCGCAGATCAGGCTGATGCCGAGGGAGAATCGGTCGCCGAGCGGTTGGACCGGTATCGAACGGCAAACGGGCTTGGGAGTGAAGAAGCGGATGCCTATCTGTCCCGCGTCCGAGAAGAGCGTGCCGACTGGACTCGCGATCATGATTCTCCTTGATACGAACTATCTCATCCGCGTCCTCGTGGCAAACGCAAAGGAAGCAGAGCGTGTTTCTGCCTGGATCGCCTTGCCTGAGGAGTTCTGTACATCCGCGATCGCGTGGTACGAGTTTCGGTGCGGACCGGTAGACGACGAGGGAGTAGCGATAGTCCGTGATCTCGTTGGCGACCGGATCATATCATTCGGCGCGAAAGAGGCGTCTGAAGCAGCGCGACTTTGGAACGCAACCGGGCGAAGCCGCAAGACACGTATTGACGCGATGATAGCGGCGACAGCACTCGTGGCCGGCGCGTCGCTCGCAACGGAAAGCGTCGACGACTTTCGGATCTTCACCGACTACGGAGTCCGGCTGGTCTGAGCGGTTGGCCGAGCGCGGCCGCAAACGCCGAGCCGCCGACCGCCGCAGAGTGGAACGACGAAGAGTTCCAAATCGTGCCGCCGGGAGAGACGATTGTCCCGACCTACGACTGGGACCGAATCATCAACTCGGAGTGAAATCAATGGAGCTCACCCTCAGCCAAATAGCCGTCTATCCGGTGAAGTCGTTTGCGGCCAACTACTCGGGTTCGTTGAGCAACGCACCCGCGCGGAGGCGTTTGTGTAGCGCAGTGATCTGGCCACGTCGCCCATCTCGTTGAGTACCTTCCTCTCGTGCTTGTTCTTCTCAGCCCAGCCAAAACCCAAGACTTTGCGTCCGACGTCACGCTTCCGAGCGGCCTCGAGACGACCGTGCCCCGAATGCTGCCACGTGCACAGGCGGTCGTTGACACCCTGCGCGCGCTGCCCACGCAAGAGCGCCACCGCCGCCTCAAGCTCACCCCGCGGCTCATCGACGCCGCAGACCAAGCACTCGCGGCGTGGTCGGGGCGCACCGCCTCGGAGTGCGGGAAACGTCCCGCCGCCTTCGCCTACACCGGCGAGACTTACCGCGGCTTGGCCGTTCGCGAGATGAACCGCCTCGAGATCGAGCGTCTTCATCGCCACGTCCGAATACTCTCGGCGTTCTACGGGGTGCTGCGCCCGCTCGACTGCATCGAGCCGTACCGTCTCGATTTTGGAACCCGCCTCGCGGTACACGACGCCTCGTCGTTGTACGACTTCTGGCGGGCCGAGATTACCGCGCAGTTGGCCAGGGATATCGCCGAGATCGATGCCACGGCGGTGGTCAATCTCGCCTCGGCCGAGTTTGCCCGCGCCGTGGACGCCCCCGCCCTCGGTGTTCCATTCGTCACGCCGGAGTTTCGCCGACGAGAGGATGGAAAACTCAAAAACGTCACGGTCTTCACCAAGCAGGCGCGCGGTGCGATGGCCCGCTGGATTGCTTCGCAAGGCGTACGCAGCATTGAGGAGCTCCACGAGTTTGACGAAGAAGGGTATCGATACAAGGCTGCAGAGAGCTCTCCGTATCTACCTTGGTTTGTCAGAGACGCCTGATGGGACGCAGCTCCCGCTGCTGCTTGACCAGGCCCCGCGCCCGCAGCGCCTTGTCGCACTCGTCAAAGTAAACCGGCTCTCGAGGTAGCAATCCTTGTTCTCGACGATAAAGCGATCGTGAAATTCCGCAGGCTTAGTTTGGCATGCGGTCAGTATGCCCTGCCAGGGCAAGTAGGGAGAACGCCGTCACCCTCTCGGGGCGCGCCACCCCGCTGCGATCGCGTCACCTTCGCCGTTCCCCCTCGCTCCGGCCTGCTTACCGGCCCTTGCTTTTCGCGCTCCGTCGCCTCCGCGCGGCAAGGGCCTGCAGGAGAACGAGCCGGAGGCTCGTTCATCGCTGCCCCCTTGTCGGTCAATCGCCCTGCTTGCTTCGTTGCATGTAACAGTCTATTCTTTGCATGCAATGGATACCGCCGTGCGTGCTGCATCGGACCAGAGCAACCTCTCAGAGAGCGTCTACGAGCAGCTCGTAGATCTCATCGTCTCCGGCGACATCGCAGACGGCGAGTCGGTGGGCGCCCTCGGTGTGAGCAAACGCCTCGGCGTGAGTCGCTCGCCTGCCCACACCGCGATCCTGCGCCTCGAAGCCGACGGCCTTGTGAGCTTTGGCTCCGACCGGCAGGCACGGGTGATCTCGGTCACCCGAGAGCGAGTATTCGAGGTCTACGAGATGCGAAAGATTCTCGAGGCTGCGGCCGCCGACCGTGCGGCCGGGCGCATGACCCTTGCCGAGACACAGCCGCTGCGCGCGCGACTTCGGGAACTCGCGCCCGGGGGCCAGACATCACCGGGCGGTGCTGATCCTCGTCTGACCCAATGGGCCGAAATCGACGAGGCGTTTCACACGACTATCGCCGAGGGCAGCGGCTTGCCCTCGCTTGCCCGCGATATCGCCCGCTACCGTCTCGTGCACCGCGCGATGAACAGATCGTTCATGCCGCCGGAAAAGCTGGGCGATGCAATTGCCGAGCACCTCGCGATTCTCAACGCAGTCGAGGCGCGAGACCCGGCCGCGGCTCGCGAGCGGATGCTCGCGCATCTCGAGGCGTGGCAGCGGCACTTCATCGAGCGCGCCGCGGATCGGAGCGGCGGACAAGACAGCAAGCATAGTAAGGAGGAGTAAATGGCGAACCACGGATACTTTCATCGCCTACACGAGCTCACCCCGACCCGGTTCTGGATCAACAACCCATCCGCCGCGGAGTGCGAGCTCTCGATCGAGGCGGGCGCGATCAGCTGCACAACCAACCCCTCGTACGTGAGCAAAAAGCTCGAGCGAGAGGATCGCGAGTCGGCACTCGAGGCAATTCGCCGCGCCGTCTCCTCTGCATCGTCCCTCGATGACGCCGCAGACATGGTGCAGCGCGAGGTTGTCGCTCCGGTCGTAGAGCGTTTTCGCAAGCTCTGGGACAAGGCGCCGGGCGAGCAGGGCTTTGTCTCGATTCAGGGCAATCCTTCCCATGATGAGGATCCGACCTACATGGCAGAGGAGTGTCTGCGAGCGCGCGAGCTCGGGCCAAACGTCATCGCGAAGGTGCCTGTTACTCGAGCCGGACTCGACGCGATCGAGACGCTCGTTGCCGAGGACGTACCGGTGATTGCCACCGAGATCATGTCTATCGATCAGGCAATTGCGACCTGCGAGGCGTACGAGCGTGCGAGCGGCCGGTCTGGTAAACGCCCGCCGCTCTACGTCACGCACATCACCGGCATCTTTGACGAGCATCTGCACAACGTCGTCGAGCGCGACGGTATCGAGATCTCTCCGGATCTGCTCTTTGCCGCCGGTGCAATTGTTGCTCGTAAGCAGTACAAGATCATGAAGGAGCGTGGCTATCCGGGGATTCTGCTCGGAGGCGGCGCCCGGGATCTGCACCACTTTACCGAGCTCGTTGGTGGCGACGTGCATGTGACCATCAACTGGAAAGGCACCGCCGATCGCCTTATCGAGGAGGATCCGCCGGTCGTGCACAGATTGTGGACAGAGACGCCCGAGTCGGTCATCGAAGAGTTGCGCGCGAAGATACCCGATTTCGCGCTTGCCTACGACGAGGGTGCGCTCGGACTCGCGGCGTTTGATGAGTATGGTCCGGTGCAGCTCTTTCGCTCGAGCTTTGTGAAGGGTTGGCAGGCGATGGAAGAGGCAATCAAGAGCGAAGGAGGCTCGTGGTGAGCGCAGCCGATTCCAAGCAGCCGGCGCGTGAGCCCGGCCTCGGCGACGGTCGGATCGACGCGAGCAAAGAGGTCGTGATCACAGGTGGCGCCGGGTTTCTCGGCGCTCGCGTTGCCTCACTCCTGCTCGAGCGCTACCCAGGCGCTCGGCTTACGCTGACCGACATCACCGACACCTCTCGACTCGAACCCCTCCTGCGATCGCAGGCCGCCGCAGACGGTCGAGTCGTGTTTGCCGTCGGTGACCTCTCGGATCAGAGCTTCGTGGATCAGATCATTACCGACGAGTGCGGCACCGTCTTTCACCTCGCATCATTGGTATCAGGCGGCGCCGAGCGCGATTTCCAAGCTGGGCTCCAGGCAAACGTCTTTGCGACAATCAACCTCCTCGAGGCGCTACGGCTGCGTGCAGAGAAGCCTCGCTTTGTATTCACGAGCTCGATCGCCACGTATGGTGGGAGCGAGCTTCCTAAAGAGATCGACGACTGGACCTTTCAGCATCCGCAGAACAGCTACGGCGTTGCAAAGGTGCTCGGCGAGCAGCTTTTGAACGACTACTCTCGAAAGGGATTTCTCTCTGGTCGTGGTGTCCGTCTCCCGGCGATAACCGTGCGCGACGTGGCAAACACCGCCGCGAGCGGCTACGCAAGCACCATGGTGCGCGAGGCGCTTGCCGGTCGCGACTACGCCTGCCCGGTCTCACCCGAGACGCGTATCCCGATCATGGGGGCAGATACCGCGGTCTCGCTCCTCGTTGCCCTGGCCGAGCTCCCCGACACGGCGCTCGGTGACTATCGAACCGTAAACGGTCACGGCGTCTCTCCGACTGCGGCCGAGATCGCGGAAGCGGTTGTGGCTGCCTCGCCCGCCGGACGGCCGCTCGGAGCCATAACCTTTGCCCCAGACCCGGCAATCGAGTCGATCGTTGCCGCTTGGCCGAGGGCGATGCATGCCACACGTGCGGACAAGGTTGGCCTGCCTGCCGACACATCGGTGCGCCACATCATCGACTCTTATCTTGCTTCGCTCTCGAGGAACGACGCATGAAACAGATAACAATCCCCTTTGGCTCGGAAACACTCGTGCTCGACATTCCCGACGAGACCGATGTCCTTCGAATGGGCCACGCCGAGGCGCTCGCCGACCCGGCAAAGGCGATCGAGGCAGCCTATGCCGCGCCAATCGGTAGTCAGCCGCTCGACCAGATCATCCGGCGCGCTCTCAATGCGAAGGCCGATGCGACCGCCTGCATCGTCACAGCCGATCACACGCGTCCGGTTCCGTACAAGGGAGAGCAGGGGATTCTCCGGCCGATCATCGAGCACCTCGGGAAGGCAGGCGTCGCGGCTAAGCGCATTACCGTACTTGTCGGTACCGGCACACATCATCCGCTTACCAGCGAGATCGAACAGATGCTTGACCCGCGCATCCTTGCCTCCGACGTGCGAATTGTGAGCCACGATTGTCGCGAACCCGATCAATTGCGCTACGTCGGAACGACCGAGCGGGGCACCGAAGTAACGATAAACAAAAGCTACCTTGACGCCGACATCAAGATCTCCACCGGCCTTGTCGAGAGTCACTTCCTCGCCGGCGCCTCGGGCGGCCGTAAGGCGATATGCCCCGGTATCGTTGGAGAGAAGGTGACTTACAGCTTCCACTCCGCCTCGATGATCGCCTCACCGGACTCTACCCATCTCAAGCTCGACGGCAACCCCACGCACGAGGAGTCGTTTGCGGTGGCGAGCATGGCCAAGCCGGACTTCACGGTGAACGTCACGCTCGACAGCCAGTATCGACTCACCGGGGTCTTTGCCGGCGAGCTCGATGCGGCCCACCGCGCCGCCGTCGAGAAGATCAAGGAGTATGTCGAGATCAAGATAGACGAGCCGTACGACATCGTCCTGACGCACGGTGGCTTTGTCTCGATCAACCACTACCAGGCGGTCAAACCGGCCCTGGTCGCACTCGAGGCACTCAAGCCGGAGGGCTGGCTCTTTCTACCGGCCGCGACAACCGACGACGATCCGGTCGGGAGCCTTCGCTACCGAACGCTCCTCCATCTGCTGCGGATGATCGGCCCCGAAGCCTTTACGAAGCTCGTCTTTTCTCCTGCGTGGACCTTCCTCCCCGACCAGTGGGAAGTGCAATCGTGGGCCAAGGTTGATGCCGCCGTCGCACGCGATCACTTCTTCTACTACAGCCCCCAAACTGCGGCCGGCGACTACGCCCTGCTCTCGGGAACCGACGGGAACCAGCTCTTGCCTAAATCAAAACGCTACACGCCCGACCCCGCAAACGTTCAGACCGCCCTCTCGAGCTTTGTGGAACTCGCCGGCGCGCAGCTCGCAGCAGCCGGCGTGCGTGAGCCCCGAATCGCCTTCCTCTACGACGGACCGTACGGTATCGTGAAACGGCGGTAACGACGGATTCGAGGCGGCAGACCGTGGGTGTGTCACGCAAGGACGGGCGGCGTCGCAGTCGAGGGAGCGAAGCCGCGCGGCGGGACTCCCGGCACTCTCGTCTTTTTGCTTGCCGGGGTTGGAACGGCTTTATACTTTCAAAGCTGAGGTCCAGAAAATGAAGAAATTGTTATTGTCGCTTTTGTTTGTGATGCTTGCTTCCGGGGCTTTTGCGACCGGGTCGGCTGAGGAGCCCGAAGGACCGGCGACGGTCACGATTGGGTACAATAGGTTCTTGGAGTCTTCCTTTGGGGTTGGCGCGGCCCCGTTCGAGGTCATTCAGCAGGCGGTAGCCGCAGAGTACCCTGACATCACGGTCGAGTTGAATATTCTGCCCGACACGGTCACCGGAATGCGTGACGCGATCGCGGTCTGGATGCTTGCCGGCGACGGCACAGTCGATATCTACGGGATGGACTCGCCGTGGGTAACGGAGTTTGGTCAGGCCGGCTGGGCCGTGGACTTGAGTACCGAGGTTCCTGAGCTCTCCGAGAGCTTTGTAGATACGGGCGTCGAGATTTTTAGCTACGACGGCGACCCGCTTGGTGTTCCATTCTGGGGAAGTATTTCTGGGCTCTACTATCGCACCGACCTGCTCGAAGAGTACGGGTTTGACGTGCCTGCGACCTACGACGATTTGGTTGAGATTTCCGAGGCGATTCTCGCCGAGCAGCCGGAGCTGACCGCCTTCGCGTGGCCGGGAGCACAGGAAGAGGGGCTTGTGATGGTCTTTGCCGATTTCTTGTATGGGTTTGGTGGAAGCTACGACGATTTTGACTCGCCCGAGGCGGTCGAGGCGCTCACCTTTATGAAGAATCTCATCGACTCGGGGCTGTCGCCCCAGGAGACTACGAGCTGGAATGGAGAAGAGGCGCGGCGTCGGTTTGTCGATGGGCAGGGCATTTTCCTCTGGCACAACAGCGACCTGGTAACGTGGCTCGACGATCCGGAGCGATCGGGAGTTGCCGGGAACTGGGATTTCACGACAACTCCAGCTCAGGCTGATGGACAGGAAGCAGGTGTGACCGGCGGTTTTGCCTTTGCGATGAACCCGAACACCGATACTCCGACGGCAACCCGTAACGTCATGAGCGTCTTGGCGTCCGAAGAGGTGCAGGAGGGCTTTGCTCTCGCGTGGGGTCCGGTGCAGTACTACGAGGGACTCTACGACCGGCCCGAGGTACTCGAGGCGAATCCGAACTCCGACAAGCTGAGTCCGGTGCTCGAGCATGCGCTCAGTCGGCCGCCAAGTGCCCAGTACACGCAGTTGAGCTCAATCCTGCAGGAGGAGATTCATGCCGCGCTGACCGACCAGAAGTCGCCTGAGCAGGCGCTCTCCGATGCGACGCGCCGGATTGACGCGCTCGACTAAGATTCGTGACTCGACTACGCAGCGAACGCGGCGAGTTTCGCTTGGCGGTGATGTTGCTCTTACCGGCCATCACCGCCTTGCTACTCTTCTACTACCTACCGGTGGTACAGAGTGCCGTCTTTAGCTTTTTTGATCTTCGCTTCTCACTCTCCCTTTCTTCCGAGACGTTCTCGGGTTTCAGGAACTACGGTCGTGCGCTTTCGAACCCCGAGTTCTGGCAGGCGCTCCGCTTTACCGTAGGCTTTGCGCTCTTGGCGGTTAGTCTCGATATCACCCTGGGCATGCTCTTCGCGCTTGCTACCTTCTGGGTTGATAGACGATTTCGCAACATCCTTCGCGCCATCATCATTATTCCCTGGGCGATTCCCAACGTGATCCAAGCCTAGATTTGGCGCTGTAT
>JBMCTC010000141.1:0-8263 GCA_048624115.1 Spirochaetota bacterium
GCATGTTGCAAGCAACACTCGAGAGGTTGAGGGAAGAGGGACGCAGCGAAGGCGCCGCCCAAGCCAAGTCAGAACTCGCACGGCGTATGTTGGAGCGTGGTGTCACCATCGAACAGGTGATCGAGATTACTGAACTTCCTGAAGAGCAGGTACGTGCAATTGCGGCGGAGATCGGGCGGTAAGGCTTCACGATCGCCTGAGTCGCGACTGGCGACCGTCCGCACTGCTCGCGTTACCCCGGACGCAACATCAATCATGGCTCTTCTTTTGAGGTGGCCTGAACTCTCTCGGCCTTGGCGTACCGAGAAAGGCCGAAGCACTCCTTTCTCCATTTGAATTATCGGTTTGAGTTTCTATCGTTTGGCGTGTCGAGTTAACATCCCGAGGCTTACGAAAAACCTCCTCCATTCGTGAATCAGAAGGCGAATTTCGCCCGTAGGGTTCAGAGAGGAGGCGATCGCCGGATGGTTCTCAAGCTACTTTGGCGCCCAAGGCACCCCGCAAGAGATCGTGACTGTGCTTGAAGACGCAAGGAGGACACGCAGCATGTTGCAAGCAACACTCGAGAGGTGGAGGCAAGAGGGTAGAGAAGAAGGTCTGCAAATGGGCCGCGAAGAAGGACGCAGCGAAGGCGCCGCCCAAGCCAAGTCAGAACTCGCGCGTCGGATGTTGAAACGTGGCGACACCGTCGAACAGGTGATCGAGATCACTGAACTTCCCGCTGAGAGCGTCCGCGCGATTGCGGCGGAGATCGGGCGGCAAGCTTAAGCAACACATTTCGTTTCGCACGTTATCATCACCGGCAGACGGAGCCGCGAGCAACTAGCCTGTGAAGTCTTTTGTGGAGATCATTTCTGAACGGAACCCGGCCGTCAGATTTTATCTCCAGGTAGTTCAGTGCCTGGCTCGTAGGCGTCCGCTCGACCCCACCCGCTACAGGCAGGGACGAGAGCGGTTCAAGGGACTGTCGAGCATCTGCATGGTGAAATCGCAGCGCACCATCGCTAAACAGACCTGCACGCGATACCTGTACAAGATTTCCAGTCTTCCCGCCGACGCCGAACAACTTGCTCATCTGGTGCGAGCGCACTGGGGCATCGAGAACTCGTTGCATTGGGTACTTGACGTTGATTTTCGTGAAGACGAGTGCCGCAAGCGCAAGGACAACTCCGCGGAGAACTTTGCCATCCTCCAGCGCAGCATCGCCGGGAACCGTCTACTCGCCGGGTGGGACACCAGCTACATTGAGCAGGTCTTGTTCACCGTCTAAATGCGTTTGCCCTGACCGAAGAACGCATAGACCTTGACGCGCCGGGGCCAACCGCGTTTCAGTCCGGCGGGATAAAGGACTCTATGAGGCATCCCGGCTCGAGCATCGCCGCCTCGTCGTAGATGCTCGTATCTCCGTGATAGGTCTCTACGTCGGCCATGAGCTGCACGAGCTCGCTCCGGACGGTGTCGATTCTCTCAGGCCGGATGAAGTCAACCGGGCAGTACACTCTCCGGCCGCTCAAGACGGTAAGCTCGAGCACTCCCGTATACTCGTTCCAGGGGCCCGGCTTGCCGAGGGGGTCGCCGGCGTTGACGTAATCTCCGACGCTTACCTGGGGGTCGAGCATGTGGTCGAAGAAGACCTGACAGCCTCCGACCTTTATCTCGATTTCGTAGTCCGAGTCTTCGGATTGAAACACGACTCGAGAGATGGTCCCGGAAATGGGGGCAAAGACTGTAGCGTCGGAGTCCATGTAGAAGTCCAACGATGATTGAACCTTGCCGCCGTCTCCCACATTCCCGAAGGGCATCATCATGTTGTCCGGGCCTGAGAACTTGAATCCGCCGGCAACCGACCCGGAGTTTCCGTCCCACGGTTCGAAGTCGACCCCTAAGCTCTCGAGTTGGATCTGGCTGATATCACAGGCCTCCTCCCGTTCGTCGAACCATCCGCAACCTGAGAGAAAGAGAGTGACGATCAAAGCACCGGCGATACTCTGTGACCTCGTCATACAGCAAACTCCTTGAACAGTGCGAGGCTAATCCAGCTCGTTCCGCGTCGCGGAAAACGAACCGCTAACGGGTCCTCAGCCTGACCCCGACACCGTGGTAAAGCTAAAGGTGCCTTCCACCTTACCTCCGTTGCCCTCGACGCGAGTGACGTCGACCGTGCCTGCTCCGACAGTACATGCAGTACCCGCCGAAACGTCGTTGTCTATGGTCGCGCCGAATGTCCCGGGAGTAGTACCAGCACCGTAATTGGCGGTCCCCGTGCGCGTGCTTGTAAGCCAAAGATTCATGTTGAGCTCGAGGACGCTAAAGGACGAGCCGTTGTAGCCGGTGGAAACGAGGAGGTTAATCAGCTCGCCGCCGGCACCGGTAGAGTCATTCCAGTGGTCTGCAAGAATCTGCGGCTCGCAGACCACAGGATCTACCGAGCTCGTGCCTTCGACGAAGGAGTCGCTTCCGATTACCACTTCATCTATGGGATTCCAGGCGAATCCATTCCCGCCTCCACCTGCACCACCGGATCCACAAGAAGATAGAAGCCCGGTCACCACAACAATACTCGAAGATCTGAGTAATTTGGTCACCTTACGCCTCCTGCACGATAAGTTTAGCTTCCCGGCATCCGGAATACCAGTGGAAATTCGCGAGACAGGTTCTATTTGCGCTACTCGCCGATCCCCGATTTCTGAAACTAACTGGCTACGACGACTGGTTCCTGCCGTCGAAAGACGAGCTGAACCAGATGTACCTGCGAAGAGCAGACATCGGCGGTTTTGATCTAACAACTGTCTATTGGAGCTCCTCGGGGATGGAACATCGGGCGCCCTTCTTAAGACCTTCTTTTTCCGTGTCCGTGCTGCCCGGGCCTTTTAGCCGGGGATCAATGTGCGCTTGCGAAGGTTCTACCGAATCCGTAAGACAATGGTCTCAGGGGTCGGCCACTCCTTCGGTGGCCGTCCGGGAGTTTACAAAGCCGACCGCAGAAGCCATCGTGCAAATCTGTTGTACACTACCCTGGCTGTAGCAGTAGACCAGAAGCGCCGCCATCATCTGCGGCGGATACTGTGGCGAGCCGCTGCCGCGGCGATTGACGGCGAAGTCCGTGCCCGGCATCGATTCGATCGCCTCGAGCACGAAGTGCACCATGTCGTCTTCGGTTACCCAGCCGCGTAGATCTACCGGCAACAGCATCGGCGTCGTGCGGTCCACATTCACCAGTCGCTCGCTCACTGCAAGGAATTCTACCGGTCAGCGTAGCCTTTGGGAATTCCTTTCAACCGCTCACTGATGGAAAGTCCGACAGGCTCATAGAGTCTTACCAAGAGGCTCAGCGACCTCAATCAGCCTGCACTTCCCGATCATCTCCATCTCAGCCTCGATCACATCCCAGTTCTGATAATTAGATTCCCCACGAAGACCTCGCCCGCATGCCCAATGCGCTCGCTGCGGTCTTTCTCGCTGAGAAACTAACGGCGCTTGATCGAGGTTGAGCAACGCTCACTGAGGTGGAGACTACTCCCCCGGAAGGGAAACCTCATACTCCACCGGCAGGTAACGCTCGGGAATCTCCCAGACAACGACATCGGGGGTTGATTCTTCGATGGCCTCTGAGGTGAGCCACTCGGCCATCGGAATAAAGGGCCCCTCGCCCTCCGTCGCTACGTTCAGCACATCTGCGTCAACGACGCTCTTGATTGCACTGGCGAAGTCCCAACGTTCGCCTGCGCTGTAGCTCGTTCCAACGAGCGTGATCGGAATCACAACCTCCTCGAAAAGACCGGTCGAGGAGTCCTCCGCCTGACCTTCGGAGATCTCGATCGGGCGAATACGATCGGGCTCGGGCCCAAATCGCTCCGAGAATGGGCCGAGAGGCAGAAACGTCAGGAGATCACCCTCGAGCGTCTCTTCAGGCCCCCGCGTATGGTCGAAGGAGGTCCTCGGTGAGCCCTGATCGGCAAGTGCCGCGCTAATGCTCGGCTCGAGGGCACGGGCGACGGCCAGAGCGCCGTCCGGCGACCAGTGGGTGTCGGTGCGTAGAAAGTGATCTGCCTGAGACGCCGTCTCCGCCAACGCCTCGTCGAGGACGGGAACCCCAATACCGAGATCGCGCACCGCTTGGCGAAAACGATCAGCCCGATCCTGAGCGTAATCGGGATAGTGATATCTACCGAGGCGCGACTGGTAGAGCCGCGCCTTCGCCGGCACGAGGGCGACAACGAGCTCGATATCTCGCTCGGCAAGCGCGTCGCGAACCGCCTCGACATACTCGATCCAGCGTTCGATTCGCTCTTCTTCCCCCGGGTAGTAGGCGAACTCCTCAGTTGTAAAGAGCCATCCATCGTCGCCGACAAGTACGCCGTCGCGTCCCTCTCCGAAGAGCGCGTAGCGAAAGAGCGCCCACAAATGGGTGGCAGGTTCCTGTATCAACAGACCAGCCTCGTAGCTCGCCTGGTAGCGCGCCGCCCACTCGCCCGCGATCACGTCGGCATCGGCCGGAACGTCGGTCGCGGCGGGATTTGAGATGGTCGCAAACAGCCCAAACGCGAGAACCGCGACAAGGGTGATCCCGGAAGCGAGGATGACCGCGGGCAGGCGTGACTCTGCCGCGTGATCATCGCCTCGCTCTGACGTTTCGCTTTGCTTCTGTTTAGCCATTGACGCCCCTAACCGCTAGAATTGGAAGTACAGGAAGGGCGAGAAACTCTGCGCCGAGAGCTTCACGATGCTCACCAGGAAGAGGACGATGACCGCCGCGGTCAATGCCCTCGGATGCGCAAGCGAGCGCTCAGCGGGAGTCTTCACGATGTCCGAGAGCTTGGGCTCGACGTAGACGATAATCAGGCCTGCCGCCGTCATGATGATTGGAAGCGGACTCAACTGCCACAGCAGTCGATCGCCAATTGCGATGCCGTTGAACCCGAACATACCCGCATAGATCGAGAGAGCGCCTTCGAAAGTTCCAGCACGAAAGACGACCCAGCCAATCGTCACGACAATCATGGTAGCGAGAACGGCCAGCGCCTTCGGCAGCTTGGGTTCGAGGCCGCGGTCCTTGAGTAGGCGCTCGGCGACGAGAAAGCCACCGTGCCAGGCGCCCCACGCGACAAACGTCCACGCCGCGCCGTGCCAGAGTCCGCCTAAGAGCATGACGAGCATGATGTTGATGTAGGTTCGACGCACGCCGCGGCGGTTGCCACCAAGCGGCACGTAGAGGTAGTCGCGTAGCCAGGACGAGAGGCTCACATGCCAACGCCGCCAGAACTCGGTAATGCTCTTCGAGATGTAAGGTCTGTTGAAGTTCTCGATAAAACGGAACCCCATCATGAGGCCGAGTCCGATCGCCATGTCACTGTAGCCGGTAAAGTCGTAGTAGAGCTGCACGGTGTAGCCGATCGCGCCGAGCCATGCGGCCGGTAATCCCGGTGCGTCGAGCGCAAAGACCTGATCCACCAACACACCGACCGTGTCCGCGATCAGCACCTTTTTGCAGAAGCCGGTCATAAAGCGAACCGCTCCGTGGGAGAACTTGGGGACGGTGTGGGTGCGCTCCCGGAGTTGACCCGCCAGATTCTTGTAGCGCAGGATGGGCCCGGCGATCAGCTGCGGGAAAAGCGAGATGTAGGCAGCGACTCTCCCAAAGCTCCGACCTGCAGGCGCATCGCCTCGGTAGACATCGACGACATAACTGGTGGCCTGAAAGGTGTAGAACGATATTCCGATCGGAAGAATCACTCGCGAGATCGACAAGGCGTCAACGCCAAAGCCCGCAAGCAAGGTGTTAAGCGTGTCGACGCCGAAGTTTGCGTACTTGAAGTAGGCAAGCACGCCAAGGTTGAGAATGACCGCAACGATTCCGACGACACGCGCGCGGTTTGGCCGTTCTTCGCGATAGCGCGCAATCATCCTGCCAAAGACGTACGACCATGCCGTAGTCGCGACAAGGAGTACGAAAAAATCGACTCTCCACCAGGCGTAGAAGACCCAGCTGCCGGCAAGGATCCAGAGATACCGCTTCCCCTCGGGGATTAGGTAGTAGATACCCAGGAAGATCGGAAGAAATCCAAACAGAAAGATGGTCGAACTAAAGACCAAAGGTTACTCCGTGGTCACCTGTGCCTGGACGAGTAGCGCGTCTGCGGCGGATCCATTCGAATACACAAACACGCTGTACGATTGGCCCCGTTCCAAACTCGGATCGCCCACGTTTGCGATGTCCTCGCCGCTACTCCCCACGACGAGCTCAACGGCAACAGGATTTATCGACACCTGTGACGAGGAGCCGGGCTCAACCGCCCCGATGACCTCGGCGCCGCGATCGGCGGCGTAGAGCCGCGCCGGGGAGTCGGCGAGCAGATTGTACAAGAAGACCTGAGACTCCGCAGGGTCGGTGTGTTCGGGGTCTTCGAAGATCATCGCGCCCGAGGAGGTAACTGCTATCGTATAGTAGATGCCGTTCTGCGCGACAAGCTCGACCTCCTGGTCACCGACGCGTACCGCAAAGAGGCCCGTCGCAACCGGTCTGTAGGCGGAGACTTCTGCAAATGAAAGGGGGCCAAACTCGGCTTCGCCAATCGATGTGGAGATCTCTCCCTGCCCGTCGGCGGCGTTAACCACACGAACGAAGGCTGCGTCATCGGGCGCACCGGAGCCGTAGAGGCCCTCTTGAGCAGAGAGTGAAGACGCGAGAAGCAGCGCGAATACGGCGCAAACGATTGTTATTGGGTTTTTTGTAGATCGTTTAGTCACGATGTAAAGATGAGCACAGCAGAGAGCGAGGTGGTATAACACAAACAGGTGACCCACGGGGGCCTTGGTTGAGGGTATTCTGAACCTCTGAGTAAGGCTCTACAGGAGGTACAATGAACACCGCTGGATCGCGCGTATTCTTGATTGGCTCAATGATTCTGCTTGCCCTCGGCCCGTTGGCACAAGCGGCCTCCTCTTCGGAGGGCGGAGCAGGAGCCGAGCCAACCGTCCCGGTGGCCGACTCCGCCGGCCGGATCATCGAAGCCTCGTTTGACCAAACCTACGACACCGCCACGGTCGCGGAGCTGCTCCCGGTGCAGTGGGAAGATCTCGCGCCTCCGGAGGCGCGATACGCAGTGGAAGTCTACATCGTTGACTTCGGGACCACCGACCTCGACGGCGACGACACGCCGACACGCATGCAGCTCCTTATCCCCAAGCTTGCTGACGCGGAAACGACCTCGGAAGCTTCAGAAGTTCCGTTCTATCTGCTGGCCCCAGGCTCCACAGGCTTGGTAGACTCGTGCCGCCCCTCGCGCGAGCATGTGATCGGCGTCGATTGGGGTCGCTACCAAACGCACGCATTAGCCCACGCCTCGCAGGGAACGATTGTCGCGATCCCCGACTACATGAACTCCATGGTAGAGGGCGAGATTCAACCCTACTTTATTGCAGAGGCCGAGGCGAACGTTGTGCTCGACACAGACCGCGCGGTGCGCGCCTTCTTCGCAAGCGAAGAGGCGGCGGAGCTCTCAGCGCGGCCGACCGACGGTACGATCCTCGTGGGATACTCCCAGGGCGGCCACGCGATTTTTGCCGCCGCAGACCGCGCGCAAGCCTATGCACCTGAGGTGCAGATCGCGGGCATACTCGGCTACGGTCCAAGCACCAATGTAGAGAACCTCTTTCGCGAGTGGACGGTCGCCGCCCCGCTTGTTACCTACTCCTACGCGACGGTCTACGGCGAGGACGCGTTTGACCCCTCGCTCATTCTCGCAGACCGGTGGCTCACCGGTTTGGCGCACGACGCGACGAGTCAGTGTATTGGCGCGATCCAACGATTCTATCCGACCGAGCCGGAGCCGCTCTATCGAGAGGCGTTTCTGGATGCCCTGCTCGACGGACGATTGGCCGAGGAGTACCCGGAGATCCATCGGATTATGGCGCAAAACGACGCCGGCCTCTCGGGCCACGGCTACCCGGTCCTGATCCTTGCCGGAACGAACGACGTTGTTGTCTACCCCGAGTCGCAGGACGCGTTTGTCGCCGCCCTTCGCGAGGAGGGAAGCGCGGTCGAGTACGCTGTCTACGAGAATGCCCGCCACGACACACGGCAGGTTGGATTTGTAAAGGCTCAGGAGTGGATTCGCGCGATTACCGCAGGTAAAGAACCTTTTGATCGGGATCTGTTTGTGGAGGAGTGACGTGCCGCCTCTGTCGTCAATCCCACACGCGTGTCGCCCCGAGCGCGTCGAAAGCCTCGTCAATCGTGACAACCGGAAGCAGTTCGATCATG
>JBMCTC010000142.1:0-8190 GCA_048624115.1 Spirochaetota bacterium
ATAATTCACGTTTTGCACGGTAACGACCGGTTCAATCACAATTGCGCCATTTTTGACACACGCATTCCCTCGCGCGGTGGCGTAAATTTTGAGTCTGTCCTCGCTGTAGCGCGTATTCTGCCCGGCGATGAACACATTCGGTTCGATATCGGTGTTTGCCGGAAGTCGTCTGCCGGTAACCGTTTGCCCATCGCGTGGCGGTACCGGCGGCATAAGCTCGGCCAAGAGAGCGCCTTCTTCTCGGTTCTCGATGAAGTTGAGCTCACGGAGGTTGATCCTATCGAATGGCATTTCGAGATACGGCTTGCCGCGGTTCGCGTTGAAGTGATAGCGGATCTGAGCTGCCTTTGCATGAATCGGCGGCGTTCCCTTCGCAACAACAACCTCTCGATTGTAGCGCTCGCGAGTCAATAGCACGCGAATTGCGTCGCGGTCGATGCCGTACACAACTCCATTCGCCTCGAGATGCTCGATCACGTCTCGCGGCTCGAGCCGGGCGGCGCCCTTCTTCGGCGGGGTCACCGAGACTTGCGCCGACATCTCGTCTTCGGCTATCGCGAGCTCGATGTGTGAGGCAAGCCGCACGCCGTCCGGCCACTCGACGAGCCTGACCGGCTCTCCGCCGGCTTCGTTTATGATTGCACGAATCTCAGTCGAGCTGACCGAGGGCACCCCGAGCAGCTTCATTCGATTTGCTACGTCTTCGACATAGACCTGTCCACGAACGCTATAGGGATAGACGGTCAGATAGGCCCAACCGCGTCGGTAGAAGAGGTCGAAGGGAACCTGTTCGTTTCCGTCACTCATCGCACGTCGTAAGATACGAATAGGAGATGGTTTGATGCAGATATGAGTCGGAATCGATTGACTCGATCTCGGAGGCGTATGGAATCTGAAGCAATCGTTCTTGACTCGTGATCACCGGCATCCCGAGCAGGTCATTGTGATGGCGGGGCGGCTTTTCCTGCGCTCGTTGGGCGACAAACGCCCGATGCGTCACGCATCGATCACGCGCCGCACGCTGCATGATATCGTGCGAGCCTGCCACTGCCTTGGCGGCCATCCGGCAGAGCACCGGGTCAATCTCCACGCCGATTCCGTTTCGTCCGCAAGCCGCGGCTGCAAGCAACGTCGTTCCCGTGCCCACAAATGGATCGACCACCGTATCCTGCTGGAGCGAGTACATATGGATGAGTCGCCATGGCAGTTCGAGCGGGTAGGCAGCGCTTCGCGTTCGTAGCTCCTTGGAGAGTGACGGCGCTTCGAGAGTTTGCCGGGTGCCGGTGAAGCTCCACGTGTCGCTGAACCAGCGGTTTCGCTCCTCCCAGAAGTAGGCGCTTGCACGCCGGCGTTCCCGATCTTCGTTTGTGTATTCGCGCTTACCGCCCTTGCGAAAGATGAGGATGTACTCATGCTCGAGCGTGACGTAGGCTCCACCCGGGAGCATGCCCGAGCCCATGAACTTGTTCGGTGCGTTCGTCGGCTTTCTCCACAGGATCAGCGGAAGCGACTCGAGCCCGAGGTCGACGCAGCGCTCGACAATGCGTGCATGATTTGAGTAGAGCGAGAAGCGGTCACCAATGCTCCGGGTAGCGTCTCCGATGTTGATACACAACAGGCCGCCGGGCACCAGTACCCGAACCGCCTCGCGCCAGGCGCCGTCGAGAACCTCGTGCATCGCCTCGAATGCACGGCCTCCGTCGCCCGAGCTGAGCGACGGCGATACAGCCTCATTCGCACGCGCGAACACCTCATCCCACATCTCGATCATGGGGTAGGGCGGTGAGGTAACGACAAGGTGTACCGATTCATCGCCTATAAGCGGCATCGCGCCGGCGTTGCCGACGAGATACCGTTGCTCGCTCGTGAAGACGATCGGTTGAGGCGACCGAAACTCAAACGAGAGGTTTGACACTCGCTACGCCTTTGGCTTCTTCCCATTGCCGCGTATGAGAACGATCACAAACACAATGATGAACACGCCTCCACCAATTGCAGCGGTGATCGCGACCGGTTGGACGCTCCCGAGTTGTCGAACAAAGATTCCGATATAGGCGTACGCATAGACGCCGGGGAAGCTCGCATCCTTGAAGAGTGCGAGTAGGAGAAGGCCAACGACGATCCCAACGGCAGACATGATGACACCCCACGTCTCGTATGCGATTCCGAAGCCACCCCATTCAGCCGCCGCCAATGCGAGCGAGACGTTGGCGATCGTCGCGATGGTAAGCCACGCGGTGTATATTCCAACGCTCGTCTTGAGAACTCGTTCGGCTGTAGGAGCATTCGGCGTGTGCCCCACACCGAGTTTTGCGTAGGCAATCACGCCGGTGACGAGGATCGGGATGATCGTGACCAACGAGAGGGTGAAGAGTTGCAGACCAAAGACTGCAACCCAGGTTGCATTCAACGCCAAATTCACCGCAAGCCAGTATCCGCCCGCCCGATAGCGCGGGTTCGTCGCCTGTGAGGGCAGCGCTTGATGAATCGAAAGCCCGACGATGCCAAGGTAGATGACCGGCCAGATAGTACCAAAGACGTATGAGGCGGGAAAGAAAAAGACGTTCGACGAAAAGAGATCGTTCGCGATGTTTCCCGTGTCGGTGACCGCCGTCACAAAGTTCAGAACGTTTGCGGCAATCGTCGATCCAATGACAACGACCAGTACGACGATCTGTCGCAGAACATCGGCCCCTGTCTTTTCCTGTTGTAGCTCGTTACTCATTCTTCTCTCCTTATGATGATTGACTTACTCGTGGCAGGCCGAGCGCAAATCCAACGCCCCCTGCCAGGAGTACGATGCCCACGGCAATGGTAACCTGCACGCTTGTGAGTTGGGCGATGAGCCCGAGCAGGCTTCCTGCAAGCATCACGATTCCCACCAGGGTGTTCGCGAGGCTTACGTAGAGCGGCCGTTCGTCGGCCGGCGCGTAATCAACGAGGTAGGTTTTCCTTCCGAGGCGAATGCCCGCATAGGCAATCGCGTTGAGCACAAAGACCGGCGCAAGCCACCAGAAGCTTCCCGCCGAGTCTGCAAAGAACGGAAAGGCAAAGGTGTACCCTGCTACGAGAAGCGCCAACGCCCCGCCGAGCACCATCGCCCTGTCAGCGGCGCTATCGGCAAGCTTGCCCCACAGCGGTCCGCCGAGCAGGCGACCCACCCCTGCCGCGATAACAAACATGCCGAGCGCGCCTATCGACTCTCCGGTGGTCTCCTTACTCACGATGATGTAAAACGGTTGCAGGAGCAGCACAAAGAGCAAGAGCGCGCGCGCCGCCACAAAGCGGCGGAAGGGTGCATCTCTCTCGAAGATCTGCCAACCCTTCTTAAGCTCCTGAAACGGCGTCCGCCCACCTTCGGTGGCGCCAGGTTCCTCATCGATCATACCAAAGAGAATGGCCGACAGGGCAAAAAGCGCAGCGGCAGACGCGACGAGCAGGACGTAGGGAAGCCGCGTCTCGGTACCCTCAAACGTCAAAAAGAGTAGCAGCCCCGCCGCGAGGGTGAGTGCCCCCCCGATCGTTGCCCGGGTCGCAAGGAGCCTTCCGCGCCGTCCTTTTGGAATAGTCTTTGCCAACACGTCCTTATAGGCGACCGATTCCACCCCACTCGCCACGCTGAACAGAGCCAACGTTACGGTAACGACGACGCCGAGTCCGAGCCCACTCAGGCTGCCGGCCGCAATTGCGATGATCGCCATGCTCACCGACTGCGCGATTGCCGCCCAAACCCAGACGCGTTTTCGTAAGGCCGCTGCGCGAATTGCTCCACTCGCGGCAAGCTGCGGCAGAAGGCTTCCCGCACGCCTGACCGGCACCAGCAGGCCACTTATGAAAACAGGTGCGCCGAGCGCGGAGAGCATCCACGTCAGGGTGATGTCAGGGCTTGCCAGCTGTTCGGCAAGCTTTGTTGCGGCACCGTTTCCGGCGTTGAGAGCGAAGTTCTTGGGTGCGACCTTGCACTCGGTCTCGGAAATATCGCTGCACGCGCGTTCCTCATCCTCGTCAAAGAGAAGATCGTAGATTCTTTGTGAGAACGCTTCAGGCATCTCTCAAAGCTACGCATAGCGCGAGAGGGATTCCAGTCTCAATCGGCTCAGGCTCGCCGCCGGCTACGACGACTGCCCGTCGGTCATGCGATTACGTAAGCGATCCGCGATTTCCGCGACAACCTCCTCTGAATCGTCACCGGCGAGGCGGTTGGGTTTTAGGATGCCGCATCCACTGCAGCGGTGAATCACTCGTAGCTCACCCGACTCGGCAACCCAGAGCGCAACCGGCTCCATTGGTTTCGCGCAGAGTGAGGCGCGGTCCCCAGGGCGAACGTCGACGTGGCGGCTCCACAGGCAAAAGGGGCAGTGGTTGCGCTGGCCGGTGCCGGGCGCTTGGTCGGGAAATGACCGTCCACAATGAACGCACACGAGTTCAGGGGCACCGCCGAGCGGGACTCGAACGTCTTCCAGAGCAGACTCCCAGGAAGGACGCTTGCTCGGGCCGGTCCGTTTTGGTCTGCTCATCCGCCACGACTCCTTCGCTTTACGCGCGCCTTGCGGGCGACTCGTCGGCTCAACAGTCGCTCTTGCTTCTGGCTACGGGCACCTTCGCGCGCCGCGTTGCCCTTAAGCTCTTCGTGCAGCTCGAGGTAGCTCAGGTAGCGGGAGTGGGGTATTTCGCCTGATTGAACTGCCTCGAGCACGGCGCATTCAGGCTCATGATGGTGGGAGCAATCAGAGAACTTACAGCCGGATGCCGCAGCTGCAATCTCTGGAAACGCGTTGGCCAGCTGTGCATCGGGCGATTCGCCGGCCCAGAGCTGCACCTCTCTCACGCCCGGCGTGTCGACGAGGATCGCGTGATCGCCCAAGGGATACATCGATCGGCCGGTGGTTGTGTGGCGACCCCGACCGTCGTTCTCCCGAATGTCGCCCGTTTGTAGCTGTTCGCCGGTGAGGCGAGCGATGAGAGTCGACTTTCCGCTTCCGGAGCTTCCGGCCACCGCGATTGTTCCGCGCTCCGGGAGAAGGTCGCACAGGCGGTCGACCCCCGTTCCGTGCGCAGCAGAGAGCGGCACAACCATTGCATTTGGGATCTCAGCTCGGGTGGCTCGTGCGACAGACTCGGCGTCGGACTCGAGGTCCGACTTGTTGAGGACGATGATCGCTTTGACGCTGGGATCCAACGTCGCGAGGAAGCGCTCGAGCCGCCGGATGCTGTAATCACGCTCGGCAGGGCCGGTCGTTACGAGTAGGACCGCATCGACATTCGCGCACAAGACCTGGGCGACCGCTCGGTCTCCGGCCTCCTTTCGTTCGAAGACCGAGAAGCGGGGCAGCACCGTCTCGATCCGACCCCCCGAAGCGCTCACGGTCACGTAGTCGCCGACGGCGGGCGCCGGCGAGCTTCCGAGCTCGATCAAATACGAGAGCGAGCCGGATGGTCGGCACTCGAGCAGGCCCTCCGGTGTAACGACAAAGCGCACCGGGCCCTGCTGCGAGATGATGCGGCCCGGGAGCCGGTCGTCGTCGGCGTTTGCGATGGCTTGTGGGGAGTGTGCAGCATCGAGAATTCGTTGCCAGGTCATGTGCTTCAATAATTGCAGTGAGCGTACTATCATCGTTGGGGCATGGCAACCCTCAAAGACATAGCCGCCGAGGTGGGCGTCTCGATTCGGACCGTGAGCCGAGCGCTCGGTGGCTCGGGCTACGTTCGGGCCGAACTCCGCGAGCAGATCCTCGCCTGCGCAGAGCGGCTCGGCTATGCGCCCGATCCCGTTGCCCAATCGCTGCGTCTTGGCTACAAGCAAGAGGTTGTGGTTGTCTCGCACTCGGTGGATGAGCTGCACATGGCACGGATTGCCGGCATCGAGGCACGCCTGCGCGAGTCCGGGTTCGCGCTCTCGGTCGTGATGGCCTCGGAGCAGGAGATCACCGCGGCCGACGCGCTGGCCGAGGTCGTCTGTCGGGGCAAGCCGCGTGGCGTCGCAATTCTCGCCCGACTCGGACTCGGGGTCTCTGTCTTGGTTCGGGCAATCGAGGCGCGTGGGATGCCGGTGGTTGTGCTCGACACCGACGAATCGGTGCCCGCGGTGCGCATCAATCGCCCGGCGGGCGTCGAGGAGGCGGTCAAACACCTGATCGGCCGCGGCAGGCGCTGTATCGCCTACGTCGGGCCATCCAACTCGATCGGCAGGATCGAAGGCTACCGCCGGGCGCTTGCCGCGGCCGGGGGTGAGGAACGCATGTTCGACCCAGGCTCACCGGAACGCTACCGCCACGGGGTGGGGGAGCTCCTGAAGCGGTACCCGAGGCTCGATGCGATTCAAGCGTACAGCGACGAACGCGCGCTGCTGCTCTTGGCGGGACTTCACGAGCTTGGCGTGCGGGTGCCGCACGACGTGGCGGTCGTCGGGTTTGACGACCGCTGGGCGGCGCAGTACGCGTGGCCGCCGCTGACTACGGTGGCGCAGCCGAGCGAGGAGATCGGCCGGGCTGCGGCGCGCTACCTCGTCGGGAACGAGGCCCGTCGCGACGGTGCTCTCCCCAGCGATTCAAACGATGTTCACGATCGGCGTAGGCCGTTCGAGGCGGTTGTGCCGACTCGGCTTGTCGTGCGCGAGAGCTCATGAGGTTTGACTACGTGCCCTTCTTCTGCGAGGAGAACATCTACCGGCTTGCCGCGAGCCGCCTCGCGCTCGAGCCCGAAGTCGCGTCGGCCGCTTCACGTGCAACAGTGATCTTTATCTCGAACCAGGCGCGTCAGGTCCTCGTTTCTCGGCAGAAGGCGGGTCGCGGACCGCTTCATGTGGTGATCTGGGATTACCATGTCGTCTACGAAGAGGCGGGAATGCTCTTTGACCTCGACTCTACGCTCGACTGTCCGATCAGATGCGATCAGTGGATCGAGGCCACATTCCCTGCGGCTGTGCTTAAGGCGTACCCGGAGCTTGCCCCACGCTTCGTGATTGTGCCGGCGCAGGATTTTGTTGGCTCGTTTACTACCGACCGCCGCCACATGCGACGATCCGACGGCTCTTACCGCAGTCCGCCGCCCGGATGGCCGGCGCCGACAGCAGCTGGGAGTGCCCACAATCTCGACTCGTTTATCGAAGGCCGCCACGAGAGCGTCTCGCGCGTGACCGACCTCGAGACGATGCGCGCCGCCTGGCGGTAATGCGACACGCCCGCCGGAAACTCATGCCGGAGCTCACGCCGCCCGGAGAAGCTCGAGCCGCCGCATTGGTTCTTCTGGGTTACGCGGGGGCGCAGGGCTGGTAAAATGGGTGTCGTGAATGTGCAAGAACAGGTGTTACAGGAAACCATCGACCCTTTCCTCTCCGATCGGGCCTTGAGTCGGATTGCGAGTGAGGCGCTCGAACAGGAGGTGTGGGTCGAGGGCTATCGCGTGCTTACCGGCGGTTGCTGGAATAGGGTTGTAGGTATCCGCGCCGGGGAGCGAGACCTCGTTGTCAAGATTGCGCCGAGGACGGCGGACGAGGGGATCGCCCGCGAGTTCTCGGTGCTCTCGATGTTTGTCGAGCAGAGTGAGCTGCCGGTTCCCGAGCCGTTGCTCGTGAGCACCGAAGGCGAAGTGATCCCCGGGTCGCTCTTGGTCATGAGTCGGGTGCCGGGGGCGGTGATGCACGAGTGCTTTGGTCTGTTGAACTACGGTCAGCGTCGCGCGATTACTGATCAGATCGCCGCGGATCTGAGCAGGCTTCACGAGATTCGCGGCGAGGGGTTCGGGGGAGTCGAACTCGCGCCCGGAGAGCGGTTTGCCTCGTGGCCGGAGTTCTGGCTGCCACGCTACGACCGTGTTCTCGAGGAGGTTGCGGCGAGCGGGAGTATTCCGAGCGATATCCTCGACGGTGCCTACAAGCTGCGGCCGATGCTCGAGGAGCCGCTGTCGATCGGCTCGTCCTCGACTCTCACCCATTACGACATCTGGAGCGGTAACGTCATGATCGATCTCGAATCGGGCCCACCGCGGGTGAGTGGCTACATCGACATACCCGGGTACTACGCCGACTATGCGCGAGAGTTGAGCTTCGCGATGCTCTTTGGCATTGCGAACAGGCGGTTTTTCGCGACCTACCTCGAATCGCATCAACTTGATCCAGGCTTTGAGCTTCGTGCGAACATCTACAACGTCAAGACGAACATCAAGCACATTCAGATGTATCCACACCAAATG
>JBMCTC010000143.1:0-8164 GCA_048624115.1 Spirochaetota bacterium
CGCCGGTAAAGGAACCCTTCTCGTGTCCGAAGAGTTCACTATTGATTAGTTCCAGTGTCAGAGCACCGGTGTTCACAGCGTGAAACGGTCCCGAGCGACGATCGCTCTCGGCATGGACGGCTCGCGCCACCAGTTCCTTTCCGGTTCCACTCTCTCCCGAGATAAGGACTGGAATGTTGTAGGGCGCGACCTTGCGGATCCGCTTGTATAGGCGCCGCATGACGCGACTGTTGCCCACCATTCCGTGGAACGTCACTTGCTGCATTCTTCTCCTCATCCAGCACGGGCCGTGGAACGGAATTCCCACACCCCGTATTTTGAGAGTAATCCCAGCAATTTGGGTGGTCAAGCGAGGAAGAACGCTTTTTTACTCTTCGAGTGCTGTATATCCTCCTACGATATCCAATAGCTCCGAAGTTATTTCTTGCTGCCTCTGGCGATTATAGAGTGAATTGAGTTCTCCGAGCCGTTCATCGATATTGCTCTCCGCAGACTGCATTGACGAGAGACGCACTGCGTTTTCGCCGGTCAGGCTCTCAGCGGCGGCACGATAGAATGAAGCGAAGATGTACTGGCGAACGAGTGCCGGAGCGAGACGGGATGTGCTTGTGACCGTGGCGGGAATTTGGCGCGATGGCCAGGTGCGTTGCTGAACCCGCTCGAGCCACCCTGCGTCCAACGGCAGCAGCACCTCATCGTGGGGTTGATAACTCGGTTGCTCCGCTCGGTTAAAGACGAGCAGGATTCTCGATGTCCCGGCGGCGCGAAGCCGGTCGACCTGGACGATGCAATCATCTACTACTCGCGGAAGCTCATCGAGTGAGCCCCGCATCTCGACCTGCGCGGAGATGTCCATATCGAGGTCGATCAATCGACTTCCCACCCGAGGACCCACCGCCACGACTTCGATCTCCCCGACGAGATGGCCTGCAACCTCGGCCGCGTGATGAGCGATATGATCGGTAAACTGCGCGCTCATTCCTTGGACCGCGCCAAAGACAAAGAGTCCGATGCGTTCGTCGGGTCCCCGTTTGGCTTCCGAGATCCGGGCCGAGGGTTCGGCGGCAAAGAGTACCTGCAAGCCCCGTTCGACGGTCTCGCTGTAGCTCTCGATTGCATCTCGCGCGCGGCCGAATACACGCACGTTGACCGCCGCAAGCGACTTCATCGTACTCACGATCGATTGCATGTCCTCAGTGCTCGCGATTCGCCTCTCAAGCTTCCGCTTGGTCGCCACCAACAAACTCCTTGATGATATCTACGATGATCTCGGTCAGTTTCTCATGCTCTTCGTCGGAGAGGCCCACGCCGTTGTTGAGCTTCTCGCGAATTTCAGGGGCGCGTTCCTCAAGTCCTTGGCGAAGCTCATCCTTCGCGGCCTGAATGTCCTCGAGCGGAACATTGTCGAGCGCGCCTTCAGTCACCGCATTCAGCGCGACAATCTGGTCTGCAGTCGCAAGAGGCTGATACTGCGGCTGCTTGAGCAACTCACGAACGCGGCGACCACGGTCGAGCGTGTGCTGCGTCTCCTCGTCGAGTCGAACACCAAAGCGCGCAAAGTTCTCGAGCTCTTCGAATTGCGAGTAGCTGAGGCGAAGGTCGCCGGCCACGCGACGGTAAGGAGAGGCCTGAGCGTTTCCCCCGACTCGCGAGACCGATTTTCCCGCGTCGACCGGCGGCAGGATACCCTGCGCGTAGAGTGACGGCGAGAGGTAGATCTGACCGTCGGTGATCGACACGAGATTTGTCGGAATGTAGGCCGAGAGGTTCTCCTCTTCAGTTTCGACAATCGGGAGTGCCGTGAGACTCCCGCCCCCGTGCTCTTCATCCATTTGCGTAGCGCGTTCGAGAAGCCTTGAGTGCACGTAGAAGATGTCGCCGGGATACGCCTCACGAGCGGGAGGACGGCGAAGCAGCAGGCTGAGCTCACGATAGCTGCGTGCGTGACGAGTTAGGTCGTCGTATACGATCAAAACGTCCTTGCCTTGGTCAACAAAGTACTCGGCTATGCTTGTCGCAGCGTAGGGACAGATCACGTTCGTCCCGGGTGGGTCATCCTCTGTGGCGGCAACCACAATCGTGTTCTCCATGACCTCGAACTCTTCGAGGTCGGCTACCACGCGCGACACAGCCGAGGTGCGCTGACCAATCGCGCAATAGACGGCGATCACGTCGGTGTGCTTCTGGTTGATAATCGTATCGACTGCAATCGCAGTCTTACCCGTTTGGCGATCGCCGACGATGAGTTCGCGCTGACCCCGGCCGACGGGAACGAGCGCGTCAATCACCTGAATGCCTGTCTGAAGCGGCACGTATACCGGGTCGCGGTCCATGATGCCCGGAGCCGGTTGTTCGATTCGGCGGGTTTCGTTCGAGTGAACGTTCCCTTTGCCATCGAGCGGCCTGCCGACGGGATCGACGACGCGGCCGATGAGGTCTTCGCCGACGGGGACGCTGACGACCTCTCCGGTTCGAAAGACCCGTTCGCCCGAGCGCACCTGTTCAGGGTCATCGAGCAGCATCACCGCGACTTCGTCGTCCAAGAGAGAGAAGGCAGTCCCGCGCGCGCCGTGTTCGAACTGCAGGAGCTCCTGGCTGCCGGCGCCCGGGAGTCCGGACACGCGAGCGACCCCCTCTGCCAAGTAGTGAACGCGACCGACCTCGCTGAGCCGTACGCCGTCACCGGCCTGACCCCTTGAGGAACTCACCTTGTCTGTAGTCTCTCTCGCTCGTGAGAGAATCTCCTGAGCTGCTCCACTCAATGCCATCGGTGCCTCCTCGCCTACGCGTTCGCCGTCTCACGTACGAGCCGGTTCACCCGGTTCTCGATCTCCGAAGTCTCGTCGGCGATTGACCACCCGAGCTCCTTGTCGCCAATGCGCACTCGCGCGCCGCAGACCATCTCGCCGTCGACCTCGAAGCGCACCGCCTCGGGGTTCCCAACATCCTCGAACGCGGTTCGAAGCTCATCCTGTTGCTCGTTTGAAAGCTCGTCGGATGTTGTAATCTCGATCGCCGCACCATCAACGTGCTCTTTGAGTTGATCCGCCCATTCACCGCGCACTCTACGCGCAAGAACGTGAACCATCTGCTCTTCGAGCGATCGGTCGGCGAGTTTTCCGAGAGCCCGCTGCACCGCACTCACGGTAGCGCGAGCGACCTCGCGATCGATCTCGCTTATCAACTGCTCGTTCTGTTCCTTTAGGTCGGCAAGCCACTCTTCGCGCCGTTCGTCAATCTCGCGTCTGAGCTTCTCGAGCTTCTCCTTGCGCTCGGCCTCCGCCTGTTGCTTCGCTTCTTGAAAAAGCTCGGCGCGTTCGTCTTCGGCAGCCTGCATCTTCTGCTCGTACTCCGACTTCAATCGCTGCGCCTGGTCTTTCTCTTCCTCCGCCTCGTCCCATGTGCTCTCGATCCGCTGTTCGCGCTCGTCCATCGCGTTGGTCACGCGCTTGAACAAGAAAATGCGGAGCACCACCAAGAGCACGATGAAATTGAAGAGCGACGCAAGGAACGTAAATAGATCAAACTGCATGGACGCTTCTCTCCCGCACCTAACCTACAACCTGATTCCAGAATGGATTCACGAAGATGAGGATGATGGAGACAACAAAGGCGTAGATTGCCGTTGACTCGATCATCGCCAATCCGATAAAGAGGGTTCGGCTGATGCGGCTCGCCTCGTCCGGTTGCTGCGCCATCGAGGCAAGCGCCTGGGCGAGTGCCTTGGCTTCGCCAAAGGCAGGTCCGATCGATCCAATCGCGATGGTAAAGCCGGCAACGAAAATCGAGACCATTCCGATTATGGTTTGGCTGTCCATACTTACTCCTTCTGCTCCTGTTTTGGTTTTTGTTTCTCTTCGTTATTCTTCTCTTGGGCGTCTTTGCTGCGAAGCCCCGAGCCGATGTAGACCGTTGCCAATGCTGCGAAGATGTAGGCCTGGATCTGCCCGATCAGAAGACCAAGCGCCTCCATGATGAGCGGTACAAGAATCGGGGCGATGCTCAACAGCACACCAACGATCATCGTTCCGCTCATGATGTTCCCGAACAGACGAACCGCAAGCGAAAGCGTGCGACTTAGCTCGCTGATAATGTTAAACGGCAGCATGAGGGGTGATGGCTGCAGATAGTGTTTGAAGTAGCCTCCGACGCCTCGCTCTGCGATTCCAAATATCGGCACTGCAAAGAAGACTGCAACGGCCAGGGCCGACGCGAGGGAGAGTGATCCGGTGGGCGGATCGTAGAAGGGTAGCACCGCAAGTAGGTTAGCAACCGAGATGAACAGAAAGAGCGTTCCCACGAACGCGAGGTAGCGTAGGCCGCCCCGATCGAGCATCTCGCGCATCTGGCCTCGCACCGATCCCACAATGATCTCGAGCATATTCTGCCAGCGAGAGATCTTTTTGCCGGAGGATAACTTGCGGGTCGCCAGAACGGAGATGAGAACGAGAATCAGCATCACGAACCACGTGAACACGATGGTGCCGTTCAGGACGAAGAATCCTTGTTGCCAAAACACGATGGAATCAGGTGTGGGGTTCATACTGCGCCTTCTTCACGGTTGAAACGAGAATTATTCGAACGGCGGTGAGCCCGAGCAGGTAGCCGGCGATCGCCCATAGGCCGACGTACGATCCGACCGCCCACGCCCCGACAAGCACCACCGCCATGCGAAGCACAAAACTCCCGATGACGAGCAGCACCGCCTTCTTCGCCTCGGCAATGCGACGGGTCGTGGCGAGCAGCCCGCCAAAAAAAACGATTCCTGCAACCGCTCCCGCGGCTACGCCGATCGCAACTGCTACCCCGCTATTCACGCTCGTGTTCCTCTTTAGTGTTATGCTCTTCGTGACGCACCCAGTACCAGGCGTTCAAGCCTCCGATGAACGCGCCAACAAACACTGCCATGAGCGACCACGCGAACGGCGAATCGGTCTGCGTGTCGAGCCAGATCCCAACCGACAAGACTGCAAGCATCGGAATGGCAAATGCCCATCCGACCAATCCGATCATGCCGAGACCTGCCCAACGATCGCCGTGCTCTCGTTTGCGGACCGCCTTCATTCGACGCGATTCGTCGCGCTTGAGCTTCTCTGCAAAGCGGCGATCGCGTTCGTCGCTCATAGCTCTCCCTCGTTCTCGAAAATCGAGCGCGCCATCTCTACCTCGAGGCGCGCCAACGCCGCCTGCGCGTGCTTCTGGTGCTCAAGCCGCTCTGCTCTGCGATCCTCGAGCTCGCCAAAGATCGAACCAAGCTCGCGCCCCACGACTGCACGCGGCGTAGACACCATCACTCGCTCGCCGATCTTCACAAACGTGCCGCCGTCGACACCGACATAGTGTTCTTCGCCGTTCTCGCGAACAACTCTCACAAGACCGGTATCGAGAGCACCGGCACAGTCAACGTGCCGGGGAAGCAGCATCCAGTGTCCCTCCACGGTGTCGAGATCCACCGCTTGCACCTGTGCAAACGAATGAGTTCTCGCCGGTACATAGACACGCACGGTCATCTTTCCACCTCATCTATTGAGCCTATCATGTAGAGCTCTCGTTCATTGATGTCCGAGAACTCGTCTTGGAGGATGCGCTCGCAGCCTTCGAGCGCATCGTCTAACGAAACAGCGCGCCCCTCATTAGCGGTGAACTGCTCAGTCACGAAAAACGGTTGTGTGAGGAATCGTTCGATTCGCCGCGCCCGCGCCACTGTTCGCTTGTCGTCGTTCGAGAGCTCCTCCATCCCGAGCATGGCGATGATGTCTTTGAGATTCTCGTACTCGGCAAGTGTTCGCTTGATCTGGCGAGCGATGTCGTAATGACGCTGCCCAACCACCGACGGTGTCAGCATCTTTGACTGCGATTGCAGTACGTCAATCGCCGGATAGAGCCCCTGACTCGCACGCTTTCTCGAGAGCACGATGCTCGCAGAGAGATGTCCAAACGTGTGAACGGCCGCCGGATCGGTAAAGTCATCCGCCGGAACGTAGACTGCCTGGACCGAAGTGATCGAACCGGATGCGGTGTTGGTGATCCGCTCCTGAAACTCCGCGAGCTCGCTGCCGAGTGTCGGCTGATACCCAACGCGCGAGGGGATTCGCCCCAAGAGCCCTGAGACCTCCGCGCCCGCTTGAATGAAGCGAAAGACGTTGTCCACCAGCAGAAGCACGTTTTGCCTGCGACTGTCCCGCAGATACTCCGCGACAGTGAGCGCCGTGTGCCCGACTCGAAAGCGAGCGCCCGGTTGCTCATTCATCTGACCAAACACGAGAACCGCTTTGTCGAGCACCTCTACCTCTTCGATCTCGCGGTAGAGCTCTTCTCCCTCTCGGCTTCGTTCACCAATGCCGCAGAACACGCTTCGCCCCGCGTGAAACTGCGCGACGTTGTTCACGAGTTCCATAATGAGTACGGTCTTTCCGACACCGGCACCTCCGAAGAGCCCAGCCTTTCCGCCGTTCTCGAGTGGGCTCAAAACATCGATCGCCTTGATGCCGGTCTCATACACCTCGCGACCGGTTCGTTGCTCCGAGAGTGGAACCGGGTCTCGGTAGATCTCGGTCGGATTTCCTTCGATCGGTTCACCCTTGTCGAGCGGCTCGCCGAGCACGTTGATCATTCGCCCGAGAAGCTTGTCACTCACGGGTATCTTGATCGGGGCGCCGGTGTTCTCGATCACGTCGCCGCGGGCCAAGCCCTCGGTGGCCGTCAGGGCAACGCAGCGAGCCGAGTGCTCATCGAGGTGATGAAGCACCTCCATGACTACTTCGCCGGCACGCAGGCACGTCCTAATCTGGGGAAGATCGTCTTCGAATGTCACGTCAATTACACTTCCCCGCACGGATCGGACCACTGCCGCTCTATCGTCCATACATGCTAAGAAGCAAGGATCATGCCAGGCGCGGTCGTTGGGTAGTTGCTACACGTCGGTCGCGGCTCCGAAGAAGCGCTCGGCCGCCCCGCGGATAGTCTCAGAAAGGGTGGGATGAGGATGAATCGTGAGCTCGATGTCACGCACGGTTGCCGCCATCTCGAGGGCGAGTACGCCTTCGGGAATGAGCTCTCCCGCATGGGCGCCGGCAATGCCAACACCGATCACGCGCTCGGTCCCTTTCTCTACGACGAGCTTCGTAAGACCGTGCGATCGGCCCATGGTGAGCGCACGACCGGAGGCCTGCCAGGGGAAGCGTGCGACTTCGATCTCGCGTCCTTCCTTCTTCGCATCGGTCTCGCTGAGTCCGACCCAGGCAATCTCAGGGTCGGTGTACTCAACTGCGGGGATCGCCTCGGTATCGATAGCCGCAGCGGTGTCGCCCGCGACCACAGATCCTGCGATCCGCCCCTCATGCAGGCCCTTGTGAGCAAGCATCGGCGAGCCTGCGACATCTCCGACCGCGTAGGTGTTCTCGCTCGTGGTGCGCAGCTGATGGTCGATCTTGACGAAGCCATCCTCGTCGAGCTCAACGTCTGTCTTGTCGAGGTCGAGCGTATCGAGTATCGGCTTGCGACCGGTCGCGAGCAGGATCGCATCGTAGGTCTCGGGGCCGTCCGGCGCACCGTCGCCCTTGAAACTCACCTTGAGGCCCTTCTTCTGCTGTTCCACAGAGTCAACGAGGGTACTCAGCATGATCCGGTTGTACTTGCTCTCGTTTGCATCGGTAAACACCTTCACGAGATCCCGATCCGCACCAGGCATAAGCCCGTCGGTCATCTCCACGATGTCTACCTTCGATCCGAGTCCCTGGTAGGTGTAACTCATCTCGAGGCCGATGTAGCCTCCACCGACAACCAAGAGCCGCTTGGGAATCGAGGGTAAGTCAAGCGCCGACTCCGCGGTCCAGACGCGATCATCGTCCGGCATCATCGGGAGAATCTGAGCCCGGGCACCGGTAGCAAGGATGATGCTCTCTGCAGTGATCTCACTCTCGCCTTCGTCGGTTGCCGCGACAAGGGTCCGGTCGTCTTTGAAGCGAGCCATTCCGTGGATGTGCTCTATCTTCCGTCGTTTCGAAAGCGAACCTAACCCCTTGGTGAGTTTTTGAACCACACTCTCTTTCCACGAGCGAAGCTTGTCCAGATCGACTTCGGGCTCGCCGAAGATCATTCCCCAGTCGGCTGCCAGCGCCGCCTCGTGTTTGGTCTTGACCGCGTGCAACAACGCCTTCGTTGG
>JBMCTC010000144.1:0-8109 GCA_048624115.1 Spirochaetota bacterium
TTCCTTTACTGCTCGGGAGATCTTTTCGCCACTCGGAATGACCCGAACGACCTGCTTCTTGGGGGAGGTTCCCGAGCCAGAGCGCGGGAGTGTTGCTGCTCCCTACTTTGCCGGAGCGTTCCGTCGACCCTACGGGACCCCGACTATCCTGCTGGACAACTGCGGACCACCGTTGGCGACCTTTCAGCGTTCGTGGGCATGTGGGCAGCCGGAGGTGAGTGGAACGGAACGCGAATACTAGGTGAGAAGAGCGTCGCCGCAGCGCTTCCACCTCCTGTGGAGGGCATCGGGCACGTCTGGGCAAGGTACGAGATGCCTTTTGGCTCGTTCGTCGGGCACTATGGCGGCGACCCGGGAGTGGCGACCGCCGCGCTCTTTGACCCTGACGAGAACATCGCGGTTGTCATGCTCACCAATCGGTCGTGGCGCAACTCTCCGGCATACGATGAGTTACTTGCGGCCCTGGTGCGGGAAGCGGAGGCGACTCGCGGCTCACGGTGACGGAGCCGTATACGAGAACCATCCCGGTGGTTTCTATCGACCTGTGCGATAGAACTGCGGTCGCGCCCCTACGGGAGCACCAGGAGCTAAGCGCAAATCACGATTCCGCGGTTTCTTTGAGTGCGCGCTCTATCTCCCCGAACACAGGGTGATCCGAATCGTAGACTCGCCGGAACTCGTCGCGTGCCTCGACCAAGGTGCGACGTCCTTCCTGGAACTGCCCGAGGCGGAAGTGACCTTCTGCAAGGTGAAACAAGACGTTCCCGTGCGCTTCAGCGTTGCCCTGGTACTGCACGGCGATCACCGCCAGCGCCGTGACCAGGTGCTCGAGAGCGTGCGCCCGGTTGTAGAGGGAGATCACGATCTGGGGTGCGGTTGGATTCGCAGGGTCGGCCGCTATGATCACTGCCGCCGATTGCTGCGCCGCGTCGGGGTTGTCGCGCCTCAGGTACTCCGTGACCAGGAACTGGTGAGGATAGTGGTAACCCGGCGCCGTGCGGGCCGCTTGCTCAAACGAGGCGAGTGCCTCGGCGGACTGGTCGATCGCGTTGTGCAGTTGTCCGAGCAGAACATACGAGTCGGCCTGATGCTGACCGTACTCGTAGAGCTCGGCGGCACGAGTAGCGTGCTCGATCCCCTCGGCAGCCCGCCCAGTCTGCCCGAGTGCGATGGCATAGTTGTAATGCGCGGGCGCGTGATCTGCATCAAGTTCGATCGATGCCGCAAAGAGATTTGCAGCCTCTGCGGAGTCACCCGCCTGAAGGAGATAGGTTGCGGCAGCACTCAGCGGTGCCTGGTCGCCTGCTCCACCGGCCACCGCTCGTCTCGTATAATCGACGACCTTTTCGCGCACTTGCTCGACAGGCATGACCCAATCGTTTCCGTATCGATTGAGTGCGTCGTCATAGTATCGAGCAAGCGCGGCCGCAAGCTCAGGTGCTTCCTGCTGTTGCAGGATAGGTTCGGCCACTGCCGCCGGATCGAACAAACGCATCTGGTAGCTTCCGCCGCTTCGGCGCAACTCCATCAAGGACTGACCCGAGTCGAGGTCGGTCAAGGCAAACATCTGGTGCATGATGCTCGTCACGAAGTACTGGGTGACGATATCAATCTGTTTTGCCAGCACACGAGTCGACGAAACCTGGCTCGTGGCCAAGACCTCGAATGCGGAATCGTACTGCCTCTCAGCGACCAACCGATCGGCCTCACGCAGAACGTCCTCGACGGACTGGGCTGCAGCAGGGCCCGCGACCGCAACCACACTCAGGAGAACAACAAATAGATGCTTCATGGTACCGCTCCGCCCCTCAGTCTATCATAGATGTCCCCCAGTGGGCATAACGGAACCCTGAGCTCTCCGAACGCCTTGTCTCGATCAACCCATGTGGCTTATGTCTGTTCCAGGCGAAGAGGCGTACATAGATGACCATGAGCAAGAAGAAGCAGGGGCAATCGGACGAAGCCGGCCCCGCAGGGGCGGATCTACCCCAGAAGAGCTGGAGCAAACCTGCCGACGAGATTCTGGGCTCGCTCGACGTAGAGCAGAGCCAGGGTCTCTCCGAGCAAGAGGTCGAGAGTCGGCGCGAGAAGTACGGGGCAAACCAGCTTCGAAAGATCGAGGGACGCGGCACCTGGGAGATCCTTCTCGACCAGTTCAAGAGTCTCATCATTTACATACTCGTGGCTGCTGCGGTCGTCTCGTTTGCCAGACAGGCATGGATAGACGGCGCCGCGATCGTGATCGTGCTCGCGATCAACACGGCGGTCGGGTTCTTTACCGAGCTTCGCGCGACGCGTTCGATCGAGGCTCTACAAGAGATGGACGAGATCGAGGCGAAGGTCAGACGCGACGGTTCTCAGAAGCGAATCTCTGCGAAAGAGGTCGTGCCCGGCGACATCGTCATTCTCGAGGCCGGGGAGCTGATTCCCGCCGACGTTCGCATTATCACGGCGACCAAGCTGCAGGCGGACGAGGCGGCGCTGACCGGCGAGTCGGAACCGGTAGAGAAGAGCGCCGAGCCGATCGAGGGCGATGTTCCCCTCGCCAAGCGAACCAGCATGGTGTTTAAAGGAACATCGGTTACGCGAGGGCAGGGCGAGGGCGTTGTCATTGCCACGGGAATGCAGACAGAGATTGGCGAGGTGTCGTCGCTCGTAGAGAATGCAGAAGATCAGCAGACGCCGCTCGAGGATCGCCTCGATCGCCTCGGGCGCAGGCTTGTCTACATCACGCTCGGTGTTGCCATGGTGGTCGGAGCGGCGGGATTACTCGCAGGGCGCGAACTCACGCTCATGATCGGAACGGCAATTGCACTGGCTATTGCCGCGGTACCCGAGGGATTGCCGATTGTCGCGACGGTGGCACTCGCACGCGGCATGTATCGCATGCTCAAGCGAAACGCGCTCATGCGGCGGTTGAGCTCGGTAGAGACCCTCGGCGCGACGAACGTGATCTGCACCGACAAAACCGGCACGCTTACCGCAGGCTCGATGACTGTGCAGCAGCTTTGGCTCGTTTCGGGCAAACTCGACGTCGACGTCAAGGCTGACTCAGGCGCTTTCAAGAGCGGGGACGGTACCGTCTCGGTCGAGGAGAATGAGGTCTTGCGGCGGGCACTCGAGGTGTCCGTGCTTTGCAACGATGCCGAGCGCAAGCGAGAGACGAATGACGATGGTGAGGAAGTGAAGAAGTCGACCGGGGATCCGGTAGAGATCGCCCTACGCGACATGGGAGACCTCGCCGAACTCTCCCACGATAAGCTCCTCGAGAAGATGCCCGAGGTCGAGCGGGATCCATTTGATAGTGAGAACAAGAAGATGGCTACGGTGCACGAATCCGACGACGGATGTCTCGTCGCGGTAAAGGGCGCCCCAGACGAGGTGATTGACGCGTGCGACAGAGTTTACGGCGGGGACGGTTCGACGAAGTTTGATGATGCCCAGCGCGAAGAGTGGCGCGAGCACAACCTCGAGATGGCCAAGACTGGGCTCCGTGTCCTCGGGCTTGCAACAAAGCGGGCCGACTCGCCCGAGACCGACTTCTATGCCAACCTCGAACTACTCGGCCTCGTCGGATTTATGGACCCGCCTCGAGAGGCCGTTCGCGAGGCAGTTGACGAGTGTCAGGCCGCCGGCATCCGCGTAATCATGGTCACCGGCGATCAACCTGAGACCGCCCGCCACATCGCTAACGCCGTAGGCCTCGTAGACGATCCGGAGGCGCCGGTCATCCACGGTAGCGAGTTCGATGAGATGGGAAGCGACGGCGAGGGCAGCGATCGGATCATCGAGACCTCGATCTTTGCTCGCGTCTCGCCCAAGCAAAAGCTCAACCTGATCGACCGCCATCAGGATCACGGGTCGATCGTCGCGATGACCGGTGACGGCGTGAACGACGCTCCGGCCCTCAAGAGCGCCGATATCGGTATTGCGATGGGTAAGCGGGGAACCCAGGTTGCAAAAGAGGCTGCAGACATGATCCTGCAGGACGATGCGTTTCCGACGATCGTGGCCGCAGTCGAGCAGGGCAGAATCATCTTTGAGAACATTCGAAAGTTCGTAATCTACCTCTTGTCCGGAAACGTCGGCGAGATTCTTGCCGTGGCGATCGCCGCGGCGATCGGCGCTCCGCTGCCGTTGTTGCCGCTGCAAATTCTCTACCTCAACGTGTTGAACGACGCCTTTCCCGCGCTTGCCCTCGGGGTCGGCGGCGGGGATCCAACGATCATGGACCAACCTCCCCACGACAAGGAAGAGTCGATCGTGACCAAGTTCCACTGGGCCGAAATCATCGGTTACGGAGTTGTGATTGGAGCAAACCTCCTTGCCGTCTTCTATCTGGCGTACAACTGGCTCGGCCTCGATAATACCGGAGCCGTGACGCTCTCGTTCCTAACGCTTTCGTTGAGCAGACTGCTTCACACTCTCAACATGCGCCACCCTCGCGCAAAGATGTTTAACAACGAGATTACCCGCAACGGCTACGTTTGGGGAGCAATCGGCCTCTCTGGAGGCTTGCTTCTCTTGGCGGTATATCTGCCGTTCCTCGCTGACGTGCTTCAAATCACACAGCCAACCATAAACGGTTGGGCACTCGTAATTGGCGCAAGCTTCGTGCCGCTCATTATCGGGCAGATCTACATCGCGCTATTCAAGTCAAAGAAGCGGTCGGGCGTGTAGGACGCGCGCTTCTCAAACGCCGCCGCCCGTGCGATGATGCGCACCGATGGTAAACGAGCGAAATCGGGCGGTCCGTCGTGGGGCCATTCTCATCGCGGCGGTGGCGCTCTTGGCGTGGCTGCTTTGGCCGCTTACCGATCGTGACTGGCAGATCGCAGGGACACTCGAAGAGTCGCCAGAGAAGCGTCGATACCTCGAGGCGGAGCGGGCGCTCGGCCGGTCGGCAAACGCACCACGCATCATTCTGATCGTTGCCGATGATCTCGCGCGAACCGACGTGAGCCTCTACGGCGCGAGACACGGCGCGGCCCCCGTACCGACTCCGGCGATCGACAGCATCGGGCTCGAGGGCGCGACGTTTACGCAGGCAAGCGCCACCGCCACGATATGCGCTCCCTCTCGGGCCGCGCTCTTAACGGGCCGTTACCAGCAACGCTTTGGCTTCGAGCTCCAACCTCACACGCGATACGCACGCAACCGCCTCGAGTATCTCGGCTTCCGCTACCTCGTAGACACCGATCCGATGAGCCCAGTCGCCGGCTACGGCATACCTCCCCGCGAGGCGATGGCTCGTCAGGGGCTACCCGCCTCCGAGATCAACCTTGCGGAGCTCCTGCGAGCTCGAGGGTATCGGACGTCCATCGTTGGAAAGTGGCACCTCGGCTATGACCGCGCGTTTAGTCCGCTCAACCGTGGCTTCGAGGAGTACTACGGCTTTTACGAGGCATTCTCGCTTTTTGCTCCGATTGGTACGCCCGGCGTTGTCGACACGCCGATCGATGATTTCTCCGATCGGCACATGTGGCGGCAGGAGCGCACCGGATACTCCGCGATCGTGCGAAACGACGTCGTGGTCGAGGAAGAGGAGTATCTGACGTTTCGCTTTGCCGACGAAGCTTCCGAGTTCATTCGAAAGCATGCCGATGAGCCCTTCTTTTTATATCTACCCTTCAGCGCTCCGCACACGCCGCTGCAAGCTCCCGAGCGTGACGTCGAGGCGCTCGCTCACATCGACGATCCGATCCGCCGCACCTACGCGGCCATGATTGCCGCCCTCGACGACGCGGTCGCGCAAATCCTCGACGCAGTGGAGAGGCAGGGGATCGCCGCCGAGACGATGATTATCTTCACGAGCGACAATGGCGGCACCTCCTACCTCGGCGTTACGGACAACGGCCCGCTTGCCGGCGGCAAGTTCACGAACTTCGAGGGTGGAACCGCCGTGCCCTTTCTAATTCGATATCCGAAGGCAATTTCTGCCGGACGCGTGGTCGACGAGCCGGTCTCGCTCCTCGACGTGTTTGCGACCGTCGATGCGGCGACCCGTGCTGCAGACGTGCCGCGCCCGCCGGCTCTTGCCGTCGACGGGGTAAACCTCATTCCGCGCCTGCGGCGGGTTTCCGATCGAGCCGAGCGCGCGAGCCCTCTCCACGAAGCGCTCTTTTTTCGCTCTTTCTACAACAAGGCGGTTCGCGCACGGCACTGGAAGCTCATCGTCACCGAGGACGGGGCGCCTGATGTTCCTGAAGGTGAACGGCGAATCGAGCTCTACAATCTCGAGGCCGACCCCTCAGAGCAGGTCGATGTGGCCTCCGAGCATCCCAATGTCGTGGCCGAGCTCCTGGCACGCCTCGCCGCATGGGAGTCCGAGCTCCCCGACCCCAAGTGGCCTCCCGTCATGCACTTCTGGCACGACATTTGGGGAAAGAAGCGCTGGTTCGCGATTTAAGGGCGGCTCGGCGCGCGGCTCGCCCAGGACAATGGACTACGCCTCCCGACGAGTCTTCCCCACCGGGTAGGCGGCAATGAGTACCAGGACGATGCCGAGCATGATCATCGATTGGATGAAGTTCACGCGCAGAATTGCTTCGACGCTGGTTGCAGGAAAGGCGGGCAGAATCACGCTCGCGGCGCTGTTGATGGCCATGTGGAGCAGGATTGCCACGAGCACGCTCCCTCCTGAACGGACGACCGCCACGCTGTAAATCATCGAGACTCCGACCAGGTTGAGTGTGTACCGCGCGACCGCCGCGAGCATCGTGATGGGCGCGAGAAGGAGCACCCGCGGACCGAACACCACCGGCCCGAGGTCTTGTCCAAGGGCGGCGGCTATCGCGAGCGATGCGGCCAAAACCACGAGCGGCAGCACGATCACGATCGGGATCCACGCGCCGGTGCCGCGGACGCGAACGAGCTTGGCGAGAAGGTCGCGGACCGACTCGCCGCGCAGGCGTGTCGTGACGATCGCCCCCACCGTTGGCCCAAACGCGCCGATCAGTGCGAGTACAAAGAGCGCAGCGGGAATCGCTTCGGGCTGAGCTTGCACGTACCACGCGACGCCGGGTATCCAGTATCCACCAGACCCACGACCACGCAAACGTAATCGAGAGAAAACACGCGGCCGGTCGTCGCGTTGCCCATTCTTTCATCAGTATCTCCTAAAGCCGCCGCGCGGTGAATGCTCTGCCGGGCGGAGCCTGGCAAGACAGCCCCCGACCATCAGACGCGTTGGTGAGCAAAACCTCAGGCGGCGACAAATCGTCAAAGCTGTGAGAGTATGCCTCATGGAACAGATGAGCTTCAAGGATCTCACCGATCTCATTGACCGTTATGCCGAGCTCAAGTCGGAGCGAGGCGCTCATGCGGCCGAAAGGCACGTGGCCGCCGCAAAGAAGGCGCTCGCCAACGCGCTGGACGCAATACGCGCCGTGGCCGAGCATGACGAGCTCCGCGCGCGCGAGCCCGACAGCCTCGAAGCGATCGAGGCGGCTCGACCGCGCCGGACGCACCGAGAACTCCATCCGCCCGAAGGGGATGCCTATCGCGAGCGTCTTTCCGGAGCGTTGCTCGCGCGGAGTGCCGGGTGCATTCTCGGGGCACCGGTGGAGCTCAAGAAGTCCGAGTCCATGGAGCAGTGGGCCGCGCAGATCGGCGACGCGTTTCCGCCGACTGATTACTGGAGTGAGGTTCCTCAGCCGGAGAGCATCCGCTACAACACGAGTCGCACCGACGCGTACACTCGAAGCAATTTGAACGCAATTCTGGTCGACGACGATCTTCAATACACGTTGTTGGGACTTCTCATCCTCGAGGAGCACGGCCGAGATTTCTCGACCGACGATGTTGGCAAGTCATGGCTGCGCTACCTGCCCTACGCATGCACAGCGGAGGACATCGCGCTCGGCAACCTTCGGGCAGGGGTGCCCGCCGAGCAAGCGGGAGCGACCGACGGCGTCTTGCCCACAGGCGCGATCTGCTTCGCCTCGACTCCGGACGCTCCCACATGGTCGCAACCGGTCGACAATCCCTACCAGGAGTGGATCGGCGCCGACATTCGCAGCGACGGATGGGCCTACGCCGCGCCGGGGTGGCCGGAACGCGCCGCCGAGTTCGCGTGGCGCGACGCGCGCCTCAGTCACCGCAGGCACG
>JBMCTC010000145.1:0-8086 GCA_048624115.1 Spirochaetota bacterium
ATTCTTTTGTTCGGCCATGCAGTTCTCCTCTTTTTTGACTCAGTGTACTCGTGGCTCATCAATCGAGCAACCAAAAGAACGTGACAGATTAGACAAAATGGGATACAAATAGAATGGTCGATGTCTGCGCAAACGCAACACACAGTCTGTCTCGAGCACGACGCCATAGATACCCTAGGACTGTTCTATATCGACTTCGAGACCGGGAAGCGAGTCGGCAACGGCGCGCTCCGGGAGATCGAACGCTCCACTATGCTCCGTCCAGAACCCCCGAATCCGGAGGCGTTGCCGTGGTGCAGTACGATAGCGCAGTCAGACCGCCTCGAGGTGGTCCAAAGCGTGCGTGAGTTCCTCCGTGGTGACACTGACGAGCTCAAGGTTCGTTATCTCGAGGTCAACCGTGACGGGTCACGAAGCAACATCATGGTCCATGCGCTCGCACAGAAGCGAGATGAGCGAGGATTGCCCGTGGTTGTGATCGGACACCAGGAAGATGCAACGGAGCTACAGTCACTCCGAGAGCTCGTCGAGGAGTACGAGAGCGGAAGCGCCATTCGTCCGCAGGAAGCGGAAGCGCTGCAAATTGCGGGCGCCGTCGTGGTTTCTACGCTCGACGCGACTGAAGCTGTTGAGGCGGTCGTGGATCAGTTGCAGACGGTAGTCACGTTTGACTCAGCGATGGTATGCGAGCTCGAGAACCGAATGCTTACGTTTGTCGGTGGCTCGGCGGAGGTGACCCAGAGCAACTGGAAGGCGTTCGCGCGCAAGCGGCTCAAGCGAGTCCACGGAATGGTCAAGAGCCACGCCCCTGACCTCGTGCCGCCAACGGAAGACGGAGAACCGCACATCCTGCTCGCCCCCATTAACGTACGGCGGCAACTCCTCGGCGTGATGGTCGTGACTCGAAAGGACGAGACCTTTTCCAAGCACGAGATCCTCGCGATTATGCGTATGGCGGAATTTGTCGGGATCGCGCTCTCAAATGCACGAGTCTATCGGATTATGCGACAGCGGGCAGAGATCGATCAACTGAGCGGGGTCCTGACCCGGCAGGCGTTTATGGAAGCCGGAGAGAAGGCGGTAGACAGCTCCTTTCACGCAAAAACCCCGGTGTGCTGTCTTATGCTCGACCTTGATCACTTCAAGAGCATTAACGACTCGTATGGACATGCGGTCGGAGACGAGGTTCTGCGGAAGCTTGGCTCGGTGTTGAATGAGAGCCTCCGGTCAACCGATCTCGTGGGACGATTCGGCGGGGAAGAGTTCTGTGCAATTCTTACCGAGACTGAGCTTTCGGTAGGCATCGAAGTTGCCGAACGCCTGCGGGAGAAGATCGCAACGACCGAGTTCCTCGGTGTTGAGCGTCAGGTTACGGCAAGCATTGGGCTCACGGGGCTTACAACGGAAGCTGCACTTGGTCAGCGGTTGCGACTCACAATCGAACAGATGGTCGACCGAGCGGATAGTGGTCTCTACGAAGCAAAGGAGACCGGCCGGAACCGCGTGATTTCTTCAGATATGAAACAAGAATCGACCATCATTACCGCGACGTAGCGAGCGATTAGTTCCCGATCCGAACAAGCATTAGGTTTGCGTTGGGGTTAGCCTCAATCTGAGTGACCGTCGCGTTCCGTTCGGTTACCACCACACTCACCAAGAAGATCACGTCGGGACTGAGGTCACGAGCTTTGTAGAATGCATTGCCAGACGGTGTCTCGAAGATGAGAAACTGATCGGTCATCTGCCAGCTCAAGAAGCGGAGGCTCTGCGAGTCGGAGATCATCGTTCCATCAGCCTCGAGTTGAAGAGTCGCGTCTACAAAACTACTGGTGGGAGCATTTGTCCGATATTCGTTCAGCGAGAACGTGCCGACCGTGTCCAGCCGATACAATTGCCAGGTACCGGTCATCGTGACTTGCTGCGCGAGTAGGGGAGAGAGGACGAGCAGTAGGCTCACCACAGTTACCAAACGTTTCATGCAACCTCCAATGCTTCTCTTCTAGAATCGTTGCTCCGCGACAAAAGCTTGAGCGTTTTTGAGGTACGCATTCTTCGCCGCAGATTTCTCGGCGCGCGTCGCGCAATACATGGACAAATTACATCCTTAGCGCTAAAATCTCTATCATCTATGATTGATCAATCTACGCTCCAGGTGCGAGTCCCCTACTCGTCTGCAGTGGCAGAAGCCCTGCACACACTCCCGGTTTTGATTGCGATCGTAGATGAGCACCAGCAAGTTGTCTTTGGCAAACAAGAGCTGCTCGACTTCGTGGGCTTACGACCCCACAAGACGCAGTTTGAAGGACCGGGGGACATCCTTCGCTGCGTGCACGCAATCGAGGCGAGTAGAGGGTGCGGGAGTTCAGAGGCATGCGAGCTCTGCGGCGCGTTTCGCGCGATTACGCAGAGCCAGCAGACGCAGTCCACGGCAACGCACGACTGCCGTATTCAGCTCCAGCTCGAACGCGGCGTTGAGGATCTCGACCTGACCGTAACCGCGGTTCCCTACGACCACGTCGGAAAGCAGTACACGCTCCTCACCATCATCGACTCGAGCAATGAAAAGCGCCGGCGTGCACTCGAGCGACTCTTTTTCCACGACGTGCTCAACACAGCCGGCGGGTTGGCGGGCTTGACGCGCCTCCTCCGAGAGACGAAGGATCCTTTAGGTCAGGCAGAGATGCTGACCGTCCTCGAGAGCTCAACTCGAACGCTCCTCGACGAAATCGAGTCGCAGCGACAGCTCTCACTTGCCGAAAGTGGAGACCTCTCAGTCACCATTAGTCGTGAGAACAGCCTCGACATTCTCGATCGAGTGGTCGGCCTTGTCGGTTTCCACTCCGTCGCGGCCGAGCGAGATCTCAGAGTCGCTCGCGAGGCGCACGATTTCGCGTTCCAAACTGATGCGGTTCTCCTGCGACGGGTGCTCGTCAACCTAGCCAAGAACGCGGTGGAGGCTTCGGAGCCGGGTGATGTGGTTACCCTGTCCTGCAAAACGAAAGACGGTCAGGCTCTATTCTCGGTGCATAACGAAGGGTATATTCACCCTGAGGTGCAGATGCAACTCTTCCAGCGATCGTTTTCCACCAAGGGAGACGGGCGCGGTATCGGTTCATATAGCGTTCGAATGATGACTGAGCGCTATCTCGCCGGGCAGGTAGATTTCACGTCCACCAAAGACGCCGGCACTACCTTCGTAGTTGCGCTGCCGCAACAATAATGTTAAAGAAAGAAACAGTATCAGGAAAACTTACCCTCACATCACGTGGCTTCGGCTTTGTGCAGGCCGAAGATCGCTCCGTCCTCATCCCGATCGACCACCTCAATCGCGCGCTTTCCGGTGACCGGGTAGACGTCGAACTATTCCCGGAATCGCCCCGCGACAAGCCTGCGGGGAAAGTAACTCGAGTCGTCGAGCGAGGTGCTGCGCCACTAATCGGTCGTGTCCGAAAGCAGCGCGGCACCTGGCGGCTCTATCCACAGGCAAATCGCAGTCCGGTGCCGGTGTTGCTTGAAGCAGGGAAGATCTCGCCAAACGAGGTCTCGCTCACCGACGGAGACGTTGCACAAGCATCGCTTCTCCGGTGGGAGAACGACGACGAAGGGCCAGTCGCATCACTTGTCCAGGTAATCTCTCGACGGGGAGAACAGGATCTCGAGCTTCGCCTCATCGCGCTATCGCGAGAGATACCGCTCGCCTTCCCAAGTGAGGTCACGAAGGCGGCGGAAAAGATCAAGAAACCGGGCCCGAAGGACTCCGGTCGCGGACGAAAGGACCTGCGTTCGCTGGTGTGCTTCACCATCGATCCGGAGCAGGCGAAAGACTACGACGACGCGATTTCGGTTCGCCAGCTCGATACCGGACTGTTCGAGATCGGGATTCATATCGCAGACGTGAGCGCATTTGTGCAGCCGGACGATGTGATCGACCGTGAAGCGTGGAAGCGCGGAACTTCGGTATACCTCGTCGACACGGTCCTGCCGATGCTGCCCGAGCATCTGTCCAACTCGGTCTGTAGTCTCGTACCGGGCGAGCCACGATTCGCCGTGAGCGTGCTCGCGACAGTCGACAGTTTTGGAACCGTGCATTCGACCGAGATGACCGAGTCGCTCATTGAGAGCAATCGGCGCTTCACCTACCGCGAGGTCGAGGATGTACTACGCGGAAAGCCGGACGAGTTCGCGCGTGAGCTGCACCAGGCGCATCTGCTCGCGAGCGTCCTTCGGCTCGCACGAGAGGAACGGGGTAGCGTTGATTTTGACTTCTCTTCGCGTCAAATCCGCCTTGACGAGAACGGTGTACCGGTCTCTATTCGGCCAAATGAGCGCCTGGCCGCCAATCGGCTCATCGAGGAGCTCATGCTCCTGGCGAATCGGCTTGTCGCCGAGCGGCTCGAGGCGCAGAAGCGACTGCCGGGCGTCTACCGGGTGCACGACGAGCCAAAGAAGAGCGACATCGAGAGCCTGCTGAACACACTCAACGAGCTGGGTGTCCCCTATCGAGCCGGCGACGAGATAGGGCCCGAAGACTACCGGGTAATGCTCAACCTGGTGGAGAATTTCGAGTTTCGAGAGCTGGTCGAAACGCTCGCGGTGAAGGCGCTGCCCAAGGCCGTCTACGACACCGACAACCGCGGTCATTTTGGGTTGGCCATGGATGCGTACACGCACTTCACTTCGCCAATCCGCCGGTATCCCGACCTCGTGGTTCACCGACTGCTCAAACGAACGTTCTCCAAACGCGCTCCGAAATCGAGCAAGGGGCTCGAGAAATTTCTTGTTGAAACCTGCGAGCACTCCTCGGAACGCGAACGCGTCGCGACCGAGGCGGAGCGAGAGTACAGCCGCCTGAAGGCAATCGAGTTCTTGAAGCAGAAGATAGGCCACGAGTATCGGGGTGTCGTTACGGGTGTGGCCTCAGTTGGGCTCTTCGTGGAGATCGAACGATACCTGGTTGATGGTCTAGTTCACATTTCGAAGCTCGGAAAGGAATACTTCGAACTCGACCGCGCCAATCATCGGCTTGTCGGGAAGTCCGGCACCCAGTACCGCCTCGGGGATCGAGTACGAGTAAGGGTAGAGGCAGTTGACACTGAACGGCGGACAGCGGATTACGCGCTCGTGACGTAGAGACTCTCCGATGCCAGAGTTCGACATCGTAGCAAATTACGGTACGTTTCCGCCCGATTGGTCGATCGGTGTGCTCTACTCCGGCAGAGAGAAGTGCGCTCCCGGCCACTGTTGGGAGGGGGTTCGCGACCACCACGTCCTGCACTTGATCCTCGAGGGAGAGGGTCGAGCAAAATGGGGGCGTCGAACTCGCCGGCTCTCGGCGGGCCAACTCTTCCTCATTCGGCCCGGCGAGCGCATCTTCTACCAAGCAGATAGTGCGCACCCTTGGAGCTACGCGTGGATCGGTTTCGCAGGTGTGCACGCGGATTCGATGACGCGGCTCTTGCCTGACGATGAGCGTGCCCCGTGCCTTTCGACACAAGACGTGTCCGGCGCAGAGGCGTACTTCGTTCGTATTGCACAAACACTCGAGACCTCGCGAGCTCACAGTGCCTATCGAGCCGCGGGCCTGCTGTTGCTTCTGCTCGCGCAACTCGAAGAGGAGCGCGAAGCCCAGGCGGGGCGGCGGACCTCTGCTTCAGATCTGGCGCAGGAGGCGCGCTCGTTTATCGACCAGAACTACCAACGCGAGATAGATGTGGCGGCCGTGACTCGTCACATCGGAGTCGATCGGTCGCACTTTAGCCGCGTCTTTCGAACCCAGGTGGGCGTCTCGATCCAAGACTACCTCATACAGACACGAATGGAGCGAGCGCGGCGATTGCTCGAAGAGACGAGCCTCCCAGTTCGCGCCGTTGCCGCCTCGGTTGGCTACAAGAGCTACGGTTCGTTCTCCCGACGGTTTAGCAGCTACTATGGTCGGTCTGCAACTACCATGCGGCCTTAGCAACCAAGGCGCCGGTTCCCTAAGCCGTGCCGCGGTCGGTTGAATCGCACAAAGAGCGCAATCGATTCATGAGCGACTCCTCGTCAATGCCGTACCGTTTGGCAATGTCTGCGGCATAGCTCGTTCCGCTCGGTGGACCCTCGACAATTCGATATGTCCGCTTGACACGCTGTGCAACTTTGCGAGTCTGCGCATTGAGCGTCCCGATATCGCTCGTGCCCTCCGTCGCCTCGTTCAGTGCCTGTACATCGAGCGCAAGGGCGTGAAAATGGGTGGTCACTATCCCGCGAGCACCGATAAAGCGAAAGCCACGGAGTAGGTTGGCGGCGATCCGTTCTGCCTCATCGGGGCTTGTGCTTGCAAGCGGTTCGTTGAGCAAAACCAGACTCTGATCACTCACCCGTTCGAAGATTTGAGACACGCGGCGCGCCTCATCCTCGAATCTTCCGATCTCATCTTCGAGGCTCTCTTCAGCGGGAAAGTGGGTGTAGACGCAGTCGACGGGGCTTATCGAAGCAGCCGAGGCTGGTACTGGAAGTCCTATCTGCCCGAGTACCGTCGCAAGGCCAAGCGCCTGGGTAAAGGTCGTTTTGCCGCCGCCATTCGGGCCGGTCAGCACATAGAGCCGCACGCCGGCCCCGAGAGCAATGTCGTTAGCAACCATGCGATCGGGTTCATCAATCCAGTGTCGAGCGAGCCGCAGATTATACAGCCCATCGAAGCGCGAGGTTCGTTCTTTCACCTCTCTGACAGCGGGAAAGCAGAGGGGAAACCCGGCAGTGTCGAGCTCGCGCAAGTAGTGTACGGCACTGATAAAAAAGCCGAGCTCGGGAACCAGCGATCGCAGGAGACCGGTGCTGACACCGAGAAACGATCGCAGTTCGCGGGCAAGTGGCTTGAGCATCGATCGCAGCACCCCATCGAGCTCATCGAAAAGGGGTGAAAGTGGGAGCCGAGTCCGGGTCTCGCCCGAGAATGGATCGATTGCCGAATCCTGATGGATGGGAGTGCGAGTCACGTAGGGATTTCCGGTTGCCTTGCCAAAAAAGCTGCTCAAGAACTGCCCGGTCCGGTAGCGTTCCGAGTTAATGCTCAGGAGCGCAGCCTCAACGGGCCGAAGACGGTCGTCTAAATTGATACCAATCGTGACACTCTGGTGCAGTTTGAGTCCGCGTCGTAGTCGTGGCAACGCCTCTTCGAGCTCCGCAAATGCCGGCTCGCGCGCGCGTTTCTCTAGCTCGCTAGCCAGCGTGCGGAGGGCTGCGGCGTCGGATGGAACACCTTGCAACGTGTCACGCAGTTGCTTTACGAGATCCACGTAGAGTTCGAGCTCGCCAAGACGCCAGATTGCCGCCATAAGCGGGCGCTCTGACTCTTGGCCCGTTCGCCCGAAAAGCGTGAGTTCCTTGAGAGAGTCGTGCGCCTGTTCGAGTTTGTTGCAGAGTTGCTCATCCTGCCAGAGCAGCCGCACAGTAGCCTGCCGGTAGAGGATTTCCTCCGCGCTCTGAGGGAGCTCGGTCAACAGCCTGAGCGAGATCGAGTCGCTTGCTCGGTGCTTTGCAAGCTGCCGGGCGATATCTTCGAGTCCCAAATCGTGGACGGTCGCTTCGGGGATGGTCCGCGGGGCGACTCCGATGGCATCTCGAGGCCGCAGCAGCGAGAATGACACGCTACCGGGCCCCCTCGATTTGGGAGACACTGTCGGGCTGAATGTTCTCGATGTCGACAAGGTAGTGCTCGGCTTCGAGCGCCGCCATACAGCCTGACCCGGCTGCGGTAACCGCCTGGCGGTAGACGCGGTCCTTTACGTCACCGCATGCGAAAACACCGGGAATGTTGGTTTGGGTCGAATCAGGCGCGGTCTTCACATAGCCGGAATCATCGGTCTCGAGCTGGCCCGCGAGAAACTCCGTGTTCGGCGTATGTCCTATCGCGTAGAAGAGACCACCGGCGGGAATGAGCGTCTCTTCTCCAGTCTTGTTGTTCCGTGCTCGGATACCCGTGAGCGTCTGTTCTCCAACGGCCTCCATGGCCTCGGTGTTCCACAGGATCTCGATCTTTGGATTCTTGAAAACGCGTTCCTGCATCGCCTTCGAGGCTCGAAACACGTCGCGACGAACGAGTATT
>JBMCTC010000146.1:0-8076 GCA_048624115.1 Spirochaetota bacterium
TCGCGGGTAAGGTTGGGGTCGAGTTTGATGGCGGAGTCAAGCGACACGACCTCTGCATCGATATTCGATACGCCTTGCGAACGAGCTACCGAGACTCGGTGATTTCCGTCGCGAACAAAGTACACGCCGCCGATCTCGTAGAGCCGAATCGGCGGTAGGTTGACCATTTGGATGTGGGCCTCATCGATCCTTGTCCAACGGTTGCGCAGGTGCTCATGCTTCGGCAGGAACTTCTTGTTGAAGTCTGCGTACCGACCCTCTGAACCAACGATCCGATCGATCTCTACGACTTGCAGCCCTCGGTAGGATTCGCTCTTTGGACGAAGCGTCTCGCGCACTTCGCGCAATGAGAGCAGCTCGCGCTCGCTTGGATTGAGCAGATTGAGGATTTTGTGCAACGTCTCTCGCGACCGGGCTTTCTGAAAGTCCTGGTTCGCCTCTTGCTTAACAAACGGATTGCTCATCTCTAGCCCTGACGCTACTGCGGTTTAGCCGGGAAATCCAGAACGTAATGGTCGTAGACATTTATGATGGTGGTCTGCTCATATTTGATCTCTCGGACTGCATTGAGGTCGTAGAGGTGGATATGGCCGTGGAGCAAGTACTTTGGTCGGAAGCGGCGTATGAACCACCTGAACACTCGGAAGCCTTGATGAGTCGGATCCGGTCTGTCGTTGAGCCCGGCTGGTGGAGCGTGGGTCAAGAGTATGTCGAGCGCACGTCCCCGGAATATTCGATTGAACAGAAGTGCGGGTGTGAGTCGTAGGATTTGCCGAAGCATTTGGAACTCGGTGAATTGGTTCTCGCCCTTGTTGTAGCGTTTACAGCCGCCAAGGCCTGCCAAGATCACGTCATCGTGGCGGCGGACGCTCGCACCGATGTAGGTCGCGCCGAAGTAGTTCTGCGATACACGCATGTTTTCAATGTCATACTTCTGCGCGTCGCGTTTAATGCCCCATTTTCGAAAGCGCGCGAGGTGCTGGAGATTGTGATTTCCAAAAACGAAGTAGATCGGTTTGTTGAGGCTCGCAGAGATAAAGCCAAGGTACTCCATCGGCAAGTCCCCGGCAGCCAGCACGACGTCGACATCGGCGAAACGTTGCTTTACGCTCGCGCTATACACAAGAGGGTCAACGTGGTCTGAGACGCAGAGAAACTTCATGAGCTCCTACAGTTCGATCTGTTGGAGAAGCGATTGGAGTTTGTCTTTAGCGAACAGGTCGACAGGGCGGCTCTCTGCGTAATCCTGCGCGAGTCTGCTAAACGTGGAGCTTGAGACCAGCACGCCTCGCGTGACGCTTTGCTGCTTCATGTCATCGAGCATGCTCCGCACCGTTGACTCATCCACGATGTCGGCAGTGCGCAAAAAGCGAATGAGTTTGGGCATGGCCCTCGCGTTTCGCCACTTCGAAGTGCTCTCGGCGCCGGTCACGTCCACTCCGCCACGAACCGTTTGCGCGTCTCGGACGGTAAGGCCCATTGTTTGCGTGATCTTCTTACACATCTGCACAAACTCGTCTTCTCCGACCGTCAGGTAATCCTTGACTCTGTCGTCCGTTCGCAGCTCCTGGTACTTGCTGAGCTTCTCTGCGACGTCCTTGAAGTTAGGCTTCACGGTGTAGATTGCCTCCCACTCCTCGACGGCTTGCTCGATGTGGCGCAGCTTCTCGTGGCAATGGGCAAGAAAATAACGAGCGTAAAGCGCCTCATTGCTCGATGGGTCAGCGAGGCTTGCAGCCCGGTTGAGCTCGCTGATCGCGCGATCGAGATGCCCTGTGTTGATGAGACAGCCGGCCCGTTCGATGAGGCACTTGACCTTCAGGGCAGGGTCGCGGCTGGCCTTCTCGAGCGCACTCATGGCTGCAATGCAGTCCTTGTTGTCCTTGAGAATCTTGCCGATGTAGTACCACGCTTCATAGTTGTCTGCCTGAAGCCGAACCGCTGCCTCAAGTTCCGCGCGAGCCTCCACCGGTCGCTTCCCTCGGTAGAGCAGGAGTCCCAGCTTCGCACGCGCCTTCCCGTTGCCCGGGGCAAGCTCGACCGCCTTCCGGTAGTACTGAACCGCTTTCTCGCTCCGGTTGCGCTCCTCAAAGATGTCTGCAACGGCCACGTAGTAATCCGCATTGTTGGGATCGCGCTTCAGCAACAGGAGATACTCCTTGAGTGCTTCTTCCGGTTGATTGAATTTGGCGTAAAGCTCGGCTATCTTCTTTCTAAATGGGACTTCTTGGACAAGTCCCTCAAAATTGCCGATTTGGTTTACAGTCTTGAGCTCCATCAGAGCGAGTTCTTGCTTGTTTTCCTGATCGTACGCGAGTCCGAGGATATAATGAGCGTCGGCGTTTCGAGAGTCTTTCGCGATCAATTGCTTCGCGGCCTTGATCACGGCGGGAGTCTTTCGTTGCTTGAGCATCTTATGCAGCGCGTCAACCCTGCGAGGAGCGAGCATGGACCGAATCAGAAAAAACGCGGAGGCTGCAATGACCAAGCCGAGAATGACAATAGCTATGACTAGTCCCATACGTTTTTTATCGTCCCTTCCGTTTCTCCACCGCAACCCCAAGATTAATCGTATTGGAGAAAAGTGTCAAATGAGATTTCCTGCCGCGATACGCAGATCACTTGCGTTTCTCCTATTATCGACTGCTGTGGCAGGCATCGCAACCGCTTCTGAGCTGTTTGAGCAGGGAACTGATGCGTTTTTGTACAATCGCCCCGATGAGGCCGCTCAGATATTCGAACGGGTGCTCGACACCGAGCCATCGAACGGCGATGCGTACCTCTACCTCGCGATGAGTTACGAGCAGCTTCAAATGCACGAGAAAGCGGTGACGACGCTGCGCCGAGCCGAGAGCGTACCCGGTATAGACCGCGGCACGGTTCGATTCAACATCGGCAACAACTTGTTGAAGCTCGGTCAGGTGCAGGATGCAGTTTCTGCCTACGGATCGGCGATCGACCTTGATCCCTTTGGCCACGCCGCGTTTCTCAATCGGGCAAACGCGTACGTTCAGATGACCGAGTACGATGCGGCTCTCTCCGACTATCGTACGGTTCTTCGGCTCGAACCTGAACACCAGCAACGGCCACGCATCGAGCGGATGATAGCTCTGCTGGAACGCGAAATCGACGCGGCACGAATCGCAGCGGAAGAGGAACGGCGACGGGCCGAGGAAGCGGAGCGCCGACGGGAGCAGATGCTCAATAGCGTGCTCGACTCGATAAAATCCGCAACGGAAGACACGGAGAATATGTCGGCAGGTAATGAAGAGATTGACACGTATGACGATGAGTTCGATATTGCCGACGACTAAGCACGAGACGTCCCGGGCCAGGAGAGCCGAATGATTGATCGAAGACGGATGTTCATAATTGGCGGCGTTGTACTGCTGCTGCTCATTGCTGGAGGTGGAGTAATCCTACTGACCCGCGGCGGCGGTGGCGCGACCGAGACGCAACCCGAGAACGTAAACTCGGTTCGAGATAATACCCTCCGTCTCGCCCGAGAGTATCTCGACGCCGGCGAGTTTCAACGTGCGCTCGACCTCGTCGATCGGCTTCTTCTCGAAGATGCCGATGACGAAGAAGCCGACACGTTACGCGAAGAGATCCTCGCCGCGAAACGAGTGGCAGATGCCGAGGCTGAGAGCCGGCGGAGCGCGCAGAGTGGCGACCCCAACGCAGATGCTCGACGAGCGGAGGCAGAGGCCCGAACTCGTGAGGCAGAAGCCTCTGTTCGCCGGGCCGAGGCAGAGGCTCGCGCACGTGAAGCCGAGATAGCCTCTCGCCTGGCCGAGGAGCGTCGTCGTCGCGAAGAAGCGGAAGCTGCCGAGCTCGCAGAAGAAGAACGCCAGCGGCAGGAAGAGCTGGCTCGAATGAGCGCCGCCGAGCGAGCCAAACTCCAGAGGATAAACGAACTGCTTGAGAACGGCCTCGACGCGCTCGAGGACGAACGATACGCCGCGGCTCGCGAGTCCTTTGACGAGGTGCTGACCATCGACCTGCAGGATGATGATGCCGAGGACCGCACGCACGCGATTGCCCTTGCCCGGAATGCGCGTAGCTACTTCGAAGAGGACGCGAGTGATCCACAGAATCGCGACACCGCTATCCGCCTGGCCAATCGCGCTATTGCTCGCGACAGCGAAGTGTGGGAATCGCACTTTGTGCTGGGTCAGGTGTATCAAGAGACTGAGCTCTACGACGAGTCCATCCAAGCGTTCCGAGCGGCCGCTCGCCTCAATCCCGACGACGCCCGCGTCTTCTACGAGCTCGGTAACAGTCAGTTTCGCGCCCAGCGATACCGCGACGCGCGAGCCAGCTACGAGACCACCGTTGGGATCGATCCATATCTTCCGAATGCGTACTTCAATCTCGGCGTGACCAACCTCGCGCTTCGAGAGAGCAATCGTGCGCTCGATGCATTTGAGTTTGCCTCCCAGGTCGACGATCAGGACCATCGGGCCTTTTACCGAACTGGTCTTCTGAACACCGAGCTCGGCAACTATCCAGCCGCGATCGAAGCTCTCTCGAAGGCGGTCGAGTTGGCGCCGGAGCGCGCGAACTATCACTTTCGGCTTGGCCTTGCCTACTACTTCGGTGGCAATCTTGCTTCAGCGGAGGGCGAGTTCGGACGAGCTGCTGAGCTCGATCCGAGTATCGGTGCCCATCACTACAACCTCGCGCTTGTTCGACTCGCGCAGGGGCGCGCCCAAGAGGCGCTATCACCGGCAGAGCGGGCCGTATCGATTGAGGGGACGAACGCGACGTACCACTACAACCTAGGACAGGTACGCGAGGCATTGGGTCGGAACGACGCCGCCATCGAGAGCTACTCCACTGCGATCAGTTACAACAACGAGTACTACAAGGCACTCAACGAGCTTGGCCGACTGCTCGACGAGATGGGGCTCTATGACGAGGCTCTTGATATGTTGCTCGCCGCTCACCGGCTCGACTCGGACGGACTCGAGGTGAACAACAATTTGGGCAACGTCTACCTACACAAAGAACTCTACGACGATGCAATCGAGCATTTCCAGGTTGCTATTGCTCAGAAGCCAAACGATACACAGATTCGGTACAATCTCAGCCTTGCCTATTTGCAGGCAGATCAGTTTGATCAGGCCGAGGTAGGGCTACGGGAGGTCATCAAGGTTGATCCTCGCTACTGGCTCGGCTACCACCGCTTGGGCGAGGTACTCATCGCGAAAGACAGGAAGTCAGAGGCGCGCTCGATACTCAACACGCTGCTCGAGCTCAACCCGGACTACGCCGAGCGTGCAGAGATCGAGGAGATGGTCGCAAACCTCTAGGTTCGCCCGACCATATCCGCGAGCTGTTCCTTCTGAAAGGCGACCCAGACGGGTCGCCCGTGGGGGCAGCGAGCGTTCTCGAGTCCGATAACCCCCGAGACGATTTCGATCGCCACATCCGCGGACAGCGGATCTCCATCCATCACCGCCGAGCGGCAACTCAGCGACGCGAAGAGTTTCCGCTCGAAGTCGTCGGGCGCTTCCAAGAGGTCCATGAGCAGCGCCGCGAGGTCCTCTGCCGCAAGCGAGAGCGTCGCCGGAACAGTGGCAAGCTCGTATCGACTCCCCTCTTTCTCGACCTCGATGCCGAGACGTCGCAGCGTGTGCTGGTGTTCGTTCAGGAGCGCTTCCTTCTCTGGTGGCACTTCGATCTGGATTGGGAACAACAGTTCTTGCCCCCCACTGCCGCTCCGCAGTCGATCGTAGATGATGCGCTCATGTGCTGCGTGCTGATCGACCAGGTAAAGCGTCTCGTCGATCTCGACCACGAGAAAGAGGTTCATGATCTGGCCGAGGTAGCGAAACGGCGTGGAGGTTTTGTGGCCGGCGCCAAACGCCTGTGCACGCTCGGCGGCGATTCTTCCGGGAGAGACTGCGCTGTCCGGCTCGACGGCCTGCGGCGCGCCGGGCGGCAGCGGTGTCGGCGCCTTTGACCCGGGTTCAAACCGTCGCGTGAGGTCATACACGGTTTGCGCCGACGCGTGGCTCGTTACGGGTCGGCCTCCGCTGCCTGTGGCGCTCGAACGCGTCGCCGCTTCCGTTGTGAACAGTGCCTGCTGTCCCACCTGTAATCGCCTATGGTCGAACGCCGTGAGAAACGTCTTGAGTGTACCCACGATGCGTTTGTGGATGTCCGCAAGATTGCGGAAACGGACCTCGCGCTTTGCAGGATGGATATTGAAATCGACGAGTCGCGGTTCGATCTCCAAGAACAGATAGGCTGTTGGGTAGAGTCCACCGTGCAGGTAGTCGCGGTATGCGTACTCGACTGCCTGAATGAGCGCATACTCCCACACGCGCCTGCGATTGACAAAAATCTGGAGCTGTTTCCTGTCTGTGCGGTGCGCCTTTGGCTCACCTGCGATCACGCAAAACGAAAATCCGTCGCCGCTACCAGCGAGCTCCTGCAGGAGTGAGGGCTCGGTGCGTTCAGGGTACGCGTCGCTGATGCGCGTTATGTGATCGCCCGGCGCGAGGAAGCTCTTGAGTTCACCATTCGAGAAAAACTTGAACTCTACCTCGGGAAAGGGGAGGGCCTTGTCGAGAAAGGTTGTGCGGACGAGCGAAGACTCACTCGCCGCTCGTTTGAGAAACTGTTTGCGGGCTGGCATGTTATAGAATAGGCGGGCAACTTCGATCCGAGTTCCCATCGCTCCGGGAGCAGGACCAAAGCTCACCTCGCGTCCGGCATCCATAGTGAGCCGGTGCGCTGTACCTTCCGCCCGAGCACTTGTTATCGAAACTTCGCTGACTGCCGCCACGCTGCTCAGCGCTTCTCCGCGGAACCCGAGCGTTGTTACCGCTTCAAGATCTTCAGCACGCGAGATTTTGCTGGTTGCGTGGGGCAGGACGCATCGCTTGATGTCGATCGGAGTCATTCCCGACCCGTTGTCGACCAAGGTGATTCGATCGATGCCGCCGGACTCTATGGAAAGCTCGACGCGGGTCGCCCCGGCGTCGAGCGCGTTGTCGATGAGTTCGCGAACCACGCCTGCCGGACGTTCGATAACCTCGCCGGCTGCGATCTTCTGTGCCACAGCCGCGTCGAGAACGCGTATTGAGCCGAGCTCTTCTGACATAGGGACATACTACCGGGCGGCGGCCACATAAAAAAGGGGCACTCACAACTGAGTGCCCCGGTAAAGCAAGTCGTTCGCTTTTCTACTGAGCAGCGCCACCGAGTCGGGTCTCGATGCTAATTACTGGTCCAATCTTGGGTTTGAGCTGACCATTACGTTGCTCATAGATAATGGTTCCGTCATCGTTTCTAAGAACCGTCGTTGAAACCGAAGCGACAATGTCGATGATTGGCGCCACCGGGTAGACAATCTCCCCTGAGAGTACGGTGTTCTCGTCAAAGAGGGTCGCGCCCTCGAAGCCTGTCTCATCGAGCAAGGTCGGAACAAAGAACGTGCGCTCGTAGCTCACGCCCGCGCTAATGTCGAGGGGCAACAGCCCTTCTTGCAGACGCAACTCGGCAAGCAGGTAGTCCTGATCGCCCATGGCGATCTTGTCCGTTTCGCCATCGATCGTCCATGGCCAGCGATAGCCGGCGGTGAGCGTGACGAGGTCAAAGAGTGTCGCGCTCGCCTCGCCATAGACGCCAAGCGTCATATAGTCGTACTCCGGATCATTGGGGTCCTGTAAGTAGGCAATTGTTTGTCGTGCCACTTCGCCACGGGTTCGGTCATAATCGGCATCGTAGAACGCCGGCTCAAAAATGCCGTTGAAGAACTGCAGCTCCGCGCGGTAATCGAGCATCGTCACATTACCCATGATGCCGCCGACAACGCCGTAGTTTCGCAGTCTCGTGCTTCCGTCTACCACCTCGGTGAGTGCCTGGGTCTGGAACCCCGGATCAAGCCCCGCGACTCCCTCCCTGAGGTAGGGAAGCAATCCCCCGACATCGGTGTAGGCAATGACCGACAGCGGGTCGGTCTCCACAATTGGTAGGTCGATGTCGAGGGCCACGTTGAGGAAGAGCGGGTTGGTCGTTCGGGTGTCTGCGAACACTACGTTGCCCTGTGCGTCAGTTTCGGGA
>JBMCTC010000147.1:0-8008 GCA_048624115.1 Spirochaetota bacterium
CTCGGTGCGAAGGGATTTCTCAACAAGCCGTTCACCGAAGCTGAGCTCACCGAAGAGCTCAGACACGTGATGGAGTCGTGAGGAGGCGGTATGACTGAGCGCGAGTTGCGGGTGTTTATCGACGTCGTCGTAGAGTACTTCAGGGATGTGACTGGAGACCCGGTGGAAATGGGCGTGCCTTTTGTGCAGGAGGGTAGGACAAAGCTGCTCGACCATACCGGCGTCATTGGAATCTCGGGTGCGAAGCGCGGCGGCGTGCTCGTAACCGCCGGTGAGCAGATGCTTCGGGAGCTCGCCGCGATTATCCTCGGAAGTGAGGAGCTCGAGCCGGAAGACGTTGTAGATATGGTGGGCGAACTGACGAACACCGTGGCAGGAAACGTACGTCGCGAGTTTGGCAGTTCGTTTATGATCTCAGTGCCGATTGTCCTCGAAGGAAAACCATCCGATATCAGATTCCGGCTCAAGCCGCCGATCTTTGTCGTTCCCATAAATTGGCGTGATCATCGCGCCTATCTCTCAGTTGGGCTGGAGGACGGCCATGTCAATTGAGCTTCTGGATACGCTTTGGGTTCTTACTGCGGGCGCGCTCGTGTTTTTTATGCAGGCCGGTTTTGCATTTCTCGAGTCAGGGCTCACGAGAAGTAAGAACAGCATCAACGTCGCGATCAAGAACTTGACCGACCTCGGCGTGAGTCTCGTTTGTTTTTGGTTGTTCGGGTTTGCCTTTATGTTTGGCCGATCGATCTCGGGCATTATTGGCGGTTCGGGTTTTCTGCTGCAATCGGCCGGAGACCTCTGGGTAGCTGCGTTCTTCTTCTTTCAGGCAATGTTTTGCTCCACCGCGGCAACGATTGTCAGCGGCGCGGTTGCCGAGCGTATGCGCTACTCGAGCTACATTGTTGCGACCATCCTCTTGAGCTCGATCATCTATCCCGTCTTTGGTCACTGGGCGTGGGGCGGATTCCTAACCGGTGAAGTCAACGGCTGGCTTGGTCAACTCGGTTTTGTCGACTTTGCCGGGTCTACCGTCGTGCACTCGGTAGGTGGATGGATTGCGCTTGCCGCGTTGATTATAATCGGGCCGCGAGCCGGTCGGTTTCCCGATCAGGGACCCCCGCGCCAGGTTCCAGGAAGCAGCATTCCAATGGCCGTTGTCGGCGTGATTATTCTCTGGTTTGGATGGTTTGGCTTCAACGGTGGCTCCACCCTTGCCATGAACGACCAAGTCCCGATCATCATCACCAATACCGCACTGGCCGCCGGCGCAGGAATGATAGCTGCACTTGCCGTCGGGTGGCCGATCTACAAAAAGCCCGACGTGAGCCTCGTTCTCAACGGCTCACTTGCCGGGCTCGTTGCAATCACGGCCCCGTGCGCCTACGTGACCGAACTCGAGGCGGTGCTGATCGGTGCCATCGGGTCGGTGATCATGCTCGGCTCGGTCTTTTTGCTCGAGCGCGTTCGGATTGACGACGCGGTTGGCGCGGTGCCGGTGCACCTGTTTGCCGGAATCTGGGGGACGTTGGCTGTTGCCGCCTTCGGCGATCTCGAGCTAATCGGTACGGGTCTCTCTCGCCTCGAGCAATTCGGCGTTCAAGCGCTTGGCGTTGGGTCGGCAGCCGCGTGGGCATTTGGCCTCGCGTTTCTCTTTTTGTTCATCTTTGACAAGTTTCAGCCGCTGCGAGTCACGGCAGAGGATGAGGTCATCGGCCTCAACGTCGTAGAGCACGGCGCATCGACTGAGATCTTCGACCTCTACCAAACCCTCGAGGTGCAGGCGCAAACGGGTGACACTTCACTCAGGGTTCCCGTTGAACCCTTTACCGAGGTCGGCCAGATTGCCAAGCGTTACAACGAGGTCATGGATTCGCTGCAGGACAACCTCGTTGCAAAGAGCGAGTATCTCTCGATCCTCGACAACGTAAGTGATGCCCTTTTTTTGATCGATCGCGAGCTTCAGGTCGGTCCCTACTACTCGGCCGCGACGAGGCAGATTCTTCGACTTGATGAACCCGCAGCCGGCTCGTTCGAGCGCACCATCGTCAGGTTGCTTCCCGAGGATGCCGCGGCAAGTGTTGTGGACTTTCTCAACCTTCTCTTTGATCCGGCCATCGAGACTCGCACGCTCATGAAGTTGAATCCTCTGGCCGAGCGGGAGCTCTTTTTTGATGACGGTCGCGGCGGTTTCGAGAGTCGATTCTTGCGCTTTAGCTTTGTACGGGTCGGTTCTGAGAAGCACATCGATCGGGTCATGGTGATCGCGCGAGACGCGACGAGTGAGGTAGAACTCAATAAGGCGGTTGAGTCGGCGCGCAAAGAGACCCAGAGCGAGATGGAGCTTCTCTACCGGATGATCCACGTCGAACCTTCGCTCCTGCACGAGTTCATCGAGAGCGCAGACGAGCAACTGCGAAGCATCAATAGGCAACTCGGTCATACCGAAAGCGATCTCGAGGCACGCCTTGACGTGATCTCACGTGACGTGCACAGCGTAAAGGGCGACGCGCAGCTCTTTGACCTCGGCTACATCGCCGAGCAGGCTGAGGCTTTCGAACGGCGAATTGCAGAGATTCGTCGTGAGCCGGAGATCAAGAGCGAGCACTTTGTCTCACTCGCCGTCCGTCTCACCGAGCTGCAACGACAGATAGACCGTACCCGCGATTTGGTGGATCGACTTGCCTCCTTCCAGGTAGGTTTCGCCGCGCAGAATGCTACCGGCCGCGACATCATCCCGATGAGCCTCGAGTCCCTGGTCGAGCGGCTCTCGAGTCAGCTCGGGAAAAAGGTCGTTCTGGACACCGAGGAGTTCGATCCGAGCCATCTGCCCGCGGCAGTGCGGCGCAAGGTTCGCGACGTGTTGGTGCAGCTCGCGCGCAACGCGCTCTATCACGGGATCGAGGATCCGGCGACACGCGCAGCGCAGAACAAGCTCGAACAGGGATTAATCAAGATCGCGAGTCACATCGAGAATGGGTCGGTGATCATACGCATTCGAGATGATGGGCGTGGACTCCAGGCAAAGCTCCTGCGAGAGCAGGCGGTCGCGCGTGGGCTGATCAGTCGCGAGCGGGCAGGGGCGGTTTCGTCGAAGGAACTGGTTCAGCTCATGTTTGTACCGGGTGTCTCAACTGCGGCGGTGCCGGGGGACAAAGCGGGAGAGCATGCTGAGGCGGTGAGCGTTGCCGGCCGTGGCTACGGAATGGCGGTGGTCAAAGAGAAGCTGGCAGAGATTGGGGGCAAGATCAAGATATCGACTCGATCGGGCGAGTTCATGGAGTTCTCCTTGATCATCCCCGCTAACTCGTAGAGCGCCATGAGTGACGGACGTGCCGATCACTACGAAGAGGTTCTCAATCGATCGCTCGAGCGGGCGGAGCTGGCGCGTCGCCAGGTTGTTGCGGCCGGGAGTCCTCCGGTCAGCGATATCCTGCGAACACTTTTCGAGAAGAGCCCCGTCGGGATGTTCATCTCCACCGTCTCGGGAAGATTCATCCTTGTGAACGCCGCGCTCGGACGTCTCGTCGGCTATCCGCCTGCCGAGCTCATGACGCTTCCCACGCAGGCGGTATACGCCCAGCCGTCTGAACGGCGGCGCTTTCGCGGCACGATCGAAGCGGCTGGACGCGTGAACAACTTTCGACTCACCCTCAAAGCCCGTAATCAAGCAGAGATCCCGGTGGTCATTGATGCGGTTGTCTGGCGCCGCGCGGACGGTCGTATCGGCGGCTACGTCGGTGAGGTGCGACCTGCCGCGCGAGCGATCGAGGTGCGAGGAGTCCTGAGCGAGTACGACCTTGCGGTCCGCGGAGCATCGGAGGGGCTGTGGAGCTGGGACCTCAAGTCGGACGAGATGCACTACACCGAACGGTTCAAGTCTATCCTCGGTTACGAAGAGCACGAGGTACACAACACACTCCACGAGTGGATCGGTCGCATTCATCGGGACGATGTCGAGCGCTTCAAAACCGCCCTCAAGGACCACCTGCGACGTGCCCGAGACGCCTTTCTCTGCTACTTTCGGATGATACACCGCGACGGGGAGTATCGCTGGATGCTCGCTCGGGGGGTAGCCCAGTTCTCCGAAGACGGCGCGGCGCTTCGAATGGGCGGTTCGCTCTCGAATGTGAGCTCGCATCTCGAGATCATCACACGCCTTCGGGGAGAGCAGGAGGCGTTACAGAGCGAGAAACAGCTTGCCGCGAGGCAGCGCGATCTATTCGCGCAGTACATACCGGAGGAATTGCGAGAGGAGCTTGCCGACACCGGCGAGGATCACGCGCACTCACGTAACCAGGACGCGGCGGTGCTCGTCGCGCGGATCGAGGAAGCTGAGTTCTATCACGCGCGTCTCTCCGCCGAGCGTTTTGCGTCGTTCCTCAACGAGATCGTTACCGACATCTCAGATCTGGTTCACGGTCATCGGGGCGTTATTGCCCGAGTGGAGGGCGATCTCCTGGTCTGCGGATTTGGGATGGTCAAGCGCAGAGCAGACGACGTCGAACAGTGCTTCCGAGCTGCCGCCGCGGTCGTGAAGTACAGTCGACTCTACAACGACGTGCGCGATCCGGGGCTTGCCAAGCCGGTGAGCATTACGATGGGCATAAGTTTCGGCCAAGTCTTCTCCGGAACTGTCGGTAACGTGCACCGGCTCGAGTTTGCCACCTACGGGCCGCCGATCAAACGAGCCCAACTGCTCCAGTCGCGCTGTCAGCGGCTTGGGACACAGGTTCTCGCCGACCGGGCTGCGGCGAGCCGAGCCGGAAGTGATCCTGAACTCGAGACGATAACGCTCGAGCAGAGTAGCGGAAACATCACCCTCTACACGATTGCCTCGAGCGTTCCTGATAGTACCTTCTAAGAGAGGAGAGAGCATGAATCACGCATTCCGGGTCCTTGCGGCAACGCTCTTCGTGGGCGTTCTCTTCGTGGGGTGCGCCACGAGCACCACGGTTTCTTTTTTGGAGGAGTCGCCGGCAATCTCCGACGGCCCGACTCTCTTCGAACGGTGGGACGATTTTGCAGAGGCCGCTCGGTTGAGCGCAGGCGTGCAGGCAGAGGGGCGAACAGTCCTTGAGATTGCGCAGCCGTACGGGAACTCGCTCCTGGTTTGGCACTTCACCGATCTCGAGCCCGAACAGCCTGTGAAAGTCACGATCGAGGTCTGGGTAAACGCGACCGCGAACGAGAGTTGGTTTGCCCTCCTTGGCGCACCGGGCCTTGCGCCTGCGAACGCCTCTGGGTATAGACGGCTTGCCGGTGAGGACGGCGAGCACTATCTCGCTCGCTGGGGATCTGACGGCGCCGGGCTGGGAACGACCACCGAGGGATGGGCCGTTGTTACAGACGCAACGATGCGCGCAGACGCCGCCGGTAACTTCACCGTCGGTATCTCAACCGGTCATTGGAGCAACAATCCTGAACTCGTTCTTATGTACGTGAGCAGTTTGAGCGTGTCGTCGCAGTGAGCATCAGGCAGGAAGAGATGCCGATCGCGCTCGGAGCACCGACTCGAGCCTCGCAAGCGTGAGCGGCTTTAGCACGATCTCATCTGCTCGGGCCTCTGGGTCGCTACTCATTGTCGAAAATAGCTAAGTGCCGTGGAGCTGTCTCTGCGACGAGCATTCGCGGCGTAATGCCCGAATCGTTTGCGGCGTCGGGGTCTGCGCCGGCTCGCACGAGCTGCGCGATGGCCGTGCCGTCACCTCCGCGCGCGGCATAGTGCAAGGGCGAATTGCCTGAGGCGTCTACGAGAGTCGCGGTTGCTCCCGCGAGAAGGAGCGGCCGCACCAATTGAGGGAGAAACTCCGCCGCAATCATCAACTCAGTTGCGCCGTCGGTGCCTGACTGCTCGTAGATAATCGGCCGCTCCAGAAAGATCAGATTGGCCGCTTCGAGCGAGCCCGAGCTAATCGCCACCATGCGCTCGTCCCACCCTCGCGAAGTGCGAAACCCCATCGGCGAGCCCGCCTCGACCAGCGCGATTGCAATACCCTCATTCCCAAGCCGCAGTGCAAAAAGCAGCGGCGTTTCGCCTTGCCCGTTTTGAAGCGCGAGCGAACCGCCTGCCTTTACGTAGCGCAGCACGGCAGCACGATCATTGCGCTCGATGGCGACAAAGATGTCCACTGGGCTTGTGTCGGTTTCAACAGTTTCAACCGTCGGCTGCTCGGCCCGCCGCTCTTGTCGCTGGACCACCGGCGTAGGTTCCGCCTCCTGCACAGGCGCCGACTGCTCTTCGCGCTCCGCGAGCTGTGCGTCCCGCGCCGAGCGAAGGCCAAACGCGTCCTGGAGCTTCTCGAACCTCCGAGTCATTGCTTCTTGCTGGATGTCTCCATCGAGCGTGAGTCCAAGCGTCCATACCGAGTTGGGTGTGTCCTCAACGGCCACGTTGACTGCGTCTTCGTTCGCAGCCGAGAGGATGTGCGTATCGCCGCCGGAGAGAATGCTCCGTGCATCGTAGGGATGCGTCCCTCGCAGCAGGCTCTGCCAGCGTTGGCGATGGTCGGAATCGGACTCGCTCGCCGGCGGGAAGTTCTTGAAGGCAGAGGCCCGGTTCGCGTCTCCGAGCCGCTCGTAGAAGTAGAGGCCGCTCGTTTCGAGTCGAACCCCGTCCTCGGAATCGTGAAACGAGTGCAACAGGTAGAGCGCGGAGTCGTTCTCGATCGGAAGCAAGTCAGGTTCGTATGAGATCGCGATTTCGTTCGTGCTCATCGACGCCGCCTTTCCCGGGCTATACGAGAACTCCAGCTGCGAGAGCGTCTCGGGCAGCCATTCGCGGTTGGCCAAAAAGCCCTCCCACTGCTCAAACGTTCCGTAGTAGGAGTTGTACACAAAGTCGATCATGTACTCGAAGTCGTTTCGAAATGCGTGAAGCTCTGAGATAGGAACCGTCTTGAACAGCCCGACCGCACCCGACGGTGTAGGCAGCGCGACGAGCGCGAGCGCAAAGTCGGCAAAGGGGATGTTCCACGAGGCAGAGAGCCACTTACGTCCCCACCGGTCGTCGATCTGATTCGCGGCTGCGGCTTCTCCCATCGATGTGATTCTGATTCGTTCGGTGTCAATGTTTCTCGTGAGGGTGTATCCCTCGAGTATTGTGTCCAGTAGTAGTCTCGGGTCGTCAATCAACGCGATCGCCTCGTCGGACGGGAAACGATCGAGCAGAAAGAAGACATCGCCGAACATCTCCCCCGACTGAAAGTAGCGCGTGCCTTCAAGTTCAGAGGTTCCGATCTCTTCCGGTTGCAGAAACTGCCAGGTCGAATCGGACTTCTCCGAAATCACGAGTGGGAACTGGGACCCGGGATTCGAGACCAGGATTGCGCGCTGGCCCGCCGCGTCATATGGAAAGATATCATCACGATTTTCTGTAATGAGTTCCTCGATCGCGATGTCCATCACGGCAGTGTGATTTTCGGCCGACTGCTCGCTCAACCGGCTCGTTGGGGCCGGTAGCGGCGGGGCAAACTCGTGGATCTCCCGATATCGGGAGTCGAGATGGGGCAGGCGGTAGTTCGCGTTGAGGCGGATGTAGGCCGACTCCGCTGCCAGCGGCAAGGCCTCTGCGATGGGCAAGGCAAAGTTGAGATTCTCGCTCTCGTTCTTTGCCGTGACAATCCCGACCACGTGACCCTCGCCGTCGAGCAACGGACCGCCGCTGTTGCCGGGGCTCGCGGCCGCCGAGTAGCGGAGCCACGCCCATGCGCCATCGTCTCGCTCTGCGGTTCGCGACGTCAGAAGGCCATCACGAACGATCACCCCCTGTCCGTACGCGTTTCCCACCGCAAACACCGGAATATTGAGCTCGGTCTCCGACCTGATCGGGAGCGGGTGACTCGACTCGAGCCCGCTCGCGCGAAAAACCGCGACGTCGCGGTGATTGTCGTAGCGCAGGATCGTATCGATCTCGAAAAACTACATACGTCCCATTGTCAGAGGAAAAGAAACAAAGAAAGTAGAGTTCGGAGCCAAAGTGAACATGATCCAGGTGGATGGGATCAACTTT
>JBMCTC010000148.1:0-7970 GCA_048624115.1 Spirochaetota bacterium
GACCGCGCTCATGACCTGGGCATTCCACAAAAGAGGATGGCTCGCTTCCCCGACCGGTTTCTTGTGGCTCGGCCTTGCGGTTGCTGCGGTCAACGGGTTCTTAGGTTCCGTTCTTGCCTACATGGTTTACTCGGGCGTCACGACAGTGCACGGAATCGATCGGCTGGTCATGGGCTTAGTGGTTACCGGTCAGAGCCTCCTGACAGCGGTATTCTGGTCGGGCATGGTCACCAACCTCGTAGACAAACTTGCAAGCGTGATGTTCGCATTTGTTACGCGTCGATGGATCGCTCGACAGTTGCGAAGTTTGAAACCGAGAGTCCACGCTTCTGAGCAAACTTGAACAACGACATTCGGTCGTGAACACCGAGTTTTCGGTAGATGTTCGAACGGTGGTTCTCGACCGTTTTGACACTTATGTACAACGCCTCTCCGATCTCCGATACGCTCATCTCGCTCAACATCATCTCAAAGACCTCTTCTTCTCGACTGGTGAGCCCCTCGATCGAGATTCCGGTGGCCGTGAGCCCACCGTCGATGTCTCCTAAGCGGGGAAAGAGCTTTCGGAGCATGACTTGGTCGATGTAGTACCCACCGGCTGCGACTGTCACAACGGCGGCGCGGAGTTCATCGTAGCCGGCGTTCTTGGTGACGTAGCCACGAGCCGCTGCCGCAGCTGCCAGTCGTAGGTCGGCAACTTCCTCGTGCATCGAGAGCAAGATGCACGCAACGCTCGGGGCAACGTGCGCAGCCCACTGTACCAGCGCCGTGCCGCCTTCTCCGGGAAAGCTCAGGTCTACCAGCACAACATCGGGAGCGCTCTCCACGATGAGACGTTGCGCCTCATCCACCGAGCCGGCAGCATCCACCTGATCGCAGAACTCCTCGCGCTCGAGAAACGAGACAACACTCTCCCGAAACATCTTGTGATCATCAACTACGAGAATCTTCATACCACTCTTCTCCCGTTCACAGTTCCTACGAACCAGGCAGCACGACCTCAACCACCGTGCCGCCCGAATCCCGCTCGCTCCAGACAACGCTCCCGCAAAGGAGCTCTACCCGTTCCCGAATACCTCGCCGACCGTAGCCTTCTTCGCTGTCGCCAACACCGACACCGTTGTCCTCGATCCGCACGATGATCATCCCATGCTCGCCGGAGCCCGCAGCACGCAGAGTTACGGCCGCATACGTTGCCCTGGCGTGACGTACAACGTTGTGCATGCACTCCTGAATGATGCGGTAGACGTGCAAGAGGGTTTCCGCGCCCCAGGTCGCCGGTATGGCCGTGTCAATCACAACCTCAAACGCTTGCCCTGATCGCGCCTGAATCGCAGCGGCAAGCTCACGTAGCATTCCGGGCAACTCGCTTGGTCTTGAGAACCGCGGGTCCATCGTCCGATACACGCGGCGCACCTCCTCACGCGCAGAATCGATCGCGCTTTTGAGCGCCGGCAGTTGCTCGAACGAGTGATCTTTTGCTATGAAATCTGCGGCCATTCCGGCTACCGCCAACTCTTGCGCCGCGCCATCGTGAAGCTCACGCGCCAACTTGCTCCGTTCCTGGTCACGCACTCGACGTTCGAGCGTGGAAATCCGGCGGCGCTCTTTCACCTCGGCCGTGAGCCTACTCACTCGGGCAGACTGATATGCCCACAAAAGCGCGAAACCCACAGCCGCGATCGTAACGAAGGTCGTCAGACCGCGATAGGCCGCGTCGCGCTGGGCGTCGAGTTGGGCAGCCTCGGCTCTGATTATCGAGAGCAGCAAGTCCACCGACATTACGAGATCGGCTGGAACCGGGTCGGCTGTAGCGGCGGCGGCCCAGACTGCATCCACGGCCGACGGCAGCTCGCGCAGCGCCCCACGCAGGGGAACCGAAAAGCGTGAGAGCTCGCGAAGCCGTTGTTGCTCGAGTCGCGCGTAGAACTCTTGCATAGCAGAGGCCGAAGCGTCTTCGATGCGTACGGCGAGCCGCAACCAGTCGAGTTGCAGTTCGTCTACCGACCTCGATAACGATGCGCGCCCCCGAAAGACCAGACCCATCGGAAGCAAGAGCCCAAGAGTAGTCGCGACAGTAATGACAACGGGAGCAATATGTCGCCAACCAAATCGACGCACGTCGCTCCTTATTGGTTTTTCGTTCATAGCGATAATATCATCTCTATTAGAGATTTTATCATCTCAAGGCATTCGTTGTCTACGGGGAAACCGCTCCCGGTAGCCGTTCCCCACGATCCAAACGCAGGCGAGCGTCTTTGGAATCATCAGGGCGCCGATGAGTGGGTAGCGAGATGCAAAAAGGACAACGGGAACATAAAAGAGAAAGCTCAGCGTGATCGCGAGCCACATCCACCGGAAGCCACACGTTGTGTCCGACCGATTCTTTCGATAGAAGAGAACGAGGACCTAGCCCATGAGGCGATACTGCCTGTCGGGACCCGCATGACGAATGAGGCAAAAGCCCATGTAGGTTGCAGACGTTAGGTAGAGGGCGTCAAAAACGGTCTCAGCTACTGTTTGCACGATTAACCCTCATAGGTACTCTGCCACGAGACCGATGGCACGGCTCGCTCCGGACGGGTCGGTAAGCGATAAGCCGTCAGTATCGATGCGCACTTTGGGAGAGAGGCTGTACGACTCGAACCACTCGAGGTAATGCCCATTGAGGTGCTCGAGATACTCCCTTGGAATCACCGACTCCATACCACGGTTGCGCAGTCGGATCCGGTCGAGCGCTGTATCAACGGAGCAATCGAGATAGATGAGTAAGTCGGGGCTTTCGACGTGCTCGAGCATGTTGTAGAGCAACCGCGTGTAGGTCGTGTACTCCTCGTCACTCATCTCCCCATCTTCGTGGAGGACCTGCGCGAAAATGCGGTCCCCGAAGATCGAGCGATCGAGGACTCCCCCACCCTCGCGCCGGATCTCCTTGATCATGCGGAAGCGTTCGTTGAGGAAATGAATCTGCATGGTAAACGCCCATCGTCGCTGATCTGAGTAGAAGCGCTCGAGCAGGGTGTGTGTCTCGGGTCGCTGCAGCTCTCGGTAGAGGGGGAAGCCAAACTCCTGCTCCAAGAGTTCACCCATGGTAGTCTTGCCAACGCCAATCTGCCCTTCGATAATTATCACCGTCTCCGCTCCGTTACCCACTTGTTCTACATTTCCAAGAGACAACGTATCACCGCATCGGTTCCTTCACAGAGCGCATCGAGATCGTACCCGCCCTCGAGCACGTGGACGATACGACCGTCGGCATACTCTTTGGCAAGTGAGAGCAAACGAAGTGTTATTTCACGGTAATCGTTGCCGTCGAGTTCCATGGAGGCAAGTGGGTCATCGAGGTGCGCGTCAAAACCGGCAGAGACAAGGAGCAGATCAGGGCGATAGCGTTCGAGTTCAGGAAGGATTCGTTCGTCGAATGCCGCCAGGTAATCGGCGCCGTTGCTGCCGGCGGGCATCGGCACATTGAGCGTGCGTCCCTCGCCGTCTCCGTGGCCGCGCTCAGTCGCCGCACCGGTCCCGGGATAGTACGGCGATTGGTGCAGGCTCACGTAGAAAACGTCCGGCCGACTGTAAAAGACGCGTTGCGTGCCATTGCCGTGATGCACGTCCCAATCGACTACGGCAACTCGCGCGTAGGAGAGATGCGCTAGAGCGTACGCCGCAGCAATTGCCACGCTGTTCAAAAAGCAGAAGCCCATGGCACGATCCGCCTCTGCGTGATGACCTGGCGGTCGAACGAAGCAAAAGGGACGCGCGGTTGGATCGCGGGTCACGCGCTCGACGGCTGAGACTGCCGCCCCTGCGGCTAGTCGCGCCGCCAAAAGACTATGCTGATTCGACTGGGTATCGGCGTCAAAGAAGGTCACCGGAGAGCCCTCCGACATCTCCAGTTGATCAAGGTAGGCCGAGGTGTGGACAAGCTCGGCTACCTCGCGAGAAATCGGATTCACCTCGCAAAAGGAAATTTGCCCTGAGTACGAAGCCTTTCGAACCATGCGCATGATCGAACGGACTCGCTCCGGGCGTTCCGGATGTCCGACGCCGTTTTGGTGCCATGTCATTCGCTCGTCATAGTAGATCTCTAGAGACATGAGGTTCATACTACGCGTAGAGTCGTCAGTGAATCAATCGCCCGTCAGACAAGTGCAACCATAGCAAGGCACCCGATCAAGAGAGCCGCGGCGGCCAGTCGGACAAACGTGATTCCTCGACGCAGTCGGACCGTAACGTTCGGGTCGAAAAGGGAAAGCCAGGCAAAGGCGAGGAGTACGAGTCCGACCGAACTCCCGAGCAAACCAAACTCAGGAGAAAGGCCGATAGGCACACCAGTTGCGAGTACCGCTCCCGTCGCAGTAAGGCCGACAAGCGCGAGCACCGACCGAACAAGCGCCGAATTGGCGGCTATCGGCTCGACATCCTCCTCGGGCGGCTGCGGAAGCAACTCGACTATCGCAAGGGGAATGCTTGCCCAGAGAACCGTGAAACTCCCAGGGGCAAACCCGCCTGCAAGCGCTGCGCCCGCAACCGGAATCACAAACCCGGTACCCAGCATCTGTATGGCGAGGTGCGCGCCCGACGACATCTTGCTTGCTGGAAACGGCACTCGTCTGCTCTCGGATGTAAGAACGACAAAGAGAAAGAAGAATGAGATCCAGCGCCCGATGATTATCAGCGCGACCGAGGCGAGCGCAATTGCAACGAGATCGATGACGAGGATCTCGCGCCCTTCGAGCCTGAAATCGCGGGGTATGGTAGCGGTGCCACGAACGACTCCGTATGCCAAGCCCGCTACAACTGCCATCAGCACCACAATGAGTTGTAGCTCGCCGGCGGACGCAACGGCATAGCTCAGAAGGAGAACGAGCAATGGACGCTCAGGTGTTCCGTCGACCCAGGATCGAAAATTCATCAGGTCCTCCAAAAGCCAGGCGTTACAAGCACGAGGACCGTGTAAATCTCGAGGCGCCCGACCATCATTATGAAACTCAAGAACCACTTAATGTAGTCCTGATAGAAGCCGTAATTCTCCACGGGACCAACGCGACCAAAGCCCGGGCCGATGTTTCCAAGTGTAGCTAAACCTGTAGTTAGGCTCGTCACAATGTCGTGCCCACCGGTTGCAACCACCAGTGTCGTTATGAGAAGCAAGAAGATGTAAAGAAACGTAAATCCGGTAATCGAGTATACGACGTTCTTGCGAATAGTCTGACCGTTGAGTCGGATGGAGAAAACCCCTCGCGGGTGAAGGAGATAACGCATCTCGTTGAAGCCCTGCTTGATCACCGTGACAATCCGAGCAACCTTGATTCCGCCGCCGGTGGACCCGGCCGAGCCGCCGATAAACATGAGCACAAACAAGACCACGCGTGCAAGCTCCGGCCAGAGCGCGAAGTCGGCCGTCGCGTAGCCGGTGGTCGTCAGTATGCTCGCGGCTTGGAAGCCGGCGTAACGAAGACTCTCACCAAAGGTCTCATAACTCCGGCCGGTCAGCACGACAGCGATGATAATGGTCGCGACTGCAAATATAATGAGGTAGGCCTTGAGCTCGGTGTTCTGGCGCAGGACGCGCGCTTGGCCCACGAGAAGCCGATAGTAGAGAATGAAGTTCACGCCGGCCGCGAGCATAAACACCGTGATGACGATGTGAACAAACGGACTCGAGTACGCTCCTACGCTTGCAGCCTTTGGACTAAATCCGCCGGTCGCAAGGGTGCCAAACGTGTGCGCCAGTGCATCGTAGAGGGACATCCCGCCGGCGACTAGGAGCACGGTCTCCAACACCGTGAGACCGACATAGAGAAGCCAGAGAATTTTCGCGGTCTCGGTGATCTTCGGGGTGAGCTTGTCTACCGACGGACCCGGCGCCTCGGCCTTCATGAGTTGATACCCGCCAACACCGAGAAGCGGCAGAATGGCGACCGTCAAAACGATGATGCCCATACCACCCAGCCAGTGAGTTAGGGATCTCCAGAACAACAACGACAGAGGCAATGCCTCGATGTCGGTGAGGATCGTAGCCCCGGTAGTGGTGAACCCGCTCATGGTCTCAAAGAATGCATCGGTGTAGCTCGGAATGTGGCCCGAGAGCACGAAGGGCACCGCACCGAGCGCCGCCGCACCGAGCCAGCTGACCGTGACCAGAAAGAATCCGCTCTGCGTGGACAACGCGCCCTTCGTTCGTAACGTAAGGAGCAGATACACGCCAGGCCCGACCAAGACTCCCGCCATGGGAATCAGGAACGACGGGATCACCTCTTGTTCACCATACGAGACGGCTACGATGATCGGGGCGATCATAAACGCCGCAATCATCAGAAGCAGCGCGCAAACAACTTTGATTACAAGTCGTAGATTCATGGCGATGTTGTGAAAATCCGTTGGATCTGCTCGATCGAGGAAAGCCGGGTAATGATCACAAGATGGTCCCCGCCCTGAACGACGTATGATCCGTGCGGAATGTGTGTTTGATCATCGTGTAGGATACTAACAATGAGAGCACCTCCAGGAAGGCGGATCTCGCTAATCTCCTTGCCCACCGCGGAGCTGTTGCCATCGACCAAGATTTCCATAACTTCGAGTTCACCCTCTGGTATCGAGTGGACGCTCTTCACGTTGCTGCGACGAACGATCTTCAGGATTGAGTTCACCATGCTGTTTTTGAGGCTTACCGGTACGTCGATTCCGAGCTGCGAGGCGATGCGTGTGTAGTTCGTCTTATTGACGAGAGCGACAGATCGCTTCATTCCAATCGACTTGGCGTAGATTGCGGTAACCAAGTTGAGTTCCTGATTGCCGGTTACCGCGATTACGAGATCCGAGTTCGCGAAGTGCTCCTCTTCGAAGACCCCTTCGTCGCTGATGTCGCCATGAATAACAAGGGCCTCGGGAAGCAACGTCGAGAGCTCCTTGCAGCGGGCATAATCACGGTCGACGATTTTCACGCTCTTGATGCGACTCTCGGCTAACGAGCCGAACAATCGACTCACCAAACCTCGATGCGTACGCTGACTGTTTAGGAGGTGGCTTGCGATGCTCGTCCCGATCTTGCCGCCGCCGACGATGACAATCTTGCGAAGCTCAGTCTTGTGCTTCCCGAGCCGCTCGTAGAGCTTGTCAAAATCGCTCTCGGTAGCGACGACGTAGAGAATGTCGCCGGCCATGATACGAGTGCGGCCGTCAGGAATGATAAAGCGCTTGTCGCGCAGGACGATTGCAACGAGGAAGGGGATGTCAATGGAGCCGCCGACTTGAGCGAGGGTCTGTCCGGCGAGCGGAGAGTTCGGCTCGACGGTGAGGTGACGCATTTGAGCCTTCGAGCGCTCAAAGAGCATGATGTCGCTGATCGCGCCGTGTTCAATCGTCTTGATGATGGCTCGAGTCGCGACGAGCTCTGGGTTCACAATATAGTCGATCCCGAGGAAGGCTTTCTCGGACACCCCTTCACTCGAGTAGTCGATGTTGCGCACGCGAGCGATTTTGAACGGAACACTGAACTCGTTCGCCGCAAGCGCGCAGGCAATGAGATTGACCTCGTCGCTATCGGTGACGGCAATGAAGAAATCGGCCGTTGCGGTTTCGGCATCACGGAGCGCTTCAATGGTGTTGCCAGGCTTGTTCACGACAAGGCAATCAAGACGATTCGACGCGAGCCGCGCCTGCTCGGGATCTCGTTCTATGAGAACAACATCCTTCTTCTCGTCGATCAGCTGCTTCGCCAGTTGCAGCCCTACCGCCCCCGCTCCGAGAATGACGATTTTCATCTCGTGAAGGGTACCGGGGCCGCCCCACGCCTGTCAAACGCGCCATATTGACAAGCCACGGTCACTTTGAGAGATTTACCAGACTCCGGGCCTATAGCTCAGTTGGTTAGAGCGACGGACTCATAATCCGTTGGTCGCAGGTTCAAGTCCTGCTGGGCCCAGAAGACTGGGCCCGAAGTTTGCTTGGCAAACTTCACAACCCAG
>JBMCTC010000149.1:0-7816 GCA_048624115.1 Spirochaetota bacterium
TGCAGAGTATGGTCTTGGAATCAACGTTACCGCAGTTAACCCGCAGAACTGGGAACCGCCGGCCGGACGGGTCCAGACCGCATTTGAAGACGTCAACAAAGCGATTCAGGACATGAACAGGCTCATCAACGAAGGGCGTCAAACGTACAACGAGGCCATTCCTCGGGCTCGTGGTGAGGCCCAGCGATTGGTCCAGGTTGCCGAAGGATACGCTGCGGCTCGTGTAAACGAGGCTCAGGGTGATGTTGCTCGTTTCCTGCAGGTCCTGCCGGAGTACAATGCTGAGCCGCAGACCACCCGAACTCGCCTCTACGTCGAGATGATCGAAGACGTCTTTGGCGATGAAGCCGACGTGGAGCTCATCGACCGCAATCTCAGCAACTTCATCCCGCTTCTCAACCTGCAGCGAGAGCCTGGGGCAGGTGCACAGGCAGGAGGTGCACAATGAAAAAGCTAGTCACCGTGTTGGTAGTAGTCGCAGTTGTTCTCATCGTCTTTCTCGCTTTCGGACCGTTTTTCGTTCTCGAAGAGGGTGAACAAGCAGTCGTGACTCGCTTTGGTGAGGTCGTGAATGTCCACACCGAGGCCGGTTTGAAGTTCAAGACGCCTTTAGTAGACAACGTTACTCGATACTCGGCAAGGATTTTGCCGTGGGACGGCAGTGCACAGCGCATGCCGACGAGTGAGCGTCAGTTCGTCTGGGTCGATACAACGGCTCGATGGAGGATTGCCGACCCCGAGCTCTTCTACGCGAGTGTCACCACCGTGCAAGAGGCATTTGCCCGCATGGATGAGATCATCGACTCATCGGTGCGAAACGTAATCGCGGCGAATCCGCTGGCAGAGGTTGTGCGAAGCACAAACCTCATAAACGAGACCGATCGCCCCGCGCCTATCAGCGCACAGGAGCGGCAACAACTCGAAGGCTTGGACGAGATCGCGAGCCTTATCGACATCGACAATGACTACGAGACGATCGAGGCGGGACGTGAAGCCCTGTCGCAGAACATGCTCGAGTTCGCGCGTTCTCAGTTCCGTGACAATAATTTCGGTATCGAACTGATCGATGTGGTTATTCGGCAAATTCGCTACTCCGACGAACTCACCGAGAGCGTATTTGACCGAATGGTCGCCGAACGAAACCAAATCGCAAGTGCCTACCGGTCGTACGGAGAGGGCCAGAAGCAGAACCTTCTCGGACGAGCTGAAAACGATCAGGAAGCTATTCTCTCGCGGGCATACGCTGAGGCAGAGGATATCCGTGGTGAGGCGGATGCGATCGCTGCGCGGACGTACTCTCAGGCATACGCTCAGGCGCCCTCTTTCTTTGAGTTCTGGCGATCGATTGAATCGTACCGGGAAACGCTTCCGCAGTTCAGAAAGACCCTCACAACCGACATGGAGTACTTCGAGTATCTCTACAACGCAGAGGGTCAATAGCCTTCGCGTGATACGAAACTCGACCGGGCCGCATTACGCGGCCCTTTTCTTTTGCTTTCGACCAGCCACACGCCAGTCTACGGCGGTTCTCCCACCGCCATCGGAACAATCAGCTGTCGCCGATCCATCCTTGTCCCTGTGGCATCGACTTACTACAATCTTGTGATGAAACCTTCACAGCTCGAGAGGCTCAAGTTCTCGCGCCTCGTGCGTACGGGTGCCGATCAACAGATCGAGGATCTCACAAACGACTCACGAAAGGTTCGTGAACGCTGGCTGTACGCCGCCCTTCCGGGCGCGCACGTAGACGGCCATGCCTTTATTGATGATTCAGTGAACGCCGGCAGTGTTGCGATCCTCTGCAGCAAGATCCCCGCGAGCATCCCAGACTCGGTTGCCATTTTTCAGAGCGACCGCCCTCGGCTAGCGTTGTCGGAACTGTCGCACTTGATTCACGGTCGACCCTCGGAACGTGTGACCGTGATAGGAGTAACCGGGACAGACGGGAAGACCTCGACGGTGTACTTCATCTATCAGCTCCTGACAAAACTTGGCCTGCGCGCCGGCTTTCTCTCCTCAGCGGCCTCCGACGACGGAAACGGGGAGCGTGCAAACGCGCTGCATCAGTCGACACCTGAAGCGCCTGAGGTGCATCGGACACTTGCAACGATGATCGAGAATGGTATGCAATACGCTGTCATAGAGAGTACCTCACATGGGCTGTCGACCAAGACCGCACGACTAGCGCACGTCAACTATCATGCCGGCGTACTCACGAACATGAGCCATGAACATCTTGAGTTCCACGGCTCATTCGACCAGTATCGCCACGACAAGGCCAACCTCTTCCGTGCGCTTGACCACACCGGCTACGCTTATGCCGGGGAGGCGGCAGACCGGGACGTTGCAGGACTGGACGCGTCAGGCACGAGCGACGCAGCGAGCGAACGGGATGAACACAAGCCGATCACGATCGACGCGATCGCAGGGCAGCGATTTGCGGTCGCGAATGCCGACGATGCTACCCTCGCCTACTTTCGCGCTTCGACCGGGAAGCCATGTCTCACGTATGGCACAGGCAGTGCTTCGCTCTCGGCACAAAAGATCGAACTCAACGCTACGGGGTCGCGATTCGAGCTTCACGCGGTCGGACATGCTCCAATCGCATGCGAAATCCAGGTTCCGGGATTGTTCAGCGTATACAACGCTCTCGCTGCACTGGGAGCGGTCGCAGCGGCTACCGGGGAGCCGATCGAACGAGTCGCCGGCCTCTTGTCGGAAGTCAAGTCGGTACGCGGCAGAATGAACGTGATCTGCACCGCCCCGTTCTCGCTTGTGGTTGACTTCGCGCACACGCCCGGCTCGTTCGAGGCGATCCTTCCGTTCTTCGCAAACAAGACACTCGGGAAGCTCATTGTAGTGTTTGGATCCGCGGGCGATCGCGACGTTCAAAAACGGCCGGTCCAGGGGAGAATCGCGTGCGAACACGCAGACGTTGTAATTCTCGCAAATGAGGATCCGAGAAGCGAGGAGCCGACGCGCATTCTCGAGGAGATTGCAAGCGGATGCACAGGCCACTTCACAAAACCGCACATCGAGCTCATCCCCCCGCGACGGGAGGCAATTAGAAGGGCGATCGCTCTTGCTGACGTGGGCGATACGGTCCTTCTGCTCGGAAAAGGACATGAGACATCGATCATGGGACGAGACAACGAGGAGCCGTGGAATGAAATCGAGGTGGCTCGAGAAGAGTTAGTGCGAGCAGGATTCGAAGCGAACTGATATTACCAGTGCTCGAACGAGGTAATTCTATCGAGAGGAAGTCGCTGGGAAGGTTCCGGATCTGAATCGCTGAACCCAAGCGTCAGGAGCATTACCACACGCATTGAATATGGAATCGTGAGGATGCTCTTTACCTCTTCCTCGCGGAATGTAGTCACTAGACACGTGCCAAGGCCCTCATGTACAGCCTGCAGCATCATGCAGGTGCCCGCGATGCTCAAGTCGACCGGATACGACAGTTGCCCGTTCGGCATCTTGTATTGAATGTTAGTCGTGCATAGGGCGATTATTACCGGAGCTTTGCCGACGTACTCTTGCCCAAAGGCCGCTTCCTGAATGCGGGATCGAACTGCCGGCTCTGTTAGCACGATAAAGCGCCAGCTCTGCCGGTTCTTCGCAGAAGGCGCTCGACGACCCGCCTCGAGGACTCGATCGATGACTTCCCGGTCTACCGGAGTATCGTTATAGCTACGTATGCTCTTCCGGCGTTCGATCTCCGGGAGTAAGCCCATGAGTTCCCCTTGACCCATCTTACGAGATTTACCTATCGTAAGCAACACAATGCGCAGAGCCGTTCACATCGCGTGGCTGATGCTCGTATTCGGAACGAGCGCGGTCGCCACATCACCCGACCCCGGACTCGCGCGAGACCACGCAGAGCAGCTTCGCCGTTTTTTCCCTCGGCCCGAATCCAGCGTTGGCGAACGGGAGAGTGTCGAGTATATCACTCGGACTCTCGAAGAGTATGGAGTGTCGTATCGTCGTATGGATTTCGACGAGTTCGATGCTGGTCACAGCTTCTCTGAAATCATTGAAGCGGAAATCCCGGGGCGGACTAATAAAACGCTCATCATATTCGTCCCCCTCAATCACCACCACGGGGCGCACGCAGACGAGTCCGGGACAGGATCTCTCGCGGCATCTTTGTCCATCGCGGCGTGGGCGCGCAATGAGCGACTCCAAAGCACGATCCGCATCGTTTTTCTTGGTGCTGACACCCGATCCAGCGAGGACGCCGCGTTAGGCATGCGTCGCTACCTGTCGGACTACTATCCCGACTCGCCACACGCAGCGCTCTACATCGACACCTCTCGTATGCCGCCGGTGATCGAAACCGGAACGAGGGGCAGCGTCGCGCCTCCCTGGCTTCTCGAACGTACCATCGCCGCAGCCCGGCAGAACGGTCCAAACCCAATTGTCCGTGCCGAACTCAACCAGGCCCATCGCCTCGGGCTTTCCGAACCCAACCCGCCCCTCGAGAGGCTGCTCGAGAGTGGCATTCCGGCGCTCTACCTCCGCTCCTCACCTCCCGGCGTGCGTCCCGAGAGTGCGCCGGAAACGGCTGATCAACTCACCAGCTTTCTGGTTGAGTGGATACGGCAGTTCGAGTCTGGTATACCGGAAAGCTGGGATCGCCACTATCTGTATTTCGAGTTCGGAGAGTCGTACTTCATCATTGGTGAGCAGTTCTTCGTGCTCATCCTGATTACGGCCATCCTAATCACCGCTATCTATGCTCTGTTTGCGAGGCAGCGCTTTCGTCGCTACATCCGTACGATCGGTCGCAACATTTGGAACATACCATTGCTGTTCCTAATCGCGTTTCTCTTTCTCTCGGCAACCACCTACCTGCTGAACCTCTTCCTCGTAGTACGAAACTTCCCACTCCTGTGGCAATACTTCCCCGGGGCGTTCGTAACCGTCAAAGTTGGGTTACTCGTACTTGGCTTTACGCTCTTCAGTAGGCTACTTCACACTCTTCCGTTCTCGAAAAACGGCAGTTTCTACTCTGCTGCAGCACTTCTGATCCTATTCGTCGACATCGTTGTGTTTAGTGCGCTCAACATCGCGTTCGGCTTTTACTTCATTTGGGCTTACGTCTGGGCGTTTGTGTTCTCGGTTGCCGCCAACCGTATTTTGAAAGTCGCGGCGCTACTCTTTGCACCATTCTTTTTGCTGCGAGCAGTTGTTGACGTCATCGCCGTACCTGAACTTGCGTTTACCGAGTCCATCCTCCTCTCGACCACAGGGGACCTGATGCTTTCATTTGTTACGCTTCCGTTCCTCCTGATGCTCATTCGACTTGACTTTCTGTTCCGGCATCCGGTTCGCGGCAAGCGGAGTATCGCACTCAGTTCCGTGTCCATGGCATCTGCGGCGGCTGTCCTTGGGGTCATTTTGTACTTGTCGATAGTCTCGCCATTCTCGCAATCGAGCCCACAGCCGATCGCTGCGGAGGAACTCGTCGACTATCCAGATCTTTCACGTTCTCTCTCGCTATCGAGCCCCGCCGCGATGGGATCGATCGACGTTGATTTTGCAGGCGAATCGTATGTCGTGCCAAACCCCGGTCGAACGTGGACAGTCAACACTGATGTCCTACCCGATGTTCTATCGGTACGACTTTCATACGAAGAGTTTCTAGACCGTGACCGCGGCAGGTTGGTCATCGACGCTCCCCAACCACTCGAGACACTCGATATCCGAATCTTCTCGGAGACGCCTCTCCTGTTCTACGACGCTAATTTTCCTTTTGCTATTGCACCCAATCAGCGCAGAGGAGAGATCTTTATCGGTCCTCGTCCTCCGCTACCCCTGACGATCGAGTTCACGGTAGCAAGCGGCGCTCCGCCGGGGTTCGAGATCGAGGCCACCAGCAGTGTCCACCCCGATCCGCTGCGCGTGGAAGGAAATGGAACGGAAACAAAGACAACGCTACGAGTGGTCACGAGGTTCGCCCAGTGAGCAAGACCGTATTCTTTCACGTAGACATGGACGCGTTCTACGCTTCGGTCGAGCAAAACGATAATCCGGAATACCGTGACAAACCTGTCATCGTGGGGGCGAGGCCCGGTCACCGTGGCGTGGTATCTGCGTGTTCCTATGAAGCGCGTGTGTTTGGGGTGCATTCAGCAATGCCGATCAGCCAAGCGTATCGCCTCTGTCCGACCGGCATCTTTCTCCCCGTGCGGATGGAGCGCTACCATCAGGTCTCCACCGAGATTATGGATCTTCTCGCTGAGTTCACGCCGGAACTCGCGCAGATGTCCGTAGATGAGGCCTTTCTCGACCTATCCGGGACCGAACGCCTGTTTGGCGACCCGCAACAGGTTGCAAGAACGATCAAGAATAGCGTGCGGGAGAAAACGGGATTGACAATCTCGGTAGGTGTCGCCCCAAGCCGATTCTTGGCAAAGCTTGCGAGTGACAAAAACAAGCCCGATGGGCTCTGTGTCGTGAAGCACGGCGAGGAGGCTGAGTTCGTCGCCAGGCTGCCACTTCGATCCCTATGGGGCGTCGGGAAGAAGATGCTCGCGACTCTCGAGGCACGTGGCATTCACACAGTCACTCAACTTCGAGAGTATGAAAAGAGCGAGCTCGCCTCCTTCTTTGGGAACGCGGCTGCACACTATTTGCACAGCGTCAGTCGAGGAGTTGACCCGGGCCTCTACGGGCCAGGAAAGTCGCATTCGATCAGCGGAGAGCGAACCTTCTCCACCGACGTGAGAGATCCGGAAGTCATCTACGATGCCCTACTCGAAATTGCTTCAAGCTGCGCATTTCGCCTACGGGAAGAGAACGCCCAGTCGCGGACGGCAACATTCAAGCTTCGACTCTCCGACTTCACGACGACAACCGCAAGCAGGACACTCGATCACGAAATCATGACCTCGGAGGAACTCTACGAGATTTCCCGGGGCTTGCTTGAACAACGGTGGGACAAACACGCTTCGATTCGTCTCGTCGGGTGTGGTTTTTCCAATGTGGTCCGGGGCAAAGGATCCCCGCAGGGCGAACTCTTCTCGGACGATGATCAGAAGAGTCGGCAGGTCGAGGAAGCCGTATATCGTCTGAGCAAGCAGGGGCTCACTGTCAAGAGAGCCCGCCTGCTTCGAGGTCACAAAGAGAAGAGCCCGTAGCGTTGGCCGGCAGGAAGCCTACCGCTCGCCCATGAGCTCCTGGGCTCGCTCCAACTGACGACGATGGCTGTCTGAGGGGTCCTGAACTGAGCGCAAGCTTGCTATCATCTCCTCGAGGATTTCACGTGCCTCCTGCTCGTCACTCATGCTTGGTATTCTCACAGTGCCCTCATAGTACCACCCACGTTCGAGGGAGTTTGAGGCATCACGGTACTCTTGCTCTTGGTTTTCGTGTTCTCGGGCGCGCTTGCGTTCATTCCAGTCGCGCTTGATAAGATGATTCGCAAGCTGGATGTAGTAGTCGTGCTCCCGCTCGTCGGCTTCTCCCGACCGGAGCTCCGCTTCGTGCAAGTCGATTGATTTGCGCGCGAGACCAACGGCGTACTCGACATTGCCGAAGCTGATGAGGCCCGGCACCTCGGAGTAAAGCTGTCCGAGCACGTAGTAGCTGCCGGCGTGTTCGGGTTCGACCTCCACCGCCGTGCGAAGAAGGTCTCTCATCGGGCCCGCCTTAAAGAGCGAGTTCAACACGCCCTTTGTCTGGCCCCATCTGCCGATGTTTGCGCTCTGCCAATAGTAGCCGAGGTGGTTGTTCGGATCGGCTTCAACAGCTTCGATGCCGTACTGCTCGCCCGCTTCGTAGGTTGCCGTGAGTTCACCCTCACTCGCTCCGG
>JBMCTC010000150.1:0-7763 GCA_048624115.1 Spirochaetota bacterium
GGCGTAGCCTACGAGATCACGCTCGTAGACGACCAGTACACGGAGCGGGTACGGCAGCCGTGACGCTGAATGGAGCGCGAGCGGGACGCGGCGAGAAGCGGGCAGACCAACTCGACACACCGCATTTTCGCGACGAGCGGCTTTTGGACTTTCTGCTCGATGAGCATGTCCTCGACCTCGTGGAGAAGCTCATTGGCCCAAACATCGGCCTGTGGTCGAGTCACTTTATAAGCAAGGAGCCAAAGATTGGACGCCCGACGCCGTGGCACTCCGACGCAGGTTACTGGAAGGGGCGCTTCGAACAGTTCACCGGCCTGGTGACCATCTGGCTTGCCATTGACCCGGCCGCGAACACGTTTGCGCGGGAGCTTTCGGGATTAGACGAGTCGCAGGCGGTCTACTTCCAGCTCGAGCCCAACGAGTGCTCGTTTCACGACTCACGGCTCATTCACGGAGCAAAAGCAAACACGAGCGACCGGCGCCGCACCGGATACACGATGCGCTACTTCTCGCAGGACATGAAGCTTGTCGACGATCACCCGAGCAACAAGGGCTTCAAAATTTGGCACTGCCGTGGCGAGAACCCACATGGGAACCCGGTGGTGAATGGGTAGCTATGGTCCGTCGCCGACCGGTGCAATCGAGAGCACCTCGACGCTTTGGCGCGGAGTTCTGTTTCGGATGACACGAGGATATCAATTGGTGCTCTATGAGGCCAGAGGAGAACCGGAGGGCTGGGGCTATTCAAACGCAGAAGCCGGCTGAGAGCCGGCTTCTGCGTCTCGCCTCAACTCAAGGAAAGAACAGTAGCCAGCTCAGCCCAGCCGGTTCGGCACCGGAGTAGAAGTTGACAGGATCACCGGAGCCTGCTTCCGTCACAATTGCTCGGTTCCAGCCGGCCTTCAGCTTCAGGTCAACGGTGGTGGGTTCGCCATCTAAGGTACCCGTACCGCTGATGTCGGTGTCTCCGGTCACGTAGATCCAGACTACCGAGACGATTGGGGGGACGAGAGTTCCATTGATCTTGATTAAAAATCCGACGTATGAAGAGGACGAATCAAGTACGTCGAGTTGCGTTGAGATCGCTGCATCAACTGAGGAGTCACTGATCGTAAAGCCGGCGGGAACCGTGTCGGAGTCGAATAGTAATTGGCCAATCGTGTCCAATACCCCGGGGTTCTTAGTTTCCAGATCCGGCAAGGGCTTATTGTGAAGCTACCGTCAGCGGCGATCAGAGCCGAGGCAACATCCTCAGTTTCTTCGCCATTTGGGCCCTCGTAGGCCACTACGAGTTCCACGGTACCGTCACTTTCGCCGGTTGCAACGCCACTGATCTCAGTGATCGGAGCCTCGGTAGCGGCTGGTGTTCCTCCACCGCCACCGCCGTTGTCAGACCCCGAACCGCCACCGTCGGCACCGGCCGCAGCACATGACGCGAACGAGACTGCGATTGCCAGCCCCCCGAGGAGAAACCTCACCACGTTGTGTTTTCTGATGTTCATTTATCTGGTATAGATCCGTTTGCTCGATCCTGCAACCAAAAAAGCCGCGAGCTCATCGTTTTCTCACATACTTATTCGATGTCGTCTAGCCATTCCCATTCCATAGCGTTTTCGCTATACTCTACGCAAGTATTGACTCTCGATCGATATACGTCCGTCCCGCCGACCACCTTGTTTGCGCGATCTGCCACATATCCATCACAAGCGAACGCTTGAGCAGAGCAATCACAAGGAGAACCTATGACCTCAACTACGTTCCGCCAGCTCGACCTGGCTGAATCTTCTCTATCTGCAGTCAAGGCTGCGGGCTACGAGAATCCGACCGAAATACAGACGCTGGCAATCCCGCCGCTGCTCGAGGGTCGCGACATTGTGGCGACCGCTCAGACCGGGACCGGCAAAACCGCCGCGTTTGTGCTCCCACTGCTCCAGCGCGTCAAACCGACCCGCAAGGACACCAAGCGCGCCTGCCCCACAGCCCTCATCCTGACGCCGACCCGCGAGCTCGCTACCCAAATCGTAGAGAACGTCACGACCTACGGCCGCGAATCAAAGCTATCTGTCGTAGCCATCTACGGTGGAGCCTCGAGAAACAAGCAAATCGACCAGCTCAAACGCCGTCCCGACATTCTTGTTGCGACGCCGGGCAGACTCGAGGATCTAATTGCGGACAAGTACATCGACCTCAGTGGGATCTCGTATCTCGTCTTGGACGAAGCTGATCGAATGCTCGACATGGGCTTTATTCCGGCGGTTAGGCGAATCTGCAGCATGATACCCGGTGGACGGCAGACCGCTCTCTTTTCTGCGACAATGCCGGGTCCCATCGAGGACCTTGCGCAGCAGTTTCTCGACAACCCCGTACGGGTGGCTGCCGAAGAAGGCGAGTCGCGGGTCGAGCAGATTGATCAAAGCGTGATGTGGATCGATCAGGCAAACAAGCTCGAGTACCTGCCGCAGTTGATCAAAGATCGCGGCATGTACCGCGTCCTCGTGTTTACGAGAACCAAGCACCGGGCCCGCAAAGTCGCAAAGATCCTCTCGAGAAGCAATTTGGACTCCGATTCGATTCACGGAGATAAGAGTCAGTCCGCGCGTCAGCGAGCGCTCAAGGGCTTCGCCGACGGCAAGATCCACGTGCTCGTCGCGACCGACGTCGCGCGCAGAGGCATTGACGTAGACGACGTTACTCACGTCGTTAACTTCGAAATCCCCAATGAGCCTGAGACCTACGTGCACCGAATCGGGCGAACCGGCCGGGCCGGAAACGTAGGTGTCGCGATCTCGCTCTGCGACGCGACTGAAATGCCCTATGTCTCGAGCATCGAGAAACTGCTCGGTTCATCGATCCGAGTGGACAAAGACCAACCGTTTCACGCCGAGCGCGTGGTCAAGCAGCCACGTGGCGGTTCGGAAAGCCGCGGTGGCCGCGGATCTGGTCGCGGTGGTGTCGCAAACAGCGGCGGCTCAAGCCGTCGCGGCGGGTCGTCACCGCGAGGTAATGCAGCATCTCCGGCGCGCGGAAACAGCTCGCAGGGTAGCGGTAGCTCCGCCGGCGGCGGTTCCGGCGCAAGCGGTGGAGCATCTCGCGGCGGTTCGCGCCGCGGTGGAAGCCGACGGCGACGAGGCGGCTCGGGCGCGGGGCGGTAACGCAGGCGAGGCGGTTCCCACTTGCAATCGATTCCTCCTTTAGTAGTTTGAGAGAAGGAGGAGTTATGGGATTTGCACTGTCGGAAATGCAGGTAACGAGTGAGGCGTTCGCCGAGGGATGTGCGATTCCGACGCGGTACACGCGAGAGGGCGAGAACGTCTCGCCTTCGATCGCGTGGTCAAACGCGCCGGCCGAGGCCAAGTCGTTTGTCGTTTTTTGTCACGATCCGGATGCGCCGTTGGTTCAACCGAGAACCTACGGCTATGTTCACTGGGTGCTCTACAACATTGGCGGGACAACGAGCGGACTCGAGGCGGGAACCGGCCAGGGTACGAGCGGCAAGACGAACAACGAGAAGCCTGGCTACGGTGGCCCGATGCCCCCGAACGGCCACGGCGTTCACCGCTACTACTTCTGGGTTTGTGCGCTCAACCAAAAGCCCGACTTGCCCGAAGGCCTGACACTCTGGGAAGTACTCGAGAAGATCGAGCCCCACGTTGTCGGCATGAACCGACTCGTGGGGACGTACGAGCGGCGGTAGCTTCGCTACATTAGGTGCAGGTAACGAAATGAATACAGCACTGCAAAGAGAAATCATCAAAGCGCAACGGATGGAGATCACCGAGTACCACATCTACACACGGCTCGCAGACTCGATCTCGGACGAGAAGAACGCAGAAGTCTTGCGAAAGATCGGGGCCGATGAGCGACGTCACGCCGAGTTCTGGAGCAAGAAGACGGGCGTAAAGCCAAAACCCTACCGCTTCAAGATCTTCCGCTTCTACTGGATCTCCCGTATCCTCGGCCTCGTGTTTGGGATCAAGCTTCTCGAGCGAGGCGAGGAAAACGCGCAGATCAATTACGACAAGCTTGCATCCGAGGTTCCTGAGAGCAGGCACATTCGCGAAGAGGAAGACCGGCACGAGGAGGAACTCGTGAACCTGCTCGAAGAGGAGCGACTCGACTACATGGGATCGGTTGTGCTTGGTCTGAACGACGCCCTGGTCGAGCTCACCGGCGCCCTCGCGGGGCTTACCTTTGCGTTACGTGATCCGCAGCTGATCGCCGTGGCCGGCCTTATTACGGGAATCGCGGCGAGCTTCTCGATGGGCGCAAGCGAGTACCTCTCGCAAAAGTCCGAGGGCAATCCCGGCCGCGCCTTCAAGAGCTCGCTCTACACCGGCGTCGCCTACATCTTTACGGTCTTCGCGCTCATCCTTCCCTACCTCCTCGTGGCGAACCCCTTTATCGCCCTTCCGATTACCCTCGCGATCGCCCTCGCCATCATCGCCTCATTCAACTACTACATCTCCGTGGCGCAGGACCTGAACTTTGGCCACCGCTTCTGGGAGATGACGTTCCTGAGCTTTGGTGTCGCCGGCTTTAGCTTTCTCGTTGGAATCGTGATCAGGAGTGTTTTTGGGATCGATGTGTAGGAGGGAGAGGAGGGGGACCACCGGCACCCTCTCGGCGGAACCTGGAGCCCTCGCAGTCCCCCTCGCGCCGGAGCCAATGCCTTGCAGGCACCGCGGCCGGCCCCTCGGGCTCACTCCCGCTCGCCCTGCCGGCCGCTTTGGCTCCTCTGCTACCCCCTGGCCCGACACCGCCTCGTTGACCGCCACTCTCACAATCCGTAGGCTTTCACGGTGTCGTCACCCGAACCGCGGCCTACGCTCGCGCAGGTTGCCAAGCAAGCCAACGTCTCCGTAACCACCGCCTCGCTTGCCCTTTCGAACAAGGGGCGCATTTCCGACGAGGTGCGGGATCGCGTCAAGCGCGCGGCAGACGCGCTTGCCTACAGCCCGCGAGCAAAACGGCGCACGAAGACCGGAGTTACTGCCGTGCTTGGGTTCATCGACCAGGAGTGGGCCTACTCGTGGTCAATGCAGCTCGCGGTTCTCCGCGGGATCACGAGGCAGCTTGCGGTGGCCGGCAACCGTTCGGCATGCGTCGTTCCGGTAGAGGCAAGCGACTCGGCCGAGCAGATTATCGCTCGGATCAAGGCGGTGCAGGCCGACTCAGTCTTCTCGATCCACTACGCCGAGCGGGAACTCATCCTCGGGCTCGAAGCCGAGGAGATACCCGTCGTCATTATAATGAACAACGAGTTTCAGACCGAGTTTACGAGCGTCTGTGTAGACGACTTTCACGGCGCCTACGACGCATGCAGCGTGCTCGTGCAGGCAAGGCACGAGCGCATCGCCTACATCTCCGCGGAGCTTCCGATGCTCTCAGGACTCCGGGTAGACAGGCTGCTTGGATTCCAGAAGTGTCTTTCCGAGCACGGGCTCTCGTGCCCCGCCGAGTATCAGCCGGTCGTGCACGTTCACGCCCAGCGCGAGGTCGATCAGGCGGTAGAACGCCTCATGAGCGCGGATCCCGCGCCGACCGCCTGCTTTGTCATGGACGACTACTTAGGCGTCGCCGTGCTCGAGTCGGTTAGGCGACTCGGTCTCTCCGTTCCCCAAGATCTGAGCATCATCTGCGCGGGTGACGTGCTCGACTATGGGGAACCCTACGTTCCGCAACTCTCGACGCTGAGCATCCCCTTCGAGTACATGGGCGCCACGGCGGTCGGATTACTCGACCGACAACTGGCAGAGGAGCGCTCCCGCCACGAGGTGCTCAAGGTAAATCAGGTCTACGTAGATCGCGGGTCGGTCGCGCCCTTGGGTGCCTGACCCTGCATCGGCGTGCAGCAGGCTCGTTCTTCTTGAGTAGTGTCACTGAGCTTGGGGAAAACTCTGCGCTAACCCTTTGCCATGCCGGGGATTAGGGCGGAAGCATTGCCAACGGTAGGCGCTTCGCGCTAAGTCGTACACAGATATGCGTATATGAGAGATTTATCCCCACGGTGCGTGACACTATGTTCTTCTTGACACTCGTGGGATCCGTGCTAAGATTCTGGTAAATTCATCACCTAAAGTAGGTGTAATTTACCAGGTGAAGCCATGTCAAACGCAGCAATGCAACCCAAAATCAAGTGGTATCGCACTCCAATCGATCGGGATACGCTCCGTGAGCTCACGACGCCCAGCGACTTCAAGGGCTTTCTGCACTCGTTCGCGTTTCTCTTGATCTACCTCGCTACGACTGCCGTCACACTCTTCTTTTTCCTGCGCGAGCAGTGGTGGCTTACCGGCATAGCCGCCTACGTGCACTGCATGTTTGTCGGATTCGTGGGGATGGGCGCCGCGGTGCACGAGCTTTCGCACGGGACGGCATTCAAACGCAAATGGCTCAACAACTTCTTTTTCAAGCTCTTCGCGTTCTTGAGCTGGAACAGCTACTTCCACTTCAAAGAGAGCCACCGTCGCCATCATCAACTCACCTCCTACGACAAGTACGACTTCGAGAATCCGACCAATCCCGTGCCCTTTACCTGGTGGAGCGTCGTCCAGTGGTTCACCTTTGATTTCAGCTATTTGAAAATGCTCCTGTGGACCAATCTCAACCACGCGTTTGGAAACACCGACGTAGACTTCTTCTTTTGGTGTCCGCTTATTAGAAAGGATGATATTCGCACCAAGAGCCTGATTCGCTGGGCCCGATTTATGATCGTCGGGCACGTGCTGCTCGCAGCCGCGTTTATCTACTCCGGTCTCTGGATCCTTGTCATAACGGTCTCCTTCAGTCCCTTTATCGCGAGCTTTCTTATTCACGCCTGCCACGCTCACCAACACACCGGGCTCAATCGCAACGTTCCCGACTGGCGGGTGAATGCCTACTCCGCGGAGTTCGGGCCGGTGATGTCGTTTCTCTATTGGAATATGAACTACCACGCCGAGCACCACATGTACGCGGCGGTGCCCTTCTACAACCTGCCCAAGCTGCACAAGCTCGTAAAGCACGACTTTCCGATTCCCATCAAGGGCTTTCTCCCGGGAATCTTGCACGTAATTCGGGTTAAACTCAGGCACGTGAAGGATCCCGAATACCGATACGTGCCGGAGTTCCCCGATACCGCGACGCCACCCCAAATGGGCGACGTGGCGCAAGCGTAGCGAACGCCAGGAGAGCGGACATGACTGGAAAGGAACGAGCAATTGCGACGATCGAGCGAGCAACGGTAGACCGTCCGGCCACCTGGATGGGCGAGCCCACAGCCGAGGCGTTGGCCGGTATGCTTTCGCACTTTGGGCTGCCGGACGAGGCGGCACTCCGCGACTACTTTGACGACGATATCTACTGCCTAAACGTTCCCTACGAGAGTCCCCAGGGAAACCACATCGCCGCGGCATTCGACTTCGCACGGAAGGGCCCCACCGGCTACGGTTCCGAGGAACGCACCCTCACTGCGCAGGGCTATTTCGATGGGGTTAGCGACCCCGCGGCGGTCGAGACGTTTCCCTGGCCCGACCCGGCGGAGTATATCAAGCGCGAGGAGCTTCTCGAGCGGGTCAAGGCGGTGCCGGCCGATCGGGCAAGCCTCGTGTTGCTCTGGTCGGCCCACTTTCAGGACTCCCTTGCCGCGTTTGGCATGGAGAACGCACTCGCGACGATGATGCTCGAGCCCGAGATGTATCGCGCCGTGATCGATCGGATCACCCGTTTTTACCTTCGCGCAAACGAGATCGTCTACGAGACAACCAAGGGGCATCTCGACATTG
>JBMCTC010000151.1:0-7622 GCA_048624115.1 Spirochaetota bacterium
AGCTTCGCGCTACCTGCGGCGCGCACGAGGTCGGGCGCGCCGAGAAGGTTCCAATAGGAGTGGTTTGTCAGATTGAGCGGTGTGGGCTCGTCCGACTCGGCCCGATACTCGAAAACGATCTCATTCTCTTCGGTCAAGCAGATTGAGACGGTTACACCGACGTTACCCGGAAAGCCCTGATCGCCCGCCGGGCTCTCGAGATGAAAGAACACCCCGGCAAGCGTGTCGCGCTCAAAGGGGGCGGCGCTCCACATTTTTGTGTGAAAGCCGCCGGCACCGCCGTGTAGCGTGTTGGCCCCCTCATTTTGATCGACCGTAATCGTGGCTCCGTTTAGAGAGAAGCGCGCCCCGCCAATGCGATTGGCAACCCGCCCCACCGTTGAACCGAAGAACGGGTGGCCTGCGGCATAGGGCTCAAAATCGTCGTAGCCGAGCGTTATCGTTTCTACTCGCCCGTCTCGATCGGGCGCCTTCACGTCAATCAGCGTGGCACCGTAGTCCATGCACGTGATCGAATACCCCGCCACGTTCGAGACGGTAAAGCGGGTTACGGGAGAACCATCGATGCGGCCAAACTCACTCGAGGAAACCTTCATAGCGTGTCTTGCCTCGCCTACAGCGCAGAGGAGAGCTTGATGTAGTCCTCACTGTTCAGGAGATGATGCACGTACTGCGCACGCTTGAAGCTCCACTTGTTGCTGCTGTTCTCGTAGTTGAGTTTGCCGCGGAACTCATCGAGGCTGCTGTAGCCCTTTTTCTCCATCCACTCCTCGATCTCTTTGAGCATCGTACTCGCATGCGTCACGCCCTTCTTGTAGAAGGTGCTCACCGACTGGAACACGTCGGCGCCGGCGAGGATAAGCGCAACCGCGTCGCGACCGGTATGAATACCGTTGGAGGCGCAGAGCGAACCTTTTACCGAGCCGCTCAAGAGACCAACGTGACGCATCGAGAGACCGTGGTCGGCCGAGCTGCTCAGGTGGAAGGGGAAGTCCATCTTCTCTCGATCGACCTCGACGGTCGGATGCCAGAGCCGGTTAAAGAGCACAAACCCGTTTACCCCAGCTGCATCCATCCGCTTTACGAGATTGAGGGGACTTGTGTAGTAGGGGCTCAGCTTCACACTCACCGGCACCTTGAGCGCATCCATCACTTTCGTCAGGGTTTCTATCTGGTAGTTCTCAATATCTTCGGCAGTCTGATCCACGTCGATGGGCACCGCATAGAAGTTGAGTTCGAGCCCTTGGACGCCGGTCTCTTCGAGCTTCTTTGCCCATTCGACCCATGTGTCCGGATCAATACAGTTCAAGCTTGCGATCACCGGGATATCGACCGCTTCAACTGCTTTGCGTACCCACATCAGATGCTCTTCCGGCCCCGCATGCTCTAGGTCGGGAAAAATCTCCCCAATTTCCGGGTCACGGTAGTCGTGAGCAGCCATGTCCTGCTCCATCTTGTAGCTCTGGAGTTGAATCGTTTCTTCAAAGAGTGATGAAATCACCATGGCGCCAACGCCGGCTTCCTCGAGCTTCTTGATGCTCTCCATATTGCTGGTCAGACTCGATGCTCCAGCAATGAGGGGGTTCTTGAGCTCGATGCCCATGTAGGTTGATTGTAAGTTTGCCATTCAGGCGCTCCTTTGGTCTTGCACTGTGAGTGATGAGTACCTCGATCTTACGTAGCAGGCGAGCTGCCGTCAAGGAGACGAAATCTCGAGTCCGTCACAAGTGACGAAGGCGCCCGGGCGCTGGGAAACCCGGGTCCCGACCGCCCCGCGAAGCAGGAACCCCTCGTGGGAATGCTCAACGAGGCGTTTGCGGAGCTCCCCGAAGAGAACCGCAACGATATTGAGAAAGCACTCGGTCTTCTCAAAGAAGACACCAAGGCGGTTACCCTCCGCTTCGGGCCGGCCTGCGATTGCAGCATGGGCGTTCCGAGCGCTCTCTCGTGAGGCAGGTGCGAATCTGACGCAGATTCACGCCTCTGCGAGCCCGATATCACCGGAGACGGTGTTGATCGAGAGTGCGACTGCGCCGTCTCCGTAGATTCCTGTTAGTGAGCGGGTCGACTTCTCGCGGTTCGAGAGCTCGAGCTCGTTCTCTATACTTCCCGAAAGTGTCGTAAGTGAGACGGCGTATCCGAGGTCATCGGGCACCGTCGCTTCGATACTGCCGCTTACCGAGGTTAGCTTGATACCGGCAAGATCGCCGAACGCCGAGTCTACCGCGTTGAGGCCAATGGAAAGGTCACCGCTGACCGTCTTTGCCTCGATCGGGCCGCTCCCCTCTTCTACCTCGACATCGCCGCTCTGGGCCGTCGCGCGCAGGGCGCCTCGGTAGCCTGAAACGCGTATGTCACCCGAGGCGGTACTCAGCGTTATTGACCCCGAAACAGAGGTAGCCGAGATGTCGCCACTCTTCGTGGTGAGCAACTGCGAGACGTCGGAGCCGTCTCCGAGATTCGCGACGTGTATGTCGCCTGAAATCGACTTCGCGACTACCGGACCGAGGACATCCTCGAGCCACAAATCTCCGGCTGAAAGCGCAACCGTCACGGCAATCCCGGTCGGAACTTCGAGCTCGATATCTACCCGCTGCTTGCGGCTACTCCCTCTCGGAACATCGAGCGAGATTACGCCGTCGCGCTCCTCGAACTCAACGGTTGTCCCGGCAAGCAGCTCCCGAGCCTTCTCCTCGGTGGAGGCCCAACACGTGACGTGTGCAGTTCCAGACACCTCGTTCGTTGCCATTCCAACGACTCGAACGTCGCCCCACGGGTTGGTAATCTTGAGTTCGGTAGCTTCATCTGCCGGAAACGCGATCGCACGATCTTCCGCTGCACGCGCCTTGCCCATCTCGGTACGGATCTTTCCAAAGAATCCCTCGTCGGTGTGAATCTCGAGATCGCCAATCTCAGAAAACGCCTCCTGGAGCGTGTCCCGTACGCCGGCCATGCTCTCTTTCACCGAGCTCATCGCGCTCTTCAGGCCTTCTGTTACGCCCGAGAGGTCCAGGTCGATGTCGAAGCTCACGTCGGAATGCTTGCTTCGACGCCGCCGCGTTCTCGGTTCCTCTCTCTCGCTGCGCTGCTCACGGTCGCGCGGCGCATCTTCCCGCGAGGCGAAGCCGGCTGGTTCCGACTCTTGCTCGTCATTCAACACATCCAGAAGCGCATCTGCCTCTTCGACCGAGATCTTCCCCTCGCGAAGCATCTTCAGAATCATTGCTCGTTCTTCGTTCATCTATTCCCTCAACCCCTTCAGTGCTTCAACGGCCTCCTCCGGCCGCATCTCGTTACGCTCGAGCGCCTCGAGAATCTGCTTCCTACTCTGCACACTCGACTCAGTTGCGAAGCCGAGATGCGCGATCACCTTGTCGAGCCGACTTCTCACGGTCGGATACGAGATCCCGAGTTCGCGCTCCACCTCTTTGATGTTCCCTCGGCACTTGATGAAAGTCTCCACAAACGACACCTGCTCATCGGGCAGGCTCGCAAGCTTGGAGACGGTGAAGTGCCCCTCTACAGCGGTGCCACACCGGGTACAGCCAAGTCTCTGAACCTCGAAGCTTGTGTTTCCGCAGGCCGGACACTTACCAACTCGTAATTCCATAGGCCACCTCTCATTATTATCAACTATTGTGATCTATATCATTAATTATATTAACATTCAACCTTATGTATTTCAAGCATCTCGCAATCGGGCCGCGTCCAATCGTGCTTGCTTTCCCCGACACGCCGATGCTGCATATACTGGACGTATGACCGCGTGAGGGAGCCGCATGGAAACGAGCTTTGATAATCTTCTCTCGTCACTATCCGGTATGCAAGACCGGTTAATGCCGTTGGCCGAGATAATGCTTGCAAACACCGTAATGATTGCAGAAACGCCGGCGCCGACCTTCTCGGAAGGCGAGAGAAAGAAGTTCCTTCTCGAGCGGTTCAACGAGTATCACCTCCAGAACTGCTCGACCGACGAGCGGGGGAACGCCCTCGGGATCCTTCCGGGGAAGCAGGGCGAACGTAATATCTTGATTGTTGCGCACATGGATACCGTCTTTGACGAGGGAAACGACCATACGGTCTCCATCAACCCTGAGCACATGATGGGGCTCGGAATTGGCGACGATAGCCTCGGCGTGGCCGCCGTGACAACGCTGCCACTCATCCTGCAAGAGCTCGACATACAGCTCGATTCGAACCTCATTCTCATGGGCTCTGCGCAGAGCCTCGGACGCGGAAACATCGAGGGCATTCGCTTCTTCCTTGACAATACGGATGTCCCGATCTCGTCCGGCGTCTGTGTGGAGGGCGTCCGGCTCGGACGGCTGAGCTACGCCTCAATCGGCATGCTTCGAGGCGAGATTCGCTACGATCTTCCCGAGGAGTACGATTGGACACGCTTCGGGGCGGGCGGCGCGATCGTGAACATGAACGAGGTTATTAATCGTGTGCTCGAGATTCCACTCCCGAGACGACCTCGATCAACCATCGTCTTTAATTCAATCGAGTCGGGTGCGAGCTTCAACACGATTCCGACCCGCGGTTCGCTTCAGTTCGAGGTCCGCAGTGAGAGCGGCAGTATTGTAAACGAACTCGGCGAGCAGATCGCGAATATCGCTGCGGAGGTCAGCTCACAGACCGGAACTGACGTAGAACTCGAGGTACTCGCTCGCCGCGAGCCGGGGGGCATCGGCTTTAGTCATCCTCTGGCCCGATCTGCGCGTGAGATCATGAAGAGTCTGGGCATTGACCCAAGAATTAGCCCGAGCACGTCGGAGCTCTCCGCCTTTATCGATCACGGCATCCCGGCGGTAACCATCGGCCTAACAACTGGAGAGAACCTAAACGAAGAGAATGAACGTATTGAGATCAAGCCGATGACAACCGGCCTGCAGCAGTTGCTCGGCTTGGTGCTCGCGCTTGATGGAGGATTCGCCGATGAACGCAGATAAATGGCTCAATTCGAATACCTACCATCATTCGAGCTTTCGCGACCTTGCGGCTCTCGTAGAAGAGAAGCAGCGTCGTGGGCTCTCGATTAGTCTCTGCATTCCCACGCTCAACGAAGAGAAGACGATTGGGAAGGAGATCGTCATTTTTCGGAGTGAGTTGATGCAGCTCTACCCGCTCCTCGATGAGATTGCAGTGATTGACAGCGGCAGCACCGATCGGACGCTCGAGGTCGCAGCCAACTTCGGCGCCGACACCTACCTGGCTTCCGATATCCTGCCGGACCTCGGAGAGAAACGTGGCAAAGGAGAAAACCTCTGGAAGGCGATTTACCAGCTCAAGGGCGACATCATCGTCTACATTGACGCGGACATCAAGAACATCCACCCACGATTCGTGTATGGATTGGTCGGGCCGCTGATTCAACGCGACGAGGTCAAGTACGTAAAGGCATTCTACGATCGGCCGCTTGCCTACAGCACCGGAATTCGCCCGTCCGGTGGAGGGCGGGTTACCGAGATCCTCATCCGGCCGCTTTTCTCGCTCTTTTTTCCCGATCTCACTGCGATTATTCAACCGCTCTCAGGCGAGTATGCGGTGCGTCGCGAGGTGCTCGAGGCAATTCCCTTCCCAATTGGCTACGGTGTCGAGACATCGCACCTTCTCGACGTGCACGCCCGTTGGGGGCTCGACGCATTTGCGCAGACAGACCTGGATCAGCGTGTGCACCGAAACCAGCCGACGCGAAGTCTCGGCAAGATGTCGTTTGGCATTCTCCAGACCTTTTTGTCGCGCATGCAGCAGATGCAAGTGATAGGCGAGCTTCCGCCAATGAGCACCGTTCTGCGGCAATTTCAGGTTTCGGAGGAGCAGTTTGAGATGGTTACTCACACGATTGTGGAGGAAGAACGCCCACCGATGATTACAATCGACGCGTACAACAGAATGAGGGCATCGAGTTAGGCCTTCCCCAAGGTGTGTAACACTACACTACCCGAGCTGAAGCCATCCGTTTTACGATTATTTGATTGAGCGCTTTGATCTCCTCGCCGTTTATGGTGTGCCCCATCCCCGGATAGAACTTCAGGAAGGCACGGGCCCCGAGCGCCGTAAACGCCTCTGCGCTCTCTTCGACTCGAGAACGCGGGACTTGCGGGTCAACGTCGCTACACCCGAGAAAAACTGGAGTGCCCGAAAAGGTCTGATCGCTCTCCCACGTCGTTCCAGGGGGGCCGATCAGGCCGGCGCTCAGTCCAACAATGCCACCGTACTTGCGCGGGTGGCGTGCGGCGTACTCGAGAATAATCGACCCGCCTTGACTGAATCCAAACAAGAATATGCGCTCGGTCGGCACACCGGAGAGCTCGGCCTCCTGCACGAGGCTGTGGACAACACTTATCGCAGAGGAGAGATCCGGCTCATTCTGCTGAAAGGGGACAAGCGAACTATAGGGAAACCACCGAGCTTCCGCGGCGCTCGGGGCAAGGACGGCCAACTTCGTCGCCCGCAGTTGGCGAGCGATGGAGAGCATATTCTCGGCTGCACCATCGCGTCCGTGGAGCATGATGAGCGCTGCGGACGCCTTGTCAACCGGGGAACCCGAGTGCAAGAGCGGTTGGTCTTCGTGCATAGGTACCTCACGTTTTCTGTCTTTGCACTCTTCCGGTGTCAAAGCTGTGTGCGTAACGCGTATCGGCGTAGCGCAAAACCCCTCGTACGATCAGTGGCCCGGAGATACCGGCCGCGGCGACACCCAAGAGCACCACGTACTCTTGTCGCAAACCGAACCAAACGCCGGCGAGTGCCGGTACGCTAATTAGTGCAATACCTACAATTGTAGCACCCATTCCGAGAATTACGTTTACATTCTGCTTGACGGCCTGTTGTGGGTGACTCCACGTGAGGAGCGGACGCCGAAGGTCGGCAAAGAGCGTGATCCCACCAACAAAAACGAGGTAGGGAAAGGCCATGACGACGAGGAGCGGCGCCCACCACCAGGGTTGACTCAGAATCCACACGGCAAGTGCTGCGTTTAAGCTGAGCGAACCGCCAAAGAGCAAAAGATAGGTGTAGAGCTTTCCCTGAATCTGAACACTTCCGGACTGCGGCAATACCAACGAGAGATTGAACGACTTCCCCTCTCTACTAATTGCTGCCGAAGTAATCGAGTTGATTCCCGCGAGAAGCAGCAAGAACGCGAGCAGAATTGGGAAGAGATACGGCGTGCTGTTCAGAAACGGCATAATTTGGTCGAGCTGATCGGGAGGCATTGAGACACGAAACACGACGAGAAGTATGGGGAAGATGATTACCTCCCCGGCACTCTCGAAGAGAAAGGTCGAGTTCGAGGTAAGCAGGCGGAGCTCTCGACCGATAAGCGCTCGCAACGGTTGGCGCGGGGCAGGCAACGTGGCGTCGGGGGTGTAGTGCTTGGGGCGCTGCACACTTCCCTGCTCGGTGATCTGGCGAACGAACCCGATCTGTACAATCAAGATTGCGAGATAGAGGACGGCAATGCTCCCGGCAACCACGCCAAGAAGCAAGAGCCAGGCGTCTTCGAGAAAGGCGCCTGAGTAGAGCGCCGCAGGGGGAAACGCTTCTTTGAGCCCCGACGCTAATGATTCGAGCTGGGAGGTGAGATCCCCCGTCTCGTTGAGCGCGAGCGAGCGTGA
>JBMCTC010000152.1:0-7620 GCA_048624115.1 Spirochaetota bacterium
CTCCACCGCCCCGATGTGTCGCACCCCCGGCTCGCCCCAGCGCCCGCCCTCGCTCTGAGAGATCGCCTGCGCTCTCGAACCGCCTGCCGTGCTCGCTCCAGAACTCGGTAAACGAGCCCTCGAACTCGCGGAGCATATGGTCTTCGAGGTAGATGATGCGCGAGACCACCGCATCCAGGAAGTAGCGATCGTGCGAGACCGTGATAATGGTACCGTCGAACGCCTCGAGCGCCTCCTGGACCGCCTCGCGCGAGGGTATGTCCAGGTGGTTGGTCGGCTCGTCGAGAATGAGTAGATTCGCGCGGGTGAGGATCGCGAGTGCGAGCTGGATTCGGTTCCACTCGCCACCGCTTAGCTCCGCCACCGGTCGATCGATGTCTTCCCAAGCAAAGAGCAGGGGGCCGAGCACGCTGTGCACCTCTCTGCGCGTAAAACTCCCAAACCGGAGCACCGCGTCGAATACGCTCGGGGCGTCGTCGAGCGAGCCGCGTTTCTGCGCGCAGTACCCGACACGCATGCTCGGACCGATCCGCAGCCGCTCGTTCTCCCAGCTCCCGGTGTGAGTGAGCTCGTCAAGCAGGGTCGACTTGCCGCTGCCGTTCGGCCCGACAATACCGACCCGCTCCCCGACGTAAATCGTGGCCGAGGCGTCTTCGAATAGGACGTTCGCCCCAAACGCCCTTTTGTATCCGGCTATGGCCACCGCGACATCCGAACGTACGTCTGTCTTTGCAAACTCCAGATCGATCCGCTCCTCCGCCAACGTCGGCTTGTCCATCGACGCCTCCCGCGCCTTCGCAAGCTGCGTTCGACGGGCGTGCAGGCGCTTGCCGTTCTTTGGGTCCGGATGCGCGCGCGCACGCTGTTCGAATGTCTTGACCAGCGCCTCGAGTCGCGCGAGCGACTTTTGCTGCGCCTTGTAGGTAGCCTGATCGGAGAGTGCCTGGCTGATCCGCGTGAAGCGATAGTCGGAGTAGCCACCGGAGTACTCAGTGATCCGGCCGCCGGAGAGCTCCCAGATTGACGAGGCAACTCCATCGAGGAGATAGCGGTTGTGGCTCACCACGAGCACCGCGCCGCGATAGTCTGCGAGGTAGCGCTCGAGCCAGGCGAGCCCGGCAAAGTCGAGGTGGTTGCCGGGTTCGTCCAGGATCAGGAGATCGGGTCTACTCAGCGCGGCGCGAGCCATCGCAAGCACATTTTGCTCGCCACCCGAGAGGGTCTGGATCTGAGCCTCGAGACTCACCGGCAGGCCGATTTCTGAAAGAATCCGCTCGGCCTGCTCTTCGGCAAGATCGCCCTGCTGCTCGTCATAGCGCTCTCGAACCTCCTGGTAGGCGACGAGCGTGCGGTCGAGCTCGTCTGCAGAAAGGGATGGTTCTGCCATGCGTTCCTCGAGTGCCCGCAGTTGCTCGCGGAGCTCGAGCACATCCGCCATGAGAAAGGGGCCCACCCGGCCGCTCGCCTCTGCGACAAGACTCTGCGGCACGTAGCCGACTGTCGTTCCCGGTTCGGTAGTGACGGTGCCCGAGATCGGCGTGAGCTCGCCGGTGATGATTCGTAGCAGCGTGGTCTTGCCCGCGCCGTTTGGTCCGATCAGGCCGATCTTGTCGCCTGCGACGATCTCGGTCTGTACGCGCTCGAGAATAACCGTTCCTGCAAAGTCGTGTGAAACGTTGTTGAGTGAAATCCGCATTGTAACCTCCTGTGATGCTCGAGGTCCTGCGGCCTTGGAAGGTTGGCGACGGGAGCAAAAAAAAGACCGCAGGACGTGTCCCGCGGTCTTGCTAAGCAAGCTCTGTGTTACGCGCCGGACACACCTATCCCGTCAATTCGCAAACCTCCCGTTGAGCGGGTGCGCACAAACCGACTGATGCAAATGTTGCCAAGCGCAAATCTCATGATGAGAGAGATATACCGCGTGAGTTCACGCTTTGTCAACACGAATGGTGATGGTTGCTTCATCGCTTGGCTTGTAGCCGATTCGTGCCGCTCGCGCGGTCACCTCGTACTCACCGACGGGCAGGTCGATGGGCGACGAGTAGAGCTTCCATCTCCCGGCCGAATCGTTCGAGAGTCGATACTCGATACTCGCCCCCTGCGTCGAGCACTGGATCTGGAGTTTGGCCGGCGCGTTGAGCTCGGCCTGGGTTGTGATCTCCCTCGCATAGCTCTTGGCCGAGATCGGAGCAAAGATCGGCGCCGCGGTCGTGGGTTGTTTCCCATCCGGATACCATCGACGTACCATCTCCGACTCGCTCTCGTAGCCCATGTCGCCGACCTCGCGCTGCCACTCTCGAACGGTGTTTCGTAAGCGTGCGAGCGTCTCGCGATGCGACGGGTCGTCCGCCAGGTTGTGCAGCTCGTAGGGATCGCTCCACGTGTCGTAGAGCTCCTCGGCCGTGCGCGCCTCGAAGAGTGCGAGTTGCTCGGCGTTGAGCGAGTTCTCGAGGTATCCCTTGTAGAGCTCCTGCATAATCGGATGGCGATTGCGGTAAAGCACCCAGACGAGGCGTTCCTGGTTGAGGCAGTAATTGGCCAGGTACTTGTAGCGCCGGTCACGCGCCGCGCGGATCATGTCGTAGGAGGTGTCGTAGCGATCGCGCGTCGCAAAGATGTAGCGGCGTTCCTCCTTCGCAGCATGCCCCATAAACGCCCTGCCCTGCATGTAGGGTGGGATCGGAAGGCCGGCAAGCGAGAGGACCGTCGGCCCCAAGTCGATGGTACTCACGAGGCGGTCGGTGATCGCGTCGGGTGCAAAGCCTGAGATCGGCGCGCGCGGCTTCGCGACCGGGACTCCGCTCTTTGTCGATTCTTTGATCGCTCGATTGTTCGCCAGGTGCCCACCGGCGGCGTTTACCGTCGCCTCGATCATATCGGGGCCAAAGCCGCCCTTGGTAAGCGCGTTTTGCGTCTTCTCGTACGCCTGCGACTCTCCGACTGTTGCCCCGGGATTGCCGGCGCCGGCGGGCCACTTGATGATCAGCGGCACGCGAATGCCCGAGTCGTAGGGCCAGCGCTTGCCGCGAGGCATGGGCCCGTGATCGCTCCAGTGCATGACGATCGTGTTCTCGGAAAGCCCGTCCTCTTCGAGTTGCGCCAAGAGCTCACCCAACTGCTGGTCGCTTCGAGCGATGTTGCCGTGCATCCGGGCGATCGCCTCACGCACCTTCGGTGTGTCGGGAAAGTAGGGTGGCACGCGAACATCCGTCGGGTCTATATCGACCTCGGGAGTCTTGTCCTCCCACATCCCGCTCTCGTGAGTACGCGTCGGATTAAAGACCGCAAAAAAGGGTTGATCATGATCGGGTCGGTTTCGCCAGTGCGCCTGGTCGGAGAGCTCGTCCCACGCTGTCGAGGGAGGATCGAACTGGTAGTCGGTCTTTTCGTTGTTCGTGCAGAAATAGCCGGCGGCACGCAGGTACTCAGGGAACGCCTTGACGTAGTGCGGCACCACCGCCGAGTAGGGGGTCGGCAAGTCGGGACAGTTCTCATTGACGTGCGTCGTGCGCATATGATGGGTGCCGATCGACGTCGGATACATGCCCGTGATTATGGCGCTGCGGGCAGGGGCGCAGACACCGGCTGTGGAGTAGCAGTTCGAGAAGGTGATGCCCTCCTTCGCGAGCTTGTCGAGATTTGGCGTCTTCGCGGTCGGGTCGCCGTAGCAACCGTAAAAGGGGTTGGTGTCTTCGAAGCTGATCCAGAGGATGTTTGGTCGGTTCGTCGCGTTGCTCATTCCCCCATCTTACAGGAGGATGCCTTGCCCCACTACTGCTCTTGGTCGTAGACGAGCTTGGTGGCCAGTCGTTTGCGCACGTCGATTTGACGCAGCGCCTGGTGCGAGAGCTGAGGCATCGGCAAGAAGAGGCCCGATACTCGCTCGTGCAGCTGCGCCGCAAGCGTCTGGCGGTCGACGGCTCCGAGGGGAGTGCCGCCGTAGGAGATGTCGCAGATAATCCGAGGCGCGTGAAAGGCACGATATATGTGGGTAATGAGCGGTGGCCACTCCTCCCAGCCGATCACGACGCTCGCCGGCGGCCAACCCGCCGGCGTCCGATAGGAGATGCTTGCCGGTTCGACCGCGAGGCCGAGGTCAACGGCTACCTGGAGCAGCGCTGAGCGGAAGCGGCGCACGTCGGCGCCACGACTCGTTCGGCCCTCGGGAAAAAACAGAATGGATTCGCCGCTTCGCACGATGCGGCGCAGCATCCGCCGCGCAGGGCCTATTGCCTTCACGCTCATCCTGTTCATAAACGCGACGCCGACCGACTTCAGGACCGCGCCAAAGCCTACGATTTCGCCGTAGAGGTGATTTGCCATAAACCGGCAGCCGAGCTCACCCAAGAAGGTAAAGGCGTCTGCCCAGCTCAGGTGGTTCGCCACGATAATGCTGCCCTCGTGGGGTCGCTTTCCGTGATGGCGAACGCGGATATTCGAGGCGTAGACGAGTACCTTGCCGAGCTTGCGGGCGAGTGCCGGCCGAATGCGACGGTAGGTTCGTATCGAGAGGGTTGCCCGGAGAAAGAGCGCCACGGTGCTGCCGAGGATAAAGACCGCGGTGAAGTAGTAGATTCGGAAGAGGCCTCGGAGTCCGCCGATGATCGTGTGGCGAGGGTTTCGGGATAGGTAGTAGTCCACGGTAAAAGCTTACCGGAATAGCTAGGTAAAGAGAAGCGAGTGAGTTTTGTTGCGAGCCTTCGTGCGGTACCTTGTGCATATGAGAAGATCTGTTTTCCACCTGTTACTCATCTCCCTGCTCGCGCTGCCAATCGCCGCTCAGTCAGACGATCCCGATCTCCGCTTGAGCGAGCAGATGCTCGAGGAGGTAGAAGCGGGCGACACGTCGCAGCTCCAGTTCGGAGGGATCGTCGATCATTACGACGAACACGGATTTCCAGAGAGTGCCACGGGACAGCTCGTTCTCGAGCCGGGACCAGCGGGACCAGAGGTTTTCGTAGAGGATGAAAGCGATCCCTACTTGCTCTACGCGCAGTTTCAGAATCTTCAGCGCGACGCCGTGTTCCTGGCCCGAACCGGGCCGATCACCGACGTTCTCCCTTCCGGCGACGCCTACGTCGTGCCGTACGGATACGGTGCGCTCAAGCAAAACGCGGTCACCATCAGCATCGTAGAAGCGCTGCTCGTGCCCCACATCGGTGACAATCAAAAACGCTACGCCCAGTTTCCCCTCAACGACCTCTACCTTTCCGGGGGGCTCGGCCTCTCAGGAGCCACCGCCGGCCTGCGTTTTGTCCTTGTCGAGCGCTACGTCGGCTACGCGCGTGCCGGCCTCAACATATTTGGAGGATCGCGCGTCTCGGGGGTCTACAACCAGATTGCGGTGCCGATCCATGTTGGTGCGGGAATCCGCTTTCCGTCGCCCGTTCGCCTGCCGTTTACCGGCAGCAACTGGACGGTGGGTGGCGATGCGCTTGTTGGGATTGGTGATGGGGACAACGATCCGGCAACTCCGGCCGCCTCGTTTTTCCCAGGAGCATTCCTGGATATCGAGCAGGTCCTCTACGACGAGCGAGGCGTTCGGCGCGATTTCCGCAACGACCCGCGCCCGTACAACTACAACGCGCATAGCATCATCTTTCGCCTCGGTGCGTATCTGAACTTGGCAGACCCGGATCGGGGGCTCATTGTCCCGATGTTCGAGCTCTCGTATCACTACAGCATCTTGGGACCCGACATTCCCGACCACGAGTTCAAGGAGACCGAGGTGCTCTACGTGGACGAGCTCTACGTCGATGAGATTCGCGAGCAGATTGAGCGCCGTCGGGAACGTAACGAGGCGGAGTAAGCTGCTTAACCTCCCCAACCCGAGCCAATCGGTTTCCCGGCGCCTTCGGTTGGATACTCCCTGGTAATTCGCATTGCCGCGAGCTTGCCGCTGATCATGCTCATGGTGGTACCGGTGCCGGGCACGGTGTAGTGACCCGTGTAATAGAGGTTGGGGACCTTTTTCGAACGGTTCATCGGTCTGAAGTACGCGGTCTGAAAGAGGGTCTGTCCGAGGCCAAACGCGGTTCCGTCGTGCGCGTTGTAATCTTCCTTGAACTCGGAGATCGACATTGACTCTTGAAACACAATCGAGTCGCGAATCGACTCGCCGCTCAAGCGCTCGATGCGCTCAATTGCCATGTCAAAGTAGTGCTTTCGTAGCTCAGGTCCATCCTCGAGCCCGAGCGCCGTCGGAATGAGGATAAACATGACCTCTTGGCCCTCGGGTGCCGCGTTCGGGTCGGTTTTCGAGGGAATGTGGATGTAGAAGAGCGGGTCACGTGCCCACCGGCGCGCCTTTCCGTAGACCGAGTCAAAGTGATCGTCCCAATCAGTGTCAAAGAAAAAGGTGTGATGTTCGAGCTTGGGCAACTTGTGGTCGACGCCCACATAGTAGTTGAGCACCGCCGGAGCAAAGGTTCGCTTCTTCCACTTGGCCTCGGGCATGCTTCGATCGCGCTCCTGCAGCAGATCGCTTTCTACGTGAACGTAGTCGGCGTTGGCCACGATTACGTCGGCTCGAACCTCATCCTCGTCACAGCCGCTGCGTAGATAGACCGAGTGCGCGTCGCGGCCGGCGCGGCGGATTCCCGTCACCTCGGTGTTGAACACAAACTGCGCGCCCGCCTTCTCTGCGACCTCTTTCATGCTCTCGACAACTCGCCCGAACCCTCCGTCCGGGTACCACGTCCCGAGCCCAAAGTCGATATAGTTCATAAGCGTGTAGACGGCCGGAGTTCGCTCGGCGTAGCTGCCCAGAAAAACTACCGGAAACTCGAGAATCTTCTTGAGGTAGGGATGGGTGAAGTAGGAGTTGATGAGGGCGCGATAGCTCTTGAAGAGGTTGAGCCGGGCGATGTTTTTGACAAGTGTTCCGTTGACCATGTCGAAGGGTGAGTAGAAGTTGCGGTAGATAAAGCCCGACATTGCGAACTCGTACTTCTTTCGAGCCTGTTCGACAAACGCCTCGAGCTTGGCGCCGGCGCCCGGCTCGTACGACTCGAAGACCGCCTTCGCCTGCGCAAAGTCGGCCGGGACGGTAACGACGTTGCGCTCCTCGCTTGGCTCACTCTCGCCGTAGAAAACCTTGTAGCTCGGATCGACCCGGTGAATCTGATAGTAGTCCTCGCGCTTTGCCCCGAGGTCTGAAAACCAGCGGTCGTGTTCCTCGGGCATCCAGTACCAGCTCGGACCCATGTCGATATGAAAGCCGTCTCGGTGCAGCACGCGCGCACGCCCGCCAACCCAACTGTTCTTCTCGTATACGGTAACTCGATAGCCGGCCTGCGCAAGGTACGCCGCAGCGGAAATCCCACCAAATCCGGAGCCAATGACAACAACGTGCTGCATGGAGAAATGGTACGCCTTGGAGAAATCGACGTCAACTTCGATCTCCTTCGGTGTTTGGAAAAACTACGGTTTAACGCCGCGAATCGCCTCGACAAGCCTGTCGATAAACGCGTCGGTTTTCTCGTTTGTCTGCTTTGCGTCGGGGTGCAGGTCGTAGAAGCCGGCGCTTCGTCGCATGCCCTCGGCAAAGGAGATCTCGGCGCGGTAGCCGGGCACGTAGCGTTTGATCTTGGCATTATCCAAGACTACGCTGTAGCGTTT
>JBMCTC010000153.1:0-7608 GCA_048624115.1 Spirochaetota bacterium
ACGGATTTCGAGTCCGCCCGATTCAACCACTCTCGCACCTCTCCGATTTCGTGGAAATCAAAGTGTAATAAATCGGTTCGGGCTTATCAACATAGCGCGCGTCGCGTGTTTCGCTTGCAATATGGAGAGCTTTCGGCGATTCTTTTGCGTAGAGGTAACCTATGGAGCTGACCTGTCTCTCCGTCCCAAACCCGCTCTCGTATCTGCTCTGCTACGGCATTGCGAATGTCGAGAATCGCGGCTTTGACACCGACTACCGAGGCCCACTGTACATCCACTCGGTAGGAAAGCAGGCGATATCGGGCATGCCCGATCTGTCCGAGTACCCGGTACCGCTAATCCAAGAGTTTGACAATCTAATGCAGACAATGGCGCAACTCGAGGAGGCCACTCGCTTCGTAGGCGTCCCCGAGAGCGGATTGCGAATCTACCTCAAGAACGAAGACCGACAGCCCGAGCGCGTTGTGTCCGAGTACTCGCTCCTATCCGACGTCTACGCCGCACATCGCGCAAATCCTCGCAAGCCGTTCTTTCACGTCCAAGCGATCATTGGCAAGGTCGATCTCGTGGACGTAGTGACGGACTCCGACTCGCCGTGGGCGCGAGAGGGCTCCTACCATTGGATTCTCGAGAAGCCCGTGATCGTGAAAGAACCGATCCTGCACGTCGTCTCAAGCCGCACCGGGCTCTGGAAGTACACCCTCAAGGAGTAGGACTCCCGGGCCAATGAACGTCGAAGTAATTGTCATCGGCGGCGGTCCGGCAGGGATGATGGCTGCCGGTCGTGCGGCAGCAGCCGGCGCGACGGTTGTGCTGCTCGAGAAGAATCGGCGAGTCGGGAAGAAGCTCCTGATCACAGGCGGTGGCCGCTGTAACGTCACCAACGAGATCGGCGATCGCCACGAACTGGTCGCCCGCTACGGTGGCGACTCAAAGGGACTCCACAGCGTGTTTGCCCGCTTCTCGCCGGAGATGATGAGGACGTTCCTTCGGGAGAGGGGCCTCGAGACCAAAGTAGAAAACGAGGGCCGCGTCTTTCCGATAACGAACAGCGCCGCATCGGTTCGTGAGGTGCTCGAACGCTTTCTCGAGGAAGGTCACGTGATGGTGCGGTCCAAGAGCACGGTACGCGAACTTCTTGTCGACAAAGCAAGGGTGCGCGGCGTGATGCTCGACGGCGGCGAGAGGCTTAAGGCAGACGCCGTGATCGTCGCGACCGGCGGTGTATCGAGGCCTGAGACAGGATCCACCGGGGATGGGTTTCGCTTTTTGTCGCAAGCCGGACACTCGGTACGGGAGCCCGAACCCTCGCTCGTGCCGGTCTCCGTTCGGGAATCGTGGGTGGGCGAGCTACAGGGCATCTCGCTCCCGGAGGCAAAGCTCTCTGCGTGGCTCGACGGACGGAAACAGTTCGACGGGACGGGCAAGCTACTCTTTACGCACTTTGGGTTGAGTGGACCGCTCGTGCTCAACCTCTCGCAACGCATCAACGAGCTCGCGCAAGGCGGGCCGGTCGAGCTCCAGATTGACGTGTTTCCAAAAATTGACGGTGGCGAGATGGAACGAGCCTTTCAGGCGACGTTTGACGCACAGCCGGGAAAGAAGCTTCGAAACGTTGTCGGCGAGCTCATGCCGCCACGCCTTGCCGCGGCGGTTCTCGAGCGTGCGAGTGTCGACGGGGAGACGCGTTGTCACTCGGTTGCGAAGAGCGATCGCCGGGCGCTGGCCTCAACGGCTAAGGCTCTCTCGATGACGTTTGCCGGACTCCTCGGCGAAGAGAAGGCGGTTGTCTCGAGCGGCGGCGTGCTCCCGGCCGAGATTGACTTTCGCACGATGGAGAGCAAGCGGGTTTCAGGGCTCTACGTGGTGGGAGATATGATCGATGTGAATCGGCAGAGCGGAGGTTACAGCCTGCAACTCTGTTGGGCAACCGGATGGGTTGCAGGAGAGAGTGCGGCGGCGCGGATGCTGGAATAGCTCATCGGCCGAGGCGCGCGCTGCGGTTGGCCGACAAGGGGGTAGCCAAAGACCGCGAACGGCGTGCCGGGCGGCGCGGAGCAAGCCCGGTGAGCACGCCGTGCTGGCGCGCCGAGAGGCGCGGCACGCGGGCTATGGCGAGGGGGAACGGCGATGGTGATGGCTGCGCGAGGGGTGCGGCACACGGGAGGGTGTGGCTGTTCCCCCATAAAAAAACCCGCTTCTCTCGAAGCGGGTCTCGCATGCCCAAGTGGACTCGAACCACCGACCTTTAGGTCCGCAACCTAACGCTCTATCCAGCTGAGCTATGGGCACATGGATCGGCGAACCGATCTACGGAGAGGGAGGGATTCGAACCCTCGGTACGCGGTAAGCGTACAACTCCTTAGCAGGGAGCCCGATTCAGCCACTCTCGCACCTCTCCAGTGACTTCGGAAAACGGAGAGAGTGGGATTCGAACCCACGGAACCTTGCGGTTCAACGGTTTTCAAGACCGCCTCTTTCGACCACTCAGACACCTCTCCGAATGCTGAACGGCTCCTAAATATAGCGTCGGCACCCGGCGCTGTCAATGTCAGCGGGGGTTTGGGGGCAGGCCGAACCGCTCTACGTAACCCTGAACGCGCGCTCGATCAGCGGCCGCGATTTGGTCCTCGAAATCACTCAAGAGGGATTCGTTGTAGCGCAGGCCGGAGTAGAGAACCCAGTCGGCCTTGTTCGCTCGTTCGCGGCCGAGGGAGCGGAGCCACCACTCGGGCTGGCCGGCGCCAAGCCCAATTGCCTCGGAACCGAGTTCCTTGTACATCTGGTGAACCTCTACGTGGGCGGCGCTGAGTTCCTGCCGTTGGGATCGAGTGAGGCCGGAGGAGACGGTGACCCAACGGGGAATCTGGATTCGCTGGCCGGGACGCAGGTAATCGGGATCGACGACCCTCTCTTCGTTTGCAACGTAGATCAGCGGCCAGAGGTGGGGATCTTCCCAGACCTCACCCGCAATGTCGAAGAGCGAGTCGGTCTGTTTGACCTCGTAGACCATCGGTTCGATGACACTCCCAGACGCCGTATCGTTCGGTTGGCCGGTCGAATCATTTGCTTCGGCTGTCTCGTTTGTCGTCTCTGAGGGTTCCGTGGGCTCTGGAGTCGCTTCGGCTGGAGGATCGACCTCGACCGGATCGTCTAAGGAAATACGATCGCCTCGAGCGGCAAAGAGGTTGAGCGTCCAATCCGGCCCAAAGGGGCGAACGATAAAAACGACGACCGCCGCTGCGATGAGAAAGATGATCGCTGCAAGGAACAGGAGTGGAAGTCCACTTCGTTGCGTATACATGGTTATCCTCTTCCCTATTATCGGAGGTTGAAGCGCACATGTCCACGATTCTTCGGTAGTATCCGCATATGGGCGCCGAGCCATTATTTCGCTGGGAGAGCTACTCCGACACCCTGCCCCTCGAACCCGTTCCCACGACGACCCTTACCGCCGACGCAGTTTCCCTCGCTCGGGAACTCTTGGGAGCGCTTTTGGCCCAAGGTGGTCCCAGCGGTTGGAGCATCGTCCGAATCGTGGAAACCGAGGCTTACCGAAATGACGATCCCGCGAGTCACTCATTTCGTGGTACGACGAAGCGAACGCAAGTGATGTTTGGACCACCGGGGATAAGCTACGTATACCTGATCTACGGGATGTACAACTGCCTCAACGTGGTCTGCGAGCCGGCCGGCACCGGCGCGGCGGTGTTGATTCGCGCCGTGGAACCGGTGTGGGGCATCGGATACCTGTGGGAGAACCGGTATGGCGGCACAGCGAGTTTCCTCGCGGGCACAACCCTCGCAGGTAGAGGAACCCCAGGCCACACCGCCTCGGCAAGCTACACCCGGGGCCACACCGCCTCGCAAAGCTACACCCCCGGCGCCGCCTTCGATCCGGCGGGCCTAAGTGCGAAAGACCGCAAGGCGTTCTATAACCTGACGTCCGGCCCGGGCAAGTTGTGCCGCGCAATGTCAATCACGAAAGAGCACCACAACGGGCTGGATTTGACCGATTTGGGTGGAGAACTCGTGCTTGGGCGGTGGCGTGATGACTACGCCGGCCCACGTGGGATGAGACCGAAGTCGGGTGGTGTCGACGAGACCGAGCGGTTGTCGCATGAGTGGGGGGTTGTGACCGGCCCGCGAATTGGCATTCGCGAGGGGGTGGAGCAGCCGTGGCGGTTTGGGCTCGCCGGCAATCCGTTTCTCTCGCCCTACCCGTTTTGACTCAGGTCGCTTCGGTCGCGCCGGTGAGGTTGCCGCTACAGCTTGAGACCGATTACCTCGAGTATTCGCTCGAGGTCTTCGGTGGAGAGATAGGTTATCTCGATCTTGCCCCGATTATCGCTACCGCGGATCACAACGCGCCCGCCAATGTGCCCGATTAGCTTATCTTCGATTTGCTGGAGCTCAGGCGACTTGAGCGCGCCTTCGCCGGCCGTGACGTTTGTGTCTTCTCTCGGTTCGGTTTTGCCGGCTGTCTCCGGTGCCGGAGTGCGCTCCGATGGAGCGGCGTCGTTCGGTAGATCTTGTTGCGTGAACTCTTCAGGCGGAATCTCCCTGCCGGCAGCGACGTACTCAGCCGCCCGCACTGAGAGCTTGTCCGCTACGATTTGCTCGAGTAGACTCCGTCGCTTGTTTTCGTCTCGTATGTGCAGAAGCGCTCGCGCATGACCAGGCGTCAGCCGTCCGGCCGCAAGCGCGTCGAGTTCATCGTCGTTGAGCTTGAGCAGACGTAGTGAGTTGGCGAGCGCCGGGCGGCTCTTGCCCAACCGTTTCGCGAGCTCATCCTGGGTGCTACCTGTCTGATCGAGAATGTGCTGAATGGCACGAGCTTCATCGACTGGGTTGAGGTCTTCTCGTTGGATGTTCTCGATAAGCGCGATTTCGAGTTTCTCTTCGTCCGAAAACTCTTGGCTAATGACCGGAATCTCAGAGAGACCCGCGATTTGAGCAGCGCGATACCTTCGCTCGCCGGCAATGATGATAAAGTGCCCGTCTCCTCGATCCTCGGCGAGAATCGGCTGGATCACGCCTTTCTCCCGAATCGAGTCGGCAAGCTCGCGTAACGATTCTTCGGGGAAGAGCTTCCGTGGCTGGTCGGGGTTCGGAGAAATCTTGCCAATTTCGACCTGAAGAATGCTCGACATGTTTGAGAGTTGTTCGAGATCCCGCCCCTGCAGGAGGGCGTCTATGCCCTTCCCGAGTCTACGCTTTGACACGTTCGAGTACCTCTGCGCTCAGTTTCTGATAGCTTCGAGCACCAACACAGTCGGGGTCGTACTGGTGGACAGGTACACCGTGTGAAGGCGCTTCGGAGAGACGCACGTTTCGGGGGATAATCGTCCGGAACACTCGCTTTCCAAAGTAGCCAATGACCTCCTGAACGACATCTTGGGCAAGCCTCGTGCGCGAGTCATACATTGTGAAGAGGATCCCAACAATGTCGAGCTTTGGATTGAGTGATTGCTGCACGCGCTTTACACTCTTGAGGAGCTGCGTGAGACCTTCCATGGCAAAGTACTCACACTGAAGCGGGATCAGCACGCTGTCAGCCGCGACGAGACCGTTCAGCGTGAGAATTCCCAGTGACGGCGGACAATCGATGAAGATGTAGTCAAACTCGTTTTGGACCTTCGCGAGAGTCCGCTTGAGATAAAGCGCCCGATCCTCTTGGTCAACAAGCTCTACATTGGCCCCGGTTAGGTTGATGCCGGAGGGCACCACCGAAAGGTTTTTCACGCTTGTCTTCTGGATTACGTCTTCAATGCGACTGTTCTCGGTAATCGCTTCGTAGATCCCGGGCCCCTCGGTACTCACCCCGAGCGCGCTCGAGAGGTTACCCTGCGGGTCGAAATCGACGAGAAGTGTTTTCTTTCCCGCCTCTGCCACGTAGGCGCCGAGGTTTACAGCCGTAGTGGTTTTTCCCACCCCGCCCTTTTGATTTGCAAAAACGATTGTACTTCCCATGAGCTGGCTCAGTATAGCGAATGGGAATAGTGATGTCATGTTGGAATGCTATTTATGCTTTGCCGACGCTTGTAAGCACGTTTTTCCAGAGGGTTTTCTTCTTGGAGGTCGACAGGAAGGTGGCGTCAATTCCGTTCTTGACGATAGCTAAAAGCTCGTCGCGAGAGAATCCGATTTCACTCGCAAGTTTGTGCATCTCTTGGTTTAGCTCGATCGAGAAGAGGATCGGGTCGTCGGTGTTGACCGTCACAAACAGTCCGGCCTCAAAGAACTTCCGAATCGGATGATCTGAGTAGCGCTCGACATATTTCTTCGTGTAGACATTGCTGGTCGGACAGATCTCGAGTGGTGTTTTGTCCTTCTTCAAGCGGTCCATGAGCTTGGGGTCCTGGATCGAGCTAATGCCGTGACCAACGCGCTCTGCCTTCAACACGTCGAGTGCTTCCCAGACCGACTCCGGCCCCACCTCTTCCCCGGCGTGAGCAACCACGTGAAGTCCGGCCTTGCGCGCCTTCGCAAAGACAGCCTCGTAGTCGGCGCAGGGATGCCCGATCTCCTGCCCGCCAAGTCCGATGCCAAGCACACGGTCGGTCTCGGTCTTCTTGAGGAACGCAAGGGTGTGATCGAGGTTCTTCATCGCGTTCTTTGGACCAAAGGATCGTGAAACATCCACGATCAGCCGGACGTCGATCTTCTCTTTCTTGTAGGCTTTGTCGAAGCCCTTTACAAGAGTCGTGAACATTTGATCGAAGGAGATGAGCCCACGGTTCAGAACCATCGACGGACTCGCGAATGCTTCGATGTAGGCGATGTTGTTGCGCTTCGCGTACGCAATCACATCGTCAACCACAAGCTGAAAGTCTTCGGGCTCTCGAAAGAAGGACTGAACGAAGTAGAACGATTCGATCATGCTTTGAAGGCTGGCTATCTTCGAGAAGTCGGTGAGCGCAGTGGTTTTCTCGTCGTGCGGGATGTCGTACTTATCCATGAGGGTCTCGTATGACGCGGCGCTCACGCACATCTCGATGTGTAAGTGGATCTCCGTTTTTGGTATCGACGCTATGAACTTCTTGAGATCGCCCATGAGCAACGCTTTCTCCCTTCTCCGTACTTTTTCGGCATGTTGACCCCTAAGGGTAATTCATTTTTCCCTACAATTCATTGCGAGAGAGATTAACTTGCCCGACAGTTGCGTCACGCACCTCATTCTCTACGGTGCAAAGGTGATCCAGGAGGCGGTTGCGTGGCCGAGTTTGTGCTGCTTGATGTGGTGATGGGCTTGGGCCGGGGTGGTGGCGGGTTCGACGTAGGCGATGAAGCGCGAGCGCGTTACGGTGAGTGTCGCTTCTGCGCTTCCGGTTGGCTCGTACTCCATCGCGATTGTTTCACGTGAAACATTTACGTCTTGTGCTGTTCCTCACCGTTGGGCTCGCCGTTGGATTCATCTTCGGCCTCCGGCTTCTCTTCTTCGTCTTCTTCGTTGGCCGTACGGTCGATTCCGACGACAAAATCGGGCTTCGCAATATCCACGACCCGCACGCCCATTGCGCCGCGGCTCTGCTGCGGAATCTTCTTGGCCTCGAGCTTAATTGTCTGCCCCTGCGAGGTGATGATCATCACCTGAGAGTCTTCGGT
>JBMCTC010000154.1:0-7597 GCA_048624115.1 Spirochaetota bacterium
GTGCGGACGCCGACGCGATCCGCCGACGTCGGCTCGCGATGCTCGAAGAACGCGTGCGTGCGTGCACCCGCTGCCCGCTGCACGAGGGACGGATGAACGCCGTGCCGGGCACCGGCGTGCTCGACCCGCTCGTGATGGTGATCGGAGAGGGCCCCGGCGCCGATGAGGACCGCCGCGGGATGCCCTTTGTCGGCAGGGCGGGGCAGTTTCTTGACAAGTGGCTCGAGGCAATCGGCATGAGCCGTCACAAGAACGTCTACATCACCAATGTCGTAAAGTGCCGACCGCCAGGGAACCGCGACCCACGGCCACACGAGAGCGAGGCGTGTCTGCCCTACCTGCGCGAGCAAATCAAGCTGGTGCAGCCTCAGACCATTCTCGCAGTCGGAAGAATAGCCTCCGGGACCCTCATTGGCAGTGACGCCGGAATCGGCCGGCTCCGCGGCCGAACCTATTCATTCAACGGGACCCCGCTCGTACCGACCTACCATCCGAGCGGCGTTCTTCGAAACCCGGAGCTTAAACGGCCCGTCTGGGAAGACCTCAAGCGACTCAAGTCGCTGCTCGAGTCAATCGCGCAGCAAGCGGATGCCGTCCCATCTCACGAACGCGATGGCTGACCCTGCCGTTTCAGGAGCCCAGCCGCGCTACGCAACCGTTGCCTTCAATCTTCCGGTCGATCGTGAGTTTAGTTACCACGTCCCGCCGGAACTCACGATCGAGCTCGGTAGCCGCGTCATAGCGCCTTTCGGGAGGCGGAGTCTCGCCGGACTGGTTACGGCGGTGGACTCGACGCGTCCCAAGGGCTCCTTCGAGATCAAATCGATATCCCGAGTCACCAACGCCGAGCCGCTCTTTGACGAGCGCCTGCTCGAGCTCGCGCGATGGGTCAAGCGCATGTACTTCTGCTCACTCGGAGAGGCACTCTCTGCGATGGTGCCCGGCGGTAGGCGCGAGATGGCGCTACCCTCATTTCTGGAAGAGGTCTCTGCAGCCTCGAGCGAGCTCTCGCTCTCCGAGGAGCAAGCACGCGCGCTCGAGACTATTCTCACGGGAGAAGAGCGTCTCTACTACCTCTACGGTATTACCGGAAGCGGCAAGACCGAGGTATTCCTGCAGGCCGCGGAGCGAACGATATCCTCGGGTAGAGGGGTGATATACCTCGTCCCCGAGATCTCGCTCACCCACCAGCTCCTCGATTCGGTTCGCTCTCGGTTCGAGGGAAAGGTCGCGGTGCTCCACTCGAGGCTTACCGGGTCGCAGCGGCTCACCGAGTGGCAGCGCATTCGAAACGGGGAAGCAATGCTCGTGATTGGCGCGCGCAGCGCCGTGTTCGCGCCATTCGAGAAGCTTGGGCTCGTGGTGATTGACGAGGAGCATGACGGCAGCTACAAGTCAGGAGCAGCCCCCCGCTACCATGCCCGACAAGTTGCCATGAAGCGTGTCGCCGATCACGATGCCCGCGTTGTCATGGGAAGCGCGACGCCGTCGGTAGAGGCGTGGCATCTCATGCATGCGGGGCGAATCAGGCGCTTGACGCTGAGCAAGCGGCTTTCTGGCGGCGACATCCCAACGCTTCGCTCCGTCGATCTCAATCGCGATCCCGGCCCGCTCTCTCGTGAGCTCATCGACGCGCTCAAAAAGACGCACGACGCCGGGCGCCAGTCGATTCTCTTTTTGAATCGGAGAGGATTCGCGCACTTTTTTCACTGCCGTTCTTGCGGGCATACCATGCAGTGCAAGAACTGCTCGGTCGGCATGACCTACCATAAGGCGAAGAACCTGCTCACCTGCCACTACTGTGGCTACAAGACCCGTCCCGTGACGCAGTGTCCGGAGTGTCGCAGCTTTGACGTGGGCTACTCGGGCTTTGGCACTGAGCGGATCGCGGAAGAACTCGATCGACTCTTTCCACAGTGGTCAATCGAGCGACTCGACACCGATTCGGTGAAAAAAAAGGGCACGCTCGAGCAGACGATCCGCGCCTTCCGCGAGGGATCTATCGACGTCCTCCTTGGAACGCAGATGGTCGCGAAAGGCCTCAACTTTCCAGGCGTCAAGTTCGTGGGGATCGTGCTTGCCGACACCGGTCTGCACATGCCCGACTTCAGAGCGGCGGAGCGCACCTTTGGCCTGATCGTTCAGGTCGCTGGAAGGGCCGGCCGCTATCATCCGGATGGAGAGGTATTGGTACAGAGCTACGCTCCCGGGAACATTGCAATTTCACGCGCCCTCGAGCTCGACATCGAGAGCTTCTACCGAGAGGAGCTCGCCGCACGCGAGCAGCTCGGCTTTCCGCCCTTTGCCCGACTGATTCGGTTTGTGGTGCGCGGCCGGCAGGCCGATGCCGTGGGTCAAGCAGTTGGCCGGCTCGCCGAGCTCTTGACGCAGCGTACCCCGTCGGCAGCTGAGATCTTAGGTCCAGCGGAGTGTCCGTTGGGGGTCATCGCGGGCAATCATCGACATCAGGTGATCGTACGGACCTCTCGGTTTGGCGAGACGCATCAAGAGGTCGAAGCGGCTCTGCAGAGCTTTGCGCCTCCCGCCGGACTCTATCTCGAGGTAGATGTAGACCCTGTCGCGCTGCTCTAGTACCCTTAACGCTACGTATGGAATTGGTGTGCTACCCGGCCGATGTGTTGAAAAGGCGCGCGGTGGTAGTGTCGGATCCGCGCTCGGTAGAGCCGTATCTGGCAGAGATGCAGCGAATCCTCAGACGCAATGCAGGTGTCGGGCTCGCCGCGCCCCAGGTCGGAATTGCGGAACGCTTTTTTGTCTCCGAGGTTCGCCCCGGACGCTTTTGTGCCTTTGTTAATCCGCAGATCGAAGAGCACAGCAAGCGAGTGCGCGTCAGTGAAGAGAGCTGTCTGAGCCTCCCGGATTTTTTCCTGAAGATGCAGCGTTACTCGTGGGTAGAGGTCTCCTTCTCTGATGAGACGGGCGCTCGGCGGCGCATCAAGGCCAGGGGATTGCTCGCACGCATCATTCAACACGAACTCGATCATCTCAATGGTGTGCTCTTGCTCGACCACGCGGATGCAAAGAAGCGCGAGCGATACGAACAGAGACTGATCGCGCTCTCGAGTGCAAGGAAGGAACAAACATGAGCAACTTACAACTCGTCATACACCCCGACTCGCTCCTTCGAGAGAACTCCGAGAAGGTTGCCGACATTGACGGTGAGATCAATGAGCTTGCCCTCGCGATGGTAGAGAAGATGCACGAGGCGCGAGGAATCGGCCTTGCCGGCGTGCAGATCGGGCAGCTAAAACGGCTCTTTGTGACCCACGTAGAGGGCGACAAGCCAAGAGTCTTCATCAACCCGTCAATCATCGAAACGTCGATGGAGACAAGTGACTACGAAGAGGGATGCCTGAGCATTCCGGCAGTGTACGCCGATGTAACGAGGCCCGCCGCCGTGAAGGTCCAGGCGTGGAATGAGCGGGGCCGGCCGTTCAACCTCGACGCAGACGGGCTACTCGCCCGCGTCATTCAGCACGAGCTCGACCATCTCAACGGCGTGCTCTTTCTCGACTACCTCAAGGAGCCGGTGCGCGATCGCGTCATGAAGAGCTACGATCCGTCCATCGATCCGGCGACCATCTCGAGATAGGTAAGCAATGCGAGTTCTCTTTGCAGGTACCCCTGAGATCGCGTTGCCCTCGCTCGACGCGCTTCTCGAGTCTTCCCACGACGTTGTCGGGGTTCTCACCGCGCCAGATCGCGTCCGTGGCAGGGGGCGAAAGCTCACCGCTTCGCCGGTAAAGGTGCGCGCGAGCGGAGCCGGCATTCCGGTCCTCAGCCCCGAACGGCTCGATCGAGCCGTTCGCGAGAACGTCCGCGCACTCGAGCCTGAGCTCCTCGCCTGCATTGCCTACGGGAAAATCTTCGGGCCAAGGTTCTTGAGCCTCTTCGACCGGGGTGCCGTCAACGTGCATCCGTCGCTCTTACCACTCTATCGAGGACCGGCACCGATCCCAGCGGCAATTGCCAACGGCGATGAACGTACCGGGGTCACCGTTCAGCAAATGGCACGCGAGATGGATGCCGGCGATATTCTCATGCAGGAGGCGTTTCCGCTTTCGGGCAGCGAGACCACAGGGTCGCTTACCGAGCTGTTGGCGTCCGTCGGGGCAAGGCTGCTTATCGCGACGATCGACGGGCTTGCCAACGGGACGGTGAAGGCGGTTGCACAGGATCATAAACGCGCGAGCTACACGCGCCTCATCGAGAAACAAGACGGTGTAATCGACTGGACCCGTGCGGCCCACGAGATCGAGCGCCAGGTCAGGGCGATGCTTCCGTGGCCAAAGGCGTACACTGAGTTTCGTGGAGAGCGGCTCGCCATCCTCGAGACGTCACCTGTTGCCGCAGGACAGACCGCAAATCGTGCCTCCGGCGGCGCATCGCGGGAAAGCCCGGGCACAATCGTCTCGGTAGACATGACAGAAGGTATTTTGGTAGAAACAGGTAACGGTCTTTTGGCCCTTCGAACGCTCCAGCTCCCCTCGAGAAAGCCTCTCGACTGGAAGAGCTTTGCAAATGGCGTCGCGGGGCTTGAAGGCACCATGCTCGGAGGCTCTTGATTGCGCGACACGTTTTGGGATCGACTTCGTAAGGTCGTACCGTCTCGGTATGACGACCCGGATGTACGTCTGTTCAAAACCATCATCTACGTACTCATTGGTGCGATTCTCCTTACCGGACTCGCAGGAATCACGACGTTTCTCTTCTCCGTTCGCGGGGCCGAGGAAACGATGGTGCCCGACGTGCAGAATGAAGACCTGCTGAGCGCAATGCTCTCTATTCAGGAGCGCGGCCTCTACTCAGAGGTAGAGCAGCGCTACGCCGCCGATCCGGCGCTGACCGGACGCGTGTTGCAGCAGGATCCGCCGGCAGGGACACTCGTGCGCGCCGGCAAGCGAATCGACATCGTGGTTAGCAGAGGAGCTCGCGTAGACCGGATAGGCGAGTACATCGGCAGGCAGCTGAGTGAGGTGCGCGCCGAGCTGCGGGGGTTTGCGGCTGGCGACGAGCAGACCATTCAGATCGGAAGCGTGATTTACGACTTCAGCACCGAGGATGCCGGAACGATTCTCCAGCAAAACCCCGAGCCGGGGACCGAGATTACGACGATCACCGAGGTCGACCTCGTCGTGAGCCGTGGCGAGGACGTTGCTCGAGTCATGGTTCCGAGCTACATCGGCATCCCATTTCAGCTTGCTGTGGAACGACTTTCGCAGAACAACATACCGTTTACATTTGAGGTGCGAGCGGCAGAACCCGAAGAACGACCCGGCCTTGTAATCTCACAAGACCCATCGCCGCAGACCAGCATCGAAATTGGCGGCTTTGTCGATCTCGTAATGACCGAACCCGAGGACCTTACCGGCGACGAAGTGTTTGGCGTCCTCGAGCGAACGCTGCCCGAGTATCCGACGGACGTGGAACTCTCGCTGGAGGTGCAGACCGCCGACGGCGAACGCGAGGTCATCTGGAGCATGCTGCACCCTGGGCGCCGGCTCTCGGTACCGTTTATCGTTGCGGAGAACAGCTCGCTCGTGCTCTATCGATCAGGGCAGGAGATCTATCGCACCGTTGCTCGCGCCCAAGCGGAAAACACCGAGGACGAGTAGGACGAGCCACCGCCGTGCTCTCCGACACACTCTTGCTCATTCGAAATCACGACTGTATACTTTGCAAGTTGAGTTCCGGCGAGCGTCGTATAATGGCATTACCCCAGCTTCCCAAGCTGGTGACGAGGGTTCGATTCCCTTCGCTCGCTCTATCCTAAGTCGCCCGCCTCGATAAGCGCCTTCGCTTGCGAGATGCACACCTTCGCGGCCGACTCTGCATCATCAAATAAGTGCGGATTCTCGTCGGTCGGAGCTGCCACGCTTACCTCGTTGCCGCTTGAATCGGTGATTGTCGCAGCTTCAAAGACCCACTTGCCTTGCCGGCCCTCTGCCTCGTGGACGTTTGGTGTAATCGTGTAGCCTTTGTACTCGAATGGTTCCATGGTTCCCGCTCCTCGCCCATAAAGTACCGCAACTTTCCGATTTTGTTCAAAAAGCTTGCGGAAAATCACCCCGACTTCTGTTGCGCCTCGGTGGCCGCAAACGCGATCATATTCACAATCTCCCTGACCGTCGAGCCTAATTGCAAAACTTGTACCGGCCGTCGCATGCCCATCAACACCGGACCGACAAGCTCGGCGCCGCCCAATACCCCGAGTAGCTTGTAGGCGATGTTGCCCGCGCTCAAGCCGGGGAAGATCAGCGTATTTGCCTTGTGGCCGACAAGTGCACTGAAGGGATAGTTCTCCTTGAGGAGTGCCGGGTCAAGCGCGATGTTTGCCTGCATCTCTCCGTCGATAATAAGCTCGGGTTGGCGCTCCTTCGCGAGCGCCACCGCGTCACGGCACTTCGCCGCCTCCGCGCTTCGTGTAGATCCGAAGTTTGAGTGGGAGAGCACCGCGACCACCGGTTCCATGTCAAAGTAGCGGACCGTTCGTGCCGTGAGGCCGATGATCTCGGCGAGTTGCTCGACCGTCGGATCGAGATTGACCGTGGTATCGGCCAGGAAATAGACGCCCCTACGCGTCTGGGCGATGTACGCTCCTGCGACCCGATTGACGCTCTCTTCGGTGCCGATGACCTCGAGTGCGGGTCGGATGATCTTTGGATACTCACGGGTACGGCCGCTGACAAAGGCGTCTGCATCGGCATTCTCGACCATGAGCGCGCCAAAGTAGTTTCGGTCGTGGGCGAGGCGGCGCGCGTCGGAGAAGGTCACGCCCTTACGCTGCCTACGGCGGTAGAGCATCTCTGCGTAGGTATCAATCTGCTCGGGCTCGGCTGCGGGGTTTACGATCTGCGCCGAATCGAGGGCGCTGAGCTGGTGCTTCTTGATGAGAGGGCGAACCCTTTCAGGATTGCCGAGTAAGATCGGTTCTGCGATCTCCTGTTCCATCGCGAGCTGTGCCGCCTTGAGCACGTTGTAGTCGTCTGCCTCGGCAAGCACCACCCGCTTGCGGTCTCTTCGCGCGCGACTGATTATCCCGTTAATAAGCTTCTGGCCAATGCCGACACGCTCGAGAAGCTCTGCCTCGTAGAACGCCCAATCATCAATCGCGTGCCGTGCGCTCCCGCTCGCGATCGCGGCCTTCGCCACGGCCGGCGCCACCCGCGTCAGAAGCCGCTGGTCGAGCGGCTTTGGTATCAGGTACTCCCGACCGAAGTGCAGCCCCGAGTCGGAGTAGGCGCGCGCCACGGCCTCGGGAACCGGCTCCCGCGCGAGGCGAGCAAGCGCCTGCGTCGCGGCAATCTTCATCTCTTCGTTGATCTCGCGTGAGCTCACGTCGAGCGCTCCGCGGAAGATGTAGGGAAATCCCAGCACGTTGTTCACCTGATTCGGGTGATCGGACCGCCCCGTTGCAATAATCGCGTCGGGCCGGGCCTTGCGCGCGAGTTCGTAGTCAATCTCGGGGTCGGGGTTCGCGAGCACAAAGAGAATCGGGTCATTCGCCATTCTCTCGATTTGCTCAGGCGAGACGATATTTGCCGCAGAGAGCCCGATCAGCATATCGGCCCCACGG
>JBMCTC010000155.1:0-7577 GCA_048624115.1 Spirochaetota bacterium
CGGGACTATTCGCGATATCAACCACCTTGCTTACCGTCACTGGAAGAGCCGGCATTGTGGCGATGTGGCGTTCGAGCTTATGAATCCGTTGTTCGAGAGTCATTCCGATCCTTCTTTCGCGCTCTCGAGGTGCTGCACAACTCTACTTACTCGATCCTGCAGCACGTTGGCTATCGCAGGGTCGGGGTGATACCGAGTGATTTGCCCGATGTATTGGAGTGTATCACGCAGTCGCCCCGGCGTAATCGGGGTTCCATTGGAGTCCTTCTGAACTCGGATGTATTTTCCCGCGTCGCGGTGCAATCCAGCTCTTCCCGCCAGGCGAGCTCGCAGATACTCGAGCTTGAGATGAACGTCGCTGTTCTCAAACGCCGCCCTTTTGTCGGGCGGCAGCGACTGGGTCATTGTGGCGAGATAGTCGAGAAGACCTGCGGGACCACTCGCGCCCCTGCTTTTCTGTGGCTGAACTCGAGGAGTTGGTTGCCGCGCCGGCTTCTGGGTATCGGGCTTCTCAGGCTCCCGCCGTACGACTTGATCGTACTCGCCCGCTTGATCCAGGTCGACCTCCGGACCAAGGAGATCTTCGAGCGTCGGCACCTCCTCGTCGAGACTCTCCTCGGTCTCATCCTCATCTTTCGTCTTCTCATCCTCGGGCTCGAAGTCTTCCTCAATAAGCTCGAAATCGTCCGGCGATGGGACAAGCTCGTCACCGCTACTCTCGTCCTCTGCCTCGTGTTCGTCGTCGTCGGACTCGATCGAGTCGCCGCCCTCTCCGAAGAAACCGCCGGCATTATCCGCACTGGCATTTGCGCTCGAGCTGCCGCCGGGAACTGGGGCGTCTTCGAGCTCGGGCTCGAGAACGAAATCGGACGGCCCGGCGGCCATTGGCGGCTGCTGAGGCTGTGGCTGAGGCTGTGGCTGAGGCTGCATCTGGGGCGACATGGGGCGCAGCTGCTGGGGCGGCGCCTGCATCGGGAAGCTTGGTTGGGCCGGCGGCGCCTGGGTGGCATACTGCGCAGGCTGCGGCCGGCCCCACGACTGCTGCGCCGCGTCGGCAGAGGCGTGCCCGCCCGCCGGCGCGCCACCGCCCGATCCGCCACCGGGGGGGGCGCCGCCGGGCGGTAGGTGCTGCGACGATGCGTCCGGCGGCCGTGGGGGTGGCGTACTCGCGACGAACTCGCCATCGCTTGCGCTTGCGCCCCCGCCGGTTGAACTTCCTGCGCTGCCCGAGCTGCCTGCGCCACCTGAGAGGCCACCGCCTCCAATCGAACTAAACGAAGGTTCGCTGCTTCGCAACTGTTCCTGATCGGGCAACGAGACGAGCGAGGGGGCGAGTTGCTCTGGTGGCGACACGCCGAGGTACTCATCCTCGTCCTCTTCCGCGTCATCGTCGGAGACGTGGACATCCCACTCCTCGGGTTCAAAGAGTTCTTGACCACCAAAGTCGAGGATCGGAATCGAGTCCTCGTCGAGAGCGACCACCTCCTCGATTTCGAGCTCAGGCTGATGCTCTTCTTCCTCCGGAGCGCTGAGTTCGCCAAGCCGTCGCAAGTTCTCATCCCACAGGCGCTGTTGATCCTCGGAGAATGCATCAACCGCCTGTTCGTAGAGCTCGAGACTATGGTTCAGCGCGTCGAGGTCCTCGGGATCTGCGCGACTTCCCTGGAGATTGATGAGTTCGTCTACGGCGCGAATCGCCTCGTCGCGGTCTCCTCCCTCCTTGTGCGCATTGGCAATCCCGGCAAGCACCTTCCCGTTCCCCGGATAGAGCGTCCGCAGCTCCTCGAGAATGGTAAGCGCGTCCGCGGAGTTGCCCTGCGCGGTCAGGATCTCTGCCTGAAGCAAAAGTGCGTCGAGGTCTCCCTGCTCCTGCTCGAGGTACCGCCTGACATCGGTCAGGGCTCGATCGAGTTGATCGAGGTCCCTGAGAATCCGCGCACGGTCGATCAAGTAGCGCGCATCATCAGGCGCAATGTGGTGGAACCGCTTGTATGCCTGTTCCGCCTGCTGAGCTCGATCAGTCGCCAACAGAATATTAGCGAAGTAACGGGTCGCGTCCGCGTTGGTCTTGTCTCGGCTGAGTACCTCACGAACGACACGCTCGGCCGCCTCGTACCGCTTACCGTGGACGAGCCCACGAATCAATCGAAGCTGCAGGTCGATGTTGTCCGTGTCGAGTTGGGCGAGTTGCTGGATCTCTTCGAGGGCGTTAGACGCCGTACTGTCGTCATCGAGCAGCTGCCCGAGGTTCCCAGCGGCGCGTGAGTAGCTCGGGTCGACCTGGAGCGCCGTTCGGTAGTACTGCATCGCTTCGCGTGTTTTGCCCTGGAGCGCGAAGTTCGTCGCGAGGTTATTATTTGCGCGCGGATTGTTTCGATCCATCGCGAGGATCTCGCGGAATGTGCGGTCGGCTCTCCGGTAGTCCTGCTTCTTCTGAAACACAATACCCAGATTATTGAGCGCCTCGCCCCACCCGGGTCGCGACTTGAGCGAGCGCTCGTACGATTCCTCAGCAGATTCGAGGTCATTGAGCGCCTCATAGGCGAGGCCGAGGTTGTAGCGAAGCGTCGGGTGGTTGGGATCAACGGCGAGTCCGCGATTGAGCATTTCGATGGCGTGCTTCGTTTCGCCACGGTCGTGATAGAGGGTACCGAGATTGTTGTATGCGAGCACGTAATTCTCGTCGAGCTCGAGCGCGCGGCGATATGCGGCGATCGCCTCGTCGATGCGCCCCATGTTCTTGAGGATATTGCCCTTGTTGTAGAGCACGTCCGCACGCAGCCCGAGCCGCGCCTCCGCGCGAGCGGCGGCCTCGAGCGCCTTATCAAGCTCGCCAATCTGACGTAGGCTCACCGCGACGTTGTTCAGGGCTTCGGCATTGTCCGGCTCGAGCTCGAGCGTTTGACGATACCAGCGAATCGCCAGCTCGTGTTTGCCCATTCGCCCCGCAATGATGCCTTTGAGGTTGTGTCCTGCGATCGAGCGGGGGTACGCCTCGAGAAGCTTTTCCACGATCTCGTCCGCAGTCTCGTAGTCGCGGAGACGAAAGGCGTTTCGAGCCCGGGTAAACTGCTCTTGGATTTTCTCGTCGATCACCGATACACCCGCGCCGGCCGCGCCGCTGCCTCCCTCGAGAGCTCAGCCGTAAGGGCCCGCTGCGACTGATCGTAAGCACTGACGGCAAAGAAGTAGAGCTCACCGTTCTCGAGACCATCGACTATAAAGGAGGTGACAAGCCCGACATCGATCGGAGACTCGCCGCTTGCACTGCCTGTCCCAAAGTACATGCCCGACTCCGTACCGTAGTAGACCCAGTAGCCGGCCAGATCCTCGTCGAGCACGCGAGACCATTCCAGGAGTACCGATCCGTCCATTGGAGTCGCGCGTAGTGCGGTCGGAGGAAGGGGCGCTGGATCAGGTTGGTAGGAAACCGAGAGAGAAGAGAGACGTGGGGTCTGGTTCGATCGGGTGTCTGGGTAGAACTCGACCCGGAGTTGGACGAATCTCCCCGGTCGTGCAGCGAGTTGCTCTCCGGCTTCAACCGGAATCCAATCACCACCAAAGGCGAGCTCGGATGCGGTTCTCTGAACGTCGGAGACTCGATAGTAGAAGAATAGGTCGCTCAATCCCGGCGCGTCGTACTCGGCGTCTATGCTGAGCAGCTGCGAGCCTGACGATCCCATATCAACGTACTCGGTAATCAGTGCCCCCCCATTCCGAGGATACTTCGGTTGTGCAAGATCTTCCACGAAGCTGCGCACTATACGGAACTCGTCGAGCGCCGCGACAACGCCACCCCCGAGAGTGAGCCGGCGTGCGCCGAGGGCTGCGATCCGCGGGAAAAAGACACTGCCGTCTTGCCGACCGGTTTCAGAGACGTAGGTGATATCCTCCGGACGTCCGTTCACCAGGTACTCGAGAAGTCCCGTCTGTTCGTCAAAGCGAATCGCATGATGCGACCACCGCCTCGGAATGAGAAGCCGGTCTGAGGATAGCGCGACCGAGACTCCACCGCCATCGGGTCGCACAAAGAAGTTCTCGAAACTCGCCTGCAGCCGTCCCGCCTCTGCGTAGACGCGAATCGCCTGCGTCTCGAATTCATCTAGCGTGCGCGACTGCGCTTGCCACGAGAGCAACGTCTCCCCGTCGGACAATCGGACCGGATAGAGCCAGAACTCGATCGTAAAACTCCCCCACTCCATTCCGGGCACAAACGCCGAACCGCCCCGAGGCTCGAGAACGATCTCATCCTCAGGTCGATCCATGAGAATTGCCTGTCGTCCCGTTTGCGCGACCGCAGAGGAAAGCTCGGCTGCCGGGGCAATTACGCGAAAGTTGCCCGCCGCGTCGGTGATCGGCAGCGAGTCAAAGTGGAGAAGGATTTCGGTCTGCGAGTCGGAAACGTGACGGAACGCCTCGAGCTCGAGATCGGCAAAGCCGTCGCGGCCAGGTACCGTGACGAGCCGCTCCCTCACGAGCAGACTGGTCCAGCCGTCGGCACGGCCAAACTCGACCTGCTCCTGCGCCCAGAGCGGGAGAGCGAGCGAGAGCAGCGTGAGAATGATAAGAACGGTTCTTTTTCCCATCTACCTTGGTTATCCTAAGTATCGGCAGATATGGAGAAAGCCACAGTTTCGGCCCACCACAGTCCAGAAGAGTCTACCAAACATTTCCCAAAAGAAGCAGGCGTCTACATTATGCGGAACGCCGAGCAATCGGTGCTCTACGTGGGAAAGGCGAAGAGCCTTCGAAACCGGGTCCGTTCCTACTTCTCGCGTGACAAGGATGCGAAGACCACCGTCCTGATGAGCAAAGTCGATCACATCGACTACATTGTCTGCCGAAACGAGTACGAGGCGCTCCTGCTCGAAAACAACCTCATCAAGGAGCACCGTCCTCGCTACAACATCAACCTCAAGGATGGAAAGACCTATCCGGTTATCCGAATCACGAACGAGGAGTTCCCACGTGTCTTTCGAACACGACGCATCGTGGAAGACGGGAGCGAGTACTTTGGCCCGTTCCCGAGTGTTCATCGGCTCGACAGATATCTCGAGCTGATCGAGAAGCTCTTCCCGCTTCGCAAATGCCGAAAACCGGTCAAGAAAAAGGAACATCCCTGCCTTTACTACCACATCGGTCGTTGTGCAGCCGTTTGCGCGGGGAAAACCGATCAGCCGGAGTATCTGCGGAGAGTCGAAGGCATCAAAAAGCTGCTCTCAGGTAAGACCGACGAGCTGATTGCAGAACTCGACCGTGAGATGCAGGAGGCGGTTGAGAAGCTACAGTTCGAGCGCGCTGCCGATCTCCGTGACACGATTGATGCGATTCGAACGACGCATGCGGAACAGGAGGTTGTAGGCTTCGAGAGTGATGTTGTTGATTATCTCGGCTACTACGAGCGCGACGGCCTGGTAAGCTTCACCGTCTTTCACATGAGGGCAGGGAAGATGCTCGGCTCAGAGGCGTTTCATGCCGAGGTCTTTACCGATTCGGACGATTTTATCCCCCAGTTCGTGCTGCAGTACTACACAAGCGCGTCGGTCGTGCCCGAGAAGCTCGTCGTGGGACAACGCTCCACGACGGTCCGGTCATTTGCGGATTCACTCGCCGCACTGCTCGGTGAGCAGTTCGACAAAGCACCGGACATTGCTGCGCCCCTGACCTCTCGCGATCAGTCGATTATTCAGCTTGCAGAGGAGAACGCGCGACGCGACTTCGACAAGCGGATTCGTGAGACGGGTAACATCCCCGCGCTCGAAGAGCTCCAAGCCCTACTCGGCCTCGACCGGCTCCCCTTGCGTATCGAGGGCTTCGACATCGCGCATGTCGAGGGAAAGCACCCGGTCGCCTCGTTGGTCTCGTTCCTCAACGGACGTCCGGACAAGACGAAGTACCGGAAGTTCCACATGAAGACGCTCGACGGAAAGATCGACGACTTTGCTGCGATGCGCGAGGTTGTAGCGCGACGCTACTCGCGCGTCGTGAACGAAGAGCTCGAGCGGCCGGATCTCATTTTGATAGACGGAGGCAAGGGTCAGGTAAGCGCGGCGGTAGGCATTCTGGATGCGCTTGGACTCGACGTGGCGGTTGTGGGTTTGGCAAAACGCGAGGAGGAGCTCTTCTTGCCGGGACACGATGAGTCGATTCGGCTTCCTGAGGGGTCGGAGCCGCTCCGCGTTTTGCAGGCGGTTCGAGACGAGGCGCACCGATTTGCCACCACCTTCCGAGCCGGGCTACAGTCGAATGATTTGCAGCTCGGGACGCTCTCTTCGGTGCCGGGAATCGGCCCGGCGCGAAGCAAAAAGCTCATCGAGCGGTTTGAGTCGCTCAAGAGGATTGCCGAGAGCGACCCTGGGACGATTGCGGCCGAGGCGAGCATTCCCCTCGAGACGGCTGCGGCTGTGCGCGATGCAGCCCGGCAGGCCGCATCGGCGGACGAGTCTGACCCAGCGAGCAAAGAGCGGCGCTCTACTTCACCATGACCTGAATAACGTGCTCGGGCGAGCGAAGCTTCTCGAGCAGCGGAGCATCCGGCGTCTTGTCGAGCTTGAGCGAACAGCTCGCGGTCGCTCCGCCCTGGAAGATTGTGTTCTCCATCTCCTCGATATTGATACCGGCGTCCTTGAGCAGGTCGAGCTCGGAGGCCAACACCCCAACACGATTGAAGTGGCGCACGACAAGCGTCACCGTCTCAGTTGCCTTTTCGCGAATATTCACCGCGTTGATCGGCTTTCCCGTCTCGAGGTATGCCCGAACGACGCGAACCGTCTCGTCTGCAATAGCCTCCGAGGCCTGGTCGGTAGACGCACCGATGTGAGGTGTTGCCGCGCAAAGCTTCTTCGCGAACTGCGTATCCGGAAACGGCGCCTCCCCCGCACCGGGTTCCTGCTCGTACACATCGAGCGCAACGCGCAGTTGCTTCTGCTCGATTGCCGCTAAAAGTGCCGCTTGATCAACAATCTCTCCACGGGAGGTGTTCACAAAGATTGCGCCGGTCGGCATCAAATCAAAGAATTTTGCATCAATCGAACCCTTCGTGTCAGGTGTCGAGGCGAGGTGGATCGAGACCGCGTCGCACTTCGCGGCCTCTTCCATGGTGGCGCAGTAGCTCACCTCTGCCTCTTCAGCCGCCTCCGGAGTGAGGCTGCGCGACCACGCGGCAACTTCCATCCCGAGCCCATGTGCCGCACGAGCGACGGCGCGACCGATCGAACCAAACCCGACGATGCCGAGTCGGCGCCCCTTGAAGCCCGCCGACGATTGATACGCCTTCTTTCGCCACTGACCCGCCTGAAGGTCTGCGGTGGCCGCGGGGATGCGACGATCGGCCGCAATCAGGAGACCGATAACGAGCTCGGCGACGGCCGCAGTGTTCTTGCCGGGACAATTGGCGACTGAAATTCCGTACTCGCTGGCCGCGGCGATGTCGATTGTGTTCACGCCTGCTCCGGCGCGGATGATAAGCGAGAGGTTTTTGCCGGACTCGATCGCGTCACGCGTGACCTTCGTAGAGCGGACGATCAGCACCTCCGCCTCCGCGATCGCGCCGGGCAGGTCATCTGCACCGAGTCCCG
>JBMCTC010000156.1:0-7486 GCA_048624115.1 Spirochaetota bacterium
AAGGATACTGTTGCCTCGCTCATGATGGAGCCGTATCGCAGCAAGCTATACATTTTGCCGCTCTACGGACGGCTCAGTAAAGAGGAGCAAGAGTCGGTGTTTCCCCCGGCACCTGAGGGAAAAACCAAGGTGGTCGTGAGCACGAATATCGCAGAGACGAGTGTCACGATCGAGGGCATAACCACGGTAATTGACTCGGGCCTTGCCAAGATGAGCTACTACAACCCAAAAACGTTCACGAGTGCCCTGCAAGAGGGGCCGATTTCGCGGTCCAGCGCAAACCAGCGCAAGGGACGTGCAGGGCGCACCCAGCCCGGCACCTGTTATCGTCTCTATCGAAGAGACGATTACGAGCGCAGGCCGCTCTTCGCCACTGAGGAGATCTACCGGACCGACCTCTCTGAAGTTGTCTTGCGATTGGCGGAGTTGGGTGTCACCGACTTCGAGGACTTCGACTTCATCAGCTCTCCCGGACGTGCCGGGATTGCCTCCGCCGTGGAGAGCCTCAAGCTTCTGAACGCCCTCGAGGCCGATAACTCGCTCTCGGATATCGGTCGAATGATGGCTCGCTTCCCGCTCTTGCCGCGACACTCGAGAATCATTGTAGAGGCCATTCGTGAGTATCCCGAGGTAGTCGATGAGGCCGTCACGGCGGCGACGTTCCTCTCGACCAACACGCCGTTCTTGCTTCCAATGGGAGAGGAAATCGAGGCGCGACGCGCCCACCACATCTATCGGGACGACTTGGGGGACTTCGTGAGTTACCTCAGGCTCTTTCAGGCATATGGCGATGCAAAGAATAAGGAGAAGTTCTGCGAGAGCCGCTACCTGGACCCGCAAACCATGGGCGAGATCAGGAACGTAAAAGCGCAGCTCGATGAGATTGTGAGTTCGATTGGCATTCCGCTCCTCTCCGGCGGCTCAAAGGCAGACTATCTCTGCGCGGTAGCAACGGGTCTTATCCAGTTTGTTTGTGTGCAAAGCGGCCGTGACAGCTATAGCAGCCTCACCGCAGAGCGGATCCTCATTCACCCCGGATCGGTCATGTTCAAAGAGAGTCCTCGTTTTATCGTGGCCGGCGAGATTGTGCGGACCAGCAGAACGTACGCCCGATCCGTTTCGCCGCTTGAAGAGGAGTGGATCAAACGAATCTCTCCGCTCCTCGTTCACAACCTCAAGGACGTCGAGCGTTCACCGGGAGGGAAGCGGAAGCCGGAGAAGCAAAAACGCGACACGAGCTGGCAGCTGCGCGTGGGTGCGCGGGTCTTCCCCGTGAAGCAGGGCAAGGGCAAAAAAAAGGTCGCCGTGCTGCACTGGGATGCGCTCATGGAAGTTCTCAAGGAGGATCCGGTGATTCTGCCGCAGCACCACGGCATCCGTGGCGCGCTCTTACACGATGGCACCGAGATTCTAAGCGGAATGCGCGTGGCCGAGATCATGCAGATCGCGCCCTTCATAGATCCACACCGTGACTTTGTGAAGCAGTGGCCGCGAAGTGCGAGCTACGACTCTTTGGGAAACGGAAAGGAACTCTGTAAAGACCTCGACTACATCCTAAAGATGGTGAGGGTCAAGAAGGGTGGCAAGCGTGTGGGGTTCTTGAGCCTGCAAACCGACGGCTCGGGGGGCTACTGGTTCAAACCACAGCGCAACTTTCATACCGCCGTAAGCGAGAGCTTGGGCTCGCTCGAACAGTTTGCGGACGAGATAGACGAGCAAGAGGCCGACAATCTCGAAGGTCTCAATCAGACGTATCGAAAACTCTCGGAGATTCTTGAAGCCACGTAGCGCGGGTGCTGCGAAGGCCAACGCCCTATCGACCGGAGAGGGCCGCCTCGAGGGTTGTTTCATCGACCGCAGTCACAAGCGTGTCCTCGACCGCCCGTTGCAGGATAAATCGAACCTCGTGTCGCACTCGTTTCTTGTCCATATTCATAGCAAGCCGGATCTCTCTCGCGAGCTCTGGGAGCGGGTCAATACGATAACCGTACGCTTCGAGCAAGTCCCTGACCCGTCGCGCGTAGTCGGGCTCGGTGACGCCGATTCGCAAACCAAGCTCCATCGCCTGTGCCATACCCCACGCGACAGCCTCTCCATGGCTGTAAGCACCGAGTCCCGCGACCGACTCGAGCGCGTGACCAAAGGTATGCCCGAGGTTCAGGTGCGCACGCACACCCGACTCCCTCAAGTCCTGCTCGACGACGTCTCCCTTTACGTTTACGCACGCCCAAACTACCTCATCGACTATCGATGGCTCGCGACTGAGAACATCGTCCCGACGCGTCTCGAGCGTCTCGAGCAGCCCTCGATCGCCTAAGAGTGCCGACTTTATCACCTCTGCGAGGCCGCTCTTGTACTCACGGTCGGAGAGGGTCTCGAGCAGACCGGTGCAGATGCGAACTTCGTGAGCAGGATAGAAGGTGCCCACCATGTTTTTGAAGCCGCCGAAGTTGATCCCGGTCTTTCCGCCAATCGCGGCATCGACCATCGCGAGGAGAGAGGTTGGAACAAGAACGACGCGGCACCCTCGCAGAAAGAGGCTGCCGGCGCACGCGGCGACATCGGTGACCGCACCGCCACCGATTCCCACAACGGTCCCGGATCGGCTCAAGCCCGCAGCGAGGAGCGCGTCCAAAATGTGATGAAGCTGATCCCAGCTCTTGGAGGCCTCGCCCGCCGGAAGTGCAATCAGCGGAAAGTCACGTGGAGCGTATTTCTCAGTGTTTGTGTCTGCTATGCAGTAGAGTTCCGCGTTGAGCCCTTCGAACAGGGAGTGGCGGTCGAGCATGGTAACGGTAGAAGAGATAGAGCCAAAGTCGAGCGTGCGTTGCATGGACGAACTATAGCAGCGCACTCCGCCTCTGTCACGAAGAGCGAACCGCTACCCTTCTTTCTGCTCGCAGTCTATAGCCTGTACGAGGCTAAGGACAAACGGATCGACGATCGAGTAAATGCGCTTATTGCCCTGCACCTCGCTCTTCACGATCCCGCGATCCTTCAAGACCGCGAGATGTTGAGAAACGACCGGCTGCGGCTGATTGAGGCACACCCAGAGCTCGGAAACACACGGCTCTTCTTGGCGTGCAATCATGCAGAGTAGTCGCAGCCGAACAGGATGACCGAGCACCTTTAGCTTCCCGGCATAGGAGTCGAGTTTTTGCTCTACGGTCGTATCCGTATCAAACGTCTTAATGGTCATAACTTAATATAAATAATACAATATAGGGACAGCGTTATCCAGCAACGCTTGCACTCTCTTTCTTCTTCCCGCTCTTGTCAGAAGATTTGCCGGAGTCTGCTCCGGTGCTCTCTTTCTTACTCTCCGTCGTGCTCGTCGTGTCGCTACTCTCGCCTGTCGCGCTTGATTCGGAGGTCTCAGCGCTCTTCTTAGTCGTGCCACCACCACGGGCGTCGGTCGAGTAGAAACCGCTTCCCTTGAAGATCACGCCGAGGCCGCCGCCAATGAGTCGTCGTAGCTTGTTCTTGCCACAGCTCGGACACTCTTTCAGCGGGTCGTCAGACATATTCTGAAATGCATCAAAACTGTGGCCACATGCGTCGCATTCGTAATCGTACGTGGGCATCAATCTTCTCCTGCCTCTATGGAATGGTGAGAATATACAAAAACGTCGATGGAAGCGGCTATAACTCGCGACGGACCGGGAGGCCCGCGCCGGCCATGTGCGCTTTGATGTCGCCTATCGAGTAGTCTCCATAGTGGACCATTGAGGCAACGAGCGCAGCGTCCGCATTGCCACGTTCAAAGACCTCTACCACGTGATCCGGGGTCCCCGCCCCACCGGAGGCGATCACAGGTACGCCTACGCCCTCAGAGATCATTTTTGTAACGGTTAGTTCATAGCCCTCACGCGTGCCGTCTGCATCGATGGAGTTCACGACGATCTCGCCTGCTCCCCGTTCGACTGCCTCTCGAGCCCAGGCAAGCGCGTCGAGCTCGGTGCTCGTCCGTCCCCCGTTAATGACCACTCGGTACCCGCTCGGCATCGACGCATCGGCCAAAGCGTCCACTCCGAGTACGATCGCCTGATTCCCAAACCGACGGGCACCCTCATCGATGATGCTCGGACTCCTTACCGCCTGGCTGTTCACACTGACCTTCTCGGCCCCTGCGAGTAGGACGGCGCGCATATCCTCAACCGAGCCGATCCCACCGCCGACGCTGAACGGAATGAAGATCTGTTCGGCAACCCGCCGCACCACATCGATCATTATCCCGCGCCGCTCGGCACTCGCGGTAATGTCGTAGAAGACCAGCTCATCTACCCCGGCCTCATAGTACGCTCGAGCCATCGTCACCGGATCGCCAATATCGACATTTCCCTGGAACCGAATACCCTTTGTCGTTTTGCCGTCCCTGACGTCAAGGCAGATGATTACGCGCTTCTGGAGCATCAGTGCGTTCTCCCCTCGAGAAAATTCGCAAGCAGTGTGAGGCCGGCCTTCCCCGACTTCTCAGGATGAAACTGCACCGCCACCAGCGATCCGTTCTCGACGGCAGCAGCAAATGTGATTCCGTACTCCGTACCGGCAATTGCATGCTCTTTGTTATCAGGAGCCGGATAGTAGCTGTGTACAAAGTAGAAGCTCGCCTGTTGGGCGATACCTTGGAACAGCCAATGTCCCTCCGTGTGGCGAACTGCATTCCACCCCATGTGAGGAATCTTGAGGCCCATCGTCCCGGAGAATCGTTTCGCCGCGCCGGGAATGAGCCCAAGGCAAGGTGCGTTCCCCTCCTCTGTTTGGTCGAACACAATCTGGCACCCAACACAGATGCCGAGAATCGGCGTTGCGCGTTGGAACGCCTCCTGCATCGCTTTCGCGAGTCCTCGCTCACGAAGCACCTGCATCGCATGCGCGCCGTCGCCCACACCGGGAAAAACGATCTTGTCCGCCTTCGACACAACACCGGGGTCGCTCGAGACGACGAACTCCGCCCCAAGATGAGATAGTGCGGTCTCCACACTTCGCAGGTTTCCAGCGTCGTAATCAACCACCACGATACTCATTCGGCACCACCACCAAAACGGAGCACGACCGCCGATAGCTCTTCGCTTGAGAGCGGAATGTTTGAGAATCGAACAATCGCGCCTTCTACCGAGATCTCGACTTCATCCTGCGCCCGCTCTGCATCGAGTCCGAGACTTCTCACGAAGAGCAGCACGAAAAACCGGCTGAGTCGAGAAAAGAGCGCCGCCTCACCGGCCGTCCGTGTACCAAGTTCCCCATGAAGCATGAGTTCGTCGCCGGAATGGTAGAGCGACAAGCTAATCTCGGTTATTGGCACGCCGGGCGCGTTCACGCCGAGAGTACGCAGGAGGCCGGAACCCGGATCTTCGAACACGACGGTCGCGATTGGTCCGTCAGCGCCACCAACATCAATGAGGCGTGAGTAGGTGCTTCTGCGGAGCTCTTGCCGTCCAGACGCAGGACCTGTGTCCAGTCTGACCATTGTCTGCTCCGCCTCGAGTCCGGCTGCGAGATAGACTACGTCGTCCTGCGGAACAAGTACGTGCAGCGGAAACTGGTCCGGTGCTTCGACGACCTGCACGAACACTGAAAGGTCGGAGTCGGCAGTCGAAGCCTCGTCGAACGCACGGTTCCGCCTGAGACTGAACTGAGTCAAGCCTCGTGGAAACGAACCGTAGGCTATCGCTGCCATTTCGCTCGAGCCCGAGGGAGCGAGATCGAAGCCTCCAGTCAAACGCTCGGTGCGATTCACAATCGCATCGGAACGGACTTCGAGTGCTTCGAGAAGCTCGCCAAAGAGCTCCCTGTTGCCGGAAACGTCTGCGGAGAAGTATGCCGAGTACCCGTCGGGAAGCTCCATCTCCGGATACCGCACCAGCGATGGTGGCCCAGTCGCGCAGCCGGCCACAACCACCAGTACGGCGAGAACGATTACGCCTTTTTGACAGCGACGTTGCACGCTTCATCTCCGAGCGACACCTCTGCGGCGTCGCCAACAGCCGGCGACCAATCGATCGAGATCGCCAAGACCTCACCCATCAGGTAGTCTTCGTTGTTCTCCACCGCCTCTTTGAGCACATCAGACCCCGTGAGCGAGAGTCGAATGCGGTCGGCAACGTCGAATCCCTTCTCTTTGCGAAGGTTCTGAACCTGACGAATGAGGTCCCTCACCATACCCTCTTGCCGAAGCTCGTCGGTGATTTCCGGATCGAGAGCAACGGTCAGCGAACCTTCGTTGAGGATCTTCAGATTTTCTTTCTCCTCCCGCTGAACCACAACGTCGTCCTGCGAGAGCGAGAGCGTTCGATCGGCTACCTCGATATGCAGCGTGGTGCCATCGAGAAGCTCCTGGATCTCGCGGCCCGAGAGACCCTCGATCTTGGTAGCTGCCTCACGCATATCCTTTCCGAGTTCTTTGCCGAGCTTACGAAAGTTCGCCTTCGCGTGATACTCAACCAGCTCCTCCTCGTTCTCTCGGAAAACGACCTCTTTTACGTTGAGCTCGTCGCGGATGAAGTCTTCCATCTCTATGAGAATGTGCTTCTCGGCGCTCTCGCGCGTGACGAGGTGGATCGCCTTGAGCGGCTGGCGAATCTTGAGATTGTGCATGCTTCGAATCGCGCGCCCCATGCTCACCGCCTGCTGCGTGACCGCCATCTTGCGCTCGAGATCGAGGTCGCGCAGTTCCGTTCTGCTACTCGGAAAATCACACAGATGAACGCTCTCGGGATTCGAATCGTCCTTGAGGTTTTGGTAGATCTCTTCCGTGACGAAGGGCATGATCGGCGCGGCAACCGTTACGAGCTTGAGCAAGACGCTTCGAAGCGTAGCATATGCTTCTGCCTTGTCCGTGTCGTTCTCGCTTCTCCAGAAGCGACGGCGACTTCGCCTGATGTACCAGTTGTTTAAGAGGTCGATGAAGTTCACGATCGGGTCGATTGCTCGTTGGAGGTCATAGCCGTCGAGTTGCTCACCCACTTCAGCGACGAGCCGCTCCGCCTCGCTCAAAATCCAGCGATCAAGCGGGTTGTCCGGATCGTCCGATGACTCTGTTGGCGTCACGCCGTCGATATTTGCATACGTAACAAAGAAGCTGTATGCGTTCCACAACGGAATGATCGTGCTCTTGAGCACGTCGCGAACCGTCTCATCGGAGTATTTGAGGTCTTCTGCCTTTACGACGTTGGAGTACATCAGCGAAAGCCGAAGGGCGTCGGAACCAAACTCGTTCATGACGTCGGTCGGAGGCGTGTAGTTACGCAGGCTCTTGCTCATCTTCTTGCCGTCTTCGGCAAGGACAATACCGTTGACAATTACGTTCTTGAAGGCGGGCTTCTCGAAGAGCGCCGCCGCGAGGACCGTGAGCGTATAGAACCACCCTCTCGTCTGGTCGAGTCCCTCGGCAATAAACTCTGCCGGGTAGTGATCGTCGAACCACTCCTTGTTCTCGAAGGGATAGTGGTTTTGGGCGTAGGGCATTGTGCCGGACTCGAACCAG
>JBMCTC010000157.1:0-7476 GCA_048624115.1 Spirochaetota bacterium
CTTAGTCGAAGTCTCGCAGATCTACGAAGACGCCGTCGTCGGTCTTATCGTTCCGCAGTACATGGCGGAAGACGGCGTTACCGCGCTTTCCGACCTCCGGGACCCGGAAGTCGTAGAGAGATTAGATGGTCAGTTGACCGGAATCGACGCCGGCGCCGGCATGATGATAAAGACCGAAGAGGAATTGATCCCGGAATACGGTCTCGACGAGGCCGGGATCGAGCTCGTTCCCTCGTCCGGACCCGCGATGATGGCCGCCCTGGACGCCGCCTACAACAACGAAGAGTACTTCGTCGGAATGGGATGGCAGCCGCACTCGATGTTCGGCCGGTACGACCTGACCATTCTCGAGCAGGATGAAGCGGAAATTTGGGATGTCGACCAGGTCTACATCATGGGACGCCCCAATGTCCTCGAAGACCTCCCGGAAGTATCGGCGTTCTTTGACAACGTGATGTTCACCAACGAGACCATCGGACCGCTGATGGTTCATATCGCCGATTCGGATCTCGATACCCTCGAGGCGGCTCGGGAGTGGAAGAACGAGAACACGGATGTCTGGGAAGGTTGGATTCCCTCCAGCTAATTCGACGTCACAGGAAAGGGGTGCGGTACCGCACCCCTTTTTTTGTCGAATGAACACCGATTCGCAAGGAATAAACGATGGCAATAATCCAAGTAAATGATCTGTACAAAATCTTCGGCCCCAACCCGAAGCGCGCCATTCCCATGATCAAGAAGGGAATGTCAAAGGGCGACATACTCAAGAAAACCGGCTGCACAGTCGCCATAAATGGCGCGACGTTTCAAATTGAGAAAAAAGAGACGTTTGTCGTAATGGGACTCTCCGGAAGCGGGAAGTCTACGTTTATTCGTTGTTTGAATCGACTCATCGAGCCGACCCACGGCGAAATCCTGATTGACGGCGAAGACGTCATGAAGATGGACCCCGAAAAGCTACGTGAGGTCCGTCGATACAAGATGTCGATGGTCTTTCAGAACTTTGGTCTCCTGCCCCAACGCAACGTCGTGAACAACGTCGAGTTCGGACTCGAGATCAGCGGAATGGAGAAGGAAGAGCGGCGGAAGCACGCAATTGACGCAATCAAGCTCGTTGGCCTTGACGGATTCGAGGAGTCTCTGACCTCTGAACTCTCGGGCGGAATGCAGCAGCGTGTCGGTCTCGCACGTGCTCTTGCCAACGATCCTGAAATCCTTCTCATGGACGAGGCCTTTAGCGCACTTGACCCGCTGATCCGAACCAATATGCAGGACGAGCTTCTCGAACTGCAGGCGAAAATGCACAAAACGATCGTCTTTATCACGCACGATCTCGACGAGGCGCTCAAGCTCGGCGACCGCATCGCCATTCTCGGGCCTGACGGACGCGTGCGCCAGATCGGAACGCCCGAGGAAATCCTGTCGAACCCGGCAGACGAATACGTCCGGCGCTTCGTTCAGAACGTTGACCGGACAAAGGTCATAACCGCCTCGACGGTTGGCGGTCACGCAGCAGCCATTACCTACCCCCGGGAGGATGTGCAGGCGGCGCTTCGCGCAATGGAGCGCTCCGGAACATCGTCCGTGTTCGTCACCGACCTCGACAGACGGCTGAAAGGCATCGTGACGGTAGACAGCGCAGCAGAACTACAAAAGAAGGGAGAGAAGGACATCGCAAAGGCGATCATCGACGATGTCTACACAACCTCCCCCTCGACCCCGATCTCCGACCTCTTGGCCACGGCCATCAAGACCAAGTACCCGATCGCAATGATCGATGACGAAGGTCGATTTCACGGTGCCGTGAGCCGCGCCGCCATCATCACTGAGGTCAGCAAGGGCTACGAGGACTCAGATATCCAGACGCCGCAGACGCTCGGAGAGCTACAGAACGCCGAAGCGAGCGCCTCGGCCGGCGAGAAGGGAGAATAAGCATGGAGAATATACGTTCTTGGGTAGATATCGGAGGAGCCTTTGAAACGGCCGTTCGATGGCTTCGCGACAATATGGATTGGCTCTTTGACGTTATCAGCGCCGCGGTTCGCTGGGTCGTGGACGCAGTCGCCTGGGTTCTCTCCTTTCCACCCGCATTAATAATGATCGTCCTGTTCTCCGCTCTTGCCTGGTGGCTCGCTGGGAGAGGCGTTGCAATCTTCAGTTTTGTCGGTTTCTGCCTGATTTGGTACATGGGGCTTTGGACACTCACTATGAGCACGCTCGCCCTGATCCTGACCTCGGTCATCATTTCGCTAATGATTGGAGTACCACTCGGCATATGGTCGTCGAAGAACGACCGCGTGTGGAATGCTCTTCGGCCGATCCTCGACTTCATGCAGACGTTGCCGGCATTTGTGTATCTGATACCGGCTGTTATCTTCTTTAGTCTCGGCCCGGTGCCTGGGGTTATCTCGACCCTGATCTTCTCGTTGCCGCCTGCGGTGCGCCTTACCAACCTCGGAATCCGACAGGTTCCAAAGGAGATTAAGGAAGCGGCCCTCTCGTTTGGCTCGACCAATCGCCAGATGCTAATCAAGGCGGAACTACCGGTCGCGCTTGCAACGATCATGGCCGGTGTAAATCAGACCATCATGCTCGCACTCTCAATGGTCGTTATTGCCGGCATGATCGGCGCAGGTGGTCTCGGAAACGTGGTTATGCGAGGCGTCACGCAGATGCGCATCGACGTTGGATTCGAGGGCGGACTTGCCATTGTCGTTCTCGCGATCTTCTTGGACCGCGTCACGCAGGCGCTCGGGGCGAACACGCAGAAGCAAAGGTAGGAGCAGCGCTTGCCTACACCGAACCGCCGCAGATCGCGGCGGTTTTTTTTGTGGAATGACACAGACGGAACGCCCGGAGCCAACACCGTAGGCGCTAACACCAACGCCCTTGCGCCCGCCTGCCCCAAACCCGTACCTTCTACACAAAAGGAGTCAGCATGATTATCTGCATTGGCGAGTCCCTTATCGACTTCGTACCCCAAAACGCCCCAGGAGAAACACCACTCTACCGGCCAGTACCCGGTGGTTCGCCGATGAACTGCGCCGTCGCCGCAGCGCGACTCGGAGCGAAGGCGCGTTTTGCCGGGACGATCTCAACCGATTTCTTTGGCGACCAGATTTACGCGCACCTCCAGGCCAACGGTGTCGACTGCAGCGCCATCACCCGCGTGGCAAACCCGACTACGCTCGCCTTCGTAAAGAAAGTTCCCGACGGATCGGCCCGCTACGCCTTTTATACCGAAGGCTCAGCGGACAGGGCGCTGTCTCCCGACCACCTCTCGGGCGAGATCCCCGCTGGGGCGCTCCTGCAGATCGGCTCGATATCGCTCATCGGAGATCCTGAGAGCCAGACGATTCTGCAGGGTGTCTCGGCAACCAAAGACGAACACATCGTGATCTTTGATCCGAACATTCGCCCTACCCTCATCGACAACGAGCCGGACTACCGCGCCCGGATCGGCCGCGCCATCGAAAGCGCGGCGATCGTCAAGACGAGTGACGAAGACCTCGGGTGGATGTTTCCAAACACCACCGAAGATCAGGCCGTAGGCCGGCTGCTCGCCGCGGGCGTCCACCTCGTGATCGTAACCCGAGGAGCAGCTGGAAGCTCGGCCATCGCGGTAGAGGGCAGGGTCGATGTCCCTGCCCCCGAGGTCGAGGTCTCAGACACGATCGGCGCCGGCGACTCCTATATGGCCGCGCTCCTGGTCTGGCTCGACGAGCACGCAATCATCGCCCGAGAACAACTTGCCGAACTGTCGGAAGAACAACGCCGCCTCATGCTCGAGTTCGCCGGCACCGTCAGCGCAATCACCTGCTCCCGCGTTGGTGCCGATCCCCCGAGGCGAGACGAGCTCGACTGAGTCATTGCGCAGCAGGCAGACCGGCCTAAGGGAACCGGCTACTGCCTACCCCCGCAGCCTACGGTGTGCTCTGCGAGCGAGCCCTTGGTGAGCTGATCTACGAGTTCGCTTACGGTGCCGCTTGCGGCGGCGTAACAGCGGGCTCCCGCCAGAGCGTTTATGGCGCCTTTGCCGATGCTCCCGCAGATGACGGCCTGAACGCTCTTGTCTGCGATCAGGCGCGCCGCGCCGCATCCCCCGGCGCCGTGGCCGTGACCATGCTCGTGGCCGTGCTCGCCGCCGCTAAAATGCGGCCCAGTGTTTTCGATCACCTCGACCGCGCCGGTGTCAGTGTCGACGATGGTGAACGTCGGCGCCGATCCAAAGTGCGCGGACATGACTGCAGTCGCCCCGCCCGGGGCTTCAGTCGGAAGACAAACTCTCATACGGTTCTCCTTGCGCGATCACGAGCGCTTTTGAGGTGATCAGTGCCTCTGCAACCTTTGCGCGGGCGCTCTTGACGAGCCGTTGCACCGTCCCGCGCGAGACGCCCATCGTCTCACCGGCCTGGGTTTGATCCAATCCCTCGAGATCGCAGAGGCGCACCACCTCCAGCTCGCTGCGACTCAACGTGAGATACGCGAGCTCGCTCATTGGAATGCTTCGAGGCTTGAATACGAGATCGCCGGCAAAACTGCTACACTGTCGCTCTTTTCGCGGTCGCGCCATTTTGTGTATATGCACATTATCCGAGACGCAACGACATCGTCAAGCGGCGAACGAGCGAGTTGCTGACAATTCTCGAGCGTCGAGGGATTCTTCAGGAAAGGTACCAGTCAGGTACCGAGCAAGAGCGTGATGGCCGTGGACGCAGCCGTAACGAGGGCCATCATGAGCGTGAGCCACGCAATGAGCCGGGACTGCCCCTGAGCAAGGCTCTCAAACCGTGCGTTCATGTCAGCTCGCAGTTCCTCGAATCGTTTGTCTACCTGCTCGAATCGTTTGTCCACTTGCTCGAACCGCTTCTCCATGAAGCTGAAGCCCTGCGCCATTAGTTCGCGGCTCGCTTTGAGTTCCTCTTCGACTCGAATCACACGCTCAAATGTGTTCTGACTCGTCAAGGAGTCTAGATTCGGCACGACCTCTCTCATCCACACGCCGAGGTTCTGTTTGACGTAACCGCCGATTTGACTCAGGTGCTTGTCGGATAGTTCCATGATTTCACTCATCTGCTTGCTCCTCGTAACGTATTACGTAGAGAAATGCAGTCTTGCTTCAGTATAACGACAAACTGGAGAACAAATCGAGCCGATGGCGATACTACCCCACCCCCGGGTCCCCCGCCACCCGTCGCAGCTCGCGCAATCTGTCTCGCATCTCGTTCAGTCGCGGCCCGTGGGCGGGGTCGCCGACGAGGTTCTTGAGCTCCCACCGGTCGTCTGCGACACAGAACAGCTGCTCCACCGCCTCGGGTGTCGTCTCGTAGCGGATATACTTGAAGTCGCCGGCGCGTAGACCACGCACACCGTCGCCGTAGGTCAGAAGCAGCTCCTCCCGGGCCGAGGTCTCGCCGCGGGGGTTCCCACTCCCTCCGGGCTCCGCGCTCCATCCGGCGGCGTCGCGCAGCGCCGAGGCAAAACTCACCGCCTCACAGCTATCCGGAGTTTCGAGCTCGAGCAACTCGCAGAGCGAGGGAAAGAGGTCCGAGATAAAGACAAAGCGGTCGTCGCGAACATCGACCTTGACTCCGGGGCCCCGGACGATCAACGGTACGCGCATACTGTGGTCGTAGACGTTCTGCTTACCCATGAGACCATGCTGACCAACTGCAAGCCCGTTGTCGCCGCTAAAGACCAGAATGGTGTTCTCCCACTCGCCGCGCTCCTTGAGCACGTCGATAATCCGACCAATCTCGAAATCGAGGTGGCTGATCATCGCGTAGTACTCGGCGATGTGACGTCGGATCTCACTTGCCTCCCGCGGAAGTGCCGCGAGCACCTCGTCTCGAATCGTGAGCGCGCCGGTGTCAATCGGGTGCTGATGCATGAAGTTGGCGGGCAGGTCGATTTGCTGCGGGTCGTACATCTGCTTGAATCGATCGGGCATCGTTCGCGGATCGTGAGGTGCCATAAAGGCAACGTAGGCAAAGAACGGCTTCGACTCGTCTCGGCCCGACTCGAGGAACGCGATTGTCGCATCCGCAAAGAGCTCGGTGGAGTGCTTGCCCGGCGAGAGGTGGTCGGCGATGTAGTTGATGTACGAGTTCGAGTGAAAGGCGTCGTTACACCCGCGAATGCGCGACTCGTAGGCGCCGGAGGGGTCAAAGCTGTGAGCCGGAACGTTCCAGTGATCGTTCATGCCGCCAAAGAAGATCTCGGCGCCTGAGGTAAAGCTTCTCGCGTAGCTCGACGGGCCGTTGTGCCACTTGCCGGTGCCGAAGGTCTCGTAGCCCGCCGCCTGGAACGCCTCGCCCATCAACCTGTGGTTGGCAGGAATCGTCTCCCCATGCTCGTTCAGGTGGAAGAGATCCACACCCGTGTGGAGCATCGCACGGCTCGGCATACAAACAGCGCCAACCGTGCCGCCCTGAATGTGGGCCTGCGTGAAACTCACGCCCTCTGCCGTGAGCGCGTCGAGATTGGGGGTCTCGATCACGGGGTTGCCAAGCGCTCGGATCGTGTCGAACCGTTGGTCATCTGCTAAGAGGACGAGGATATTTGGTTGCTTCATGGGAACTCCGCGCAAAGCATACACGAGTCGCGAGGTGCTCGCAAACGCCCCTGCCCAATCGTCCGAGAGTTCACTATTTTGAAAGAGGGAGCAACCATGCAACAGAAAATCGGACTCAACATGTACAGCCTGCGAGATCTCTGCGCGGATCAGACCGGCTTGAACAAGACGTTCGCGGCGCTCTACGAGATGGGCTACCGCTACGTCCAGATCTCCGGGCTTGGTGAGCTCACCACCGGGCAGATCTCATCGGCCCTCAAGGGGAGCGGCCTCAAGGCGTGCGCAACTCACATGAGCTGGGAGCACTTTCGAAACGAAACTGAGAAGGCAATCGAGGCGCACCAGCTCTACGGCACAACGCACGCGGCAATAGGCGGATTGCCCAAGGAGTATCGAAGCCCCGCCGGCGTTGAGCAGTTTGTCTCCGAGGCGGCCTCGGTAATCCCCAAGCTGCAAGACGCCGGCCTCGACTTCTCCTATCACAACCACAAGCATGAGTTCTATCGAAGCGACCGCGAGACTTGGATCGACCTTCTCTACGAGAAGGGGGCCGAGGTGGGCATTCACTTCGAGCTCGACACCTACTGGGTCGCGGCGGCCGGCGCCGATCCGGCCGAGTACATAGGGAAGTTCGGAAAGCGCATGTCAATCGTGCATGTAAAAGACATGGTGCTTACCAAGGAGGGAGAGCAGCGCTTTGCGCCGGTTGGCGTTGGAAACCTCAACTGGCACCGAGTCTTCGAAACGATCCGTCACGCTGCAATCGAGTTTGTTATCGTCGAACAAGACGCGCACTATGGTGCGGATCCACTGGTAAACGTCGCGGATAGCCTTGCCTACCTCAGGGCGGCCGGCTTTGCGACGGAGGAGTCGTAATGGCACGAGAAGTCACACACAACCAA
>JBMCTC010000158.1:0-7450 GCA_048624115.1 Spirochaetota bacterium
TTCTTCTTTCGCTGCAGGAGCGGGAGCTGCGGCGGCTTGTGCTTTGCGCCCCTCTTTCTCTTGCCGCTTCTTGATATTCGCCAGAGTGGCCTTGCCCGCCTTGCTGACCATCGTCTTTTGACCGTCAAGCTCTACTTCGTAGAGCAGCTTGACACCAGTCTTTCCGGTAACCGGACAAGTGCCGCGGCCGGAACGAGGCTTTTCTTGCTTGAGCGGAGTCCCTCTGTGTGCTTTTGACATTCTCGCTCCTTATTTGAGTGTGAACCGCAAGGATACAAAAGCGTACCCCTGCGGTCAAGCTCCTACTCCTCGTCCAGATAGAACTCGACGCGGCGGTTCTCGAACCGATCATCCTCGTCGCTGAATGGAATAATCGGACGGTCCGAGCCCCACGCCTCGATGGCGATCCGCTCCGGATCAACACCGCGATCAACAAGCGCCTGCCGGATGACCTGCGCCCGTTCTCGGCTCAACGGCAGAAGCGTTTGCTCCTGCTCCTGCGCCGCGAGACGGTCGTTTTCGTAGAGCAGACTGACTGCGTGACCGTGCACCTCGATAAAGAGCTCGGGGAACATTTCCATTGCCCGGGCAATCGTGTCCAAGCTGTTCTCGTTCTGTTCGGTAATGGACCGATCCCAACCCGTATAGCGAGCGGTGAAGCCCTCGAAGATGATGTCATCGACTACAATCCGTAGCAGCCCGAAGCGCTCTTCGGTAAGAACACCTACCGTCAGTGGTTTCCCACCCGTGGCGGTGTTGCCGGCTACGTCGCTCACCTCGTAGTTGACCTGGTAATCCTGAGCCATCTCCACGAGCTCGCCGTCCGCACTTCGACCGTCCCACTCGATCGACGCCGGTGCCTGGCCGGAGTCGCTGTAGGAGAAAAAGACGTCGCCATCAGGATCCACGATATCGATCGTCCAGTCGCCGATCTCGCTCTCGTCTACGATCGAGAGCACGATGAGGACGGTGTCGGCCTCTCCATCGCCGTCGGGCGTGAAGGTTTGCGGCGAGAGTTGGAGCGTTACGCGTGGCGCTTCTGCGTCGGCAACGTCGCCGACAGCGATACGTCCGGTGCGAGCCTCACGAACGGTCCCATTCCGATGCTCGACCTGGAGCACACCTACGTAGTAGCCGTCCGATGCTCGTTGTCCGTTTTGCGCCGTACCGTCCCAGTACGCAGTGCCGCGAGGCTGGTCGCCGGTGATCTCACGAATCACTCGACCGTTCGCGCTCAGGATACGCCCTGTATAGGAACTGATCTCATCCATTGGATCGACGAACGGGATAAACTCGACCCGCTCGTCGTCCTGTTCATCTCCCTGCAGAATCGCGTCGCGATTCGCCCGCAGCGAGATCTGAGGAATCGTATTGTCGACAATCATTGCCGGGCCAACTGCACGTGGCTCGTTGCCCTTCTCGTAGACAAGGTCGAGAACCGGAAAGTACTCGCCCTCCTCCATGAGGTCTCCAGCGCCGTCTCGACCGTTCCACTCGAACTGCGGGGGAAGCTCGCCTTCGTCGGACCCGGAAAGGATTTCGTTTCCGTCTCGATCAACGATCGCAAACTCGTACGATTCGACACCGGTGGGTACCGAGAGGACAGGCTCGATTATGACTACATCACCCTGCCCATCGCCATTCGGTGAGAAGTACTCACGACTCAGGTCAAAGTCGATGGTGGTCTCACTTCGATCGATCGATACCTGGATCTGGTTGGTGCGAGCCTCATTACCTGCAGGGTCAATACCGATCGCTCCGTAGGCGTATGTACCGTCGGGAACAGGCTCTCCCTCGAGATTCGTACCGTCCCAGGCGAACTGTTCGGGAACATCACTTCCGAGCGGGAAGACCTCGAGAACCTCGCCCCCCGCCTCGTAGACCGCACCTTCCCAGGTTGCATCGTCGGAGAGATCCTGCAAGATGAGGATCGTATCGTTCAATCCATCTCCCTCGGGACTAAAGACGCGATCGTCGGCCGAGACGCTTCCAGAGGGAGGCGTCACGTCCAGGACGCCGTCAACCGGGCCGGCCGTGACAATCATCCCATTGAGGTAACGGGCCTCGGCTTCGAGTTCGTAGGTTCCTTCGGGCGCACGCTCGGTCTGCTCCTCATCGAGATACCCGGTGATCTCAAGCACGCCTCCGAGCTCATCGGTAATGTCGATGGTCCCGATCTCTCGACCGTTGCTGTCACGGACCGTGAGTGTCGCTTGGTCGAGCAACTCGGTCGATACCTGATCTCCAAAGGCAATCTGAAGCGTGTCGCGGCTTCCATCGTCGTTCGGAGAGAACGCGAGGGCGCTTCCTTCCGGGAGGGCGATAATGTCAAGCGGGCGTGGATCGACGTCCAGCACAACCTCGATTGGGTCGATCGAGCCTTGGTTACCCGCGCGATCGGTCGCGCTCAAGGTGTAGACGTAGGCGTCGGTCGGAAGCATCTCGCCATCCGGCGTTCGGCCGTCCCAGACGAACTCGGCGTCTGCTTCGCCCTGCCAGGTGACGTCAAACTCTGACTCACCCTGAGCACTGATCGTACCGACCCACTCGTCTTCGCTGCTCGTCGACTGGGTAAGGGTAACGGTGTCTTGCCGCCCATCGCCGTCGGGTGAGAAGTATCGATGGTTTACGCTTGCCGTGGCTTGAGGCGGGGTGTTGTCTACGACGACCGTTTGCGGCTCGGTCGTGACTGTCTCTTCAGACGCGAGGGCTACGGTAAGCACGTACCTGTACTCGCCGTCCGGGACGGTTTGGCCATCGGCCCCGACCTCTGAGTTCTGATAGGTACCCGACCACTCCGTCTCCTCGGGAATTAGAACCGTGGTTTGACGTTGGGCTAGCCCAAGGTTCTGAAAGAGCCTTGTAAAAAACCCGGGCTGCTCGCTCTCGTCTACCACCGCCTCACTCCAAACTACTTGGCCGGCCTCATTGGTGACTTCGACCGTGTAGGCCACGATCACGTTTTGATTTCCCGAGCCGGCATTGACCCGTATCGGGATCTCTACGCTGTCTTGAGTCCCCGGCGATGCGTCGGGCGAAATATAGACGGTGTCCTCGAGATCTACTTCGACCTGAGTCTGCTCACCGGCACCACCTGCGAAGGCGACTGCCGCGAGCAGCGCGAATACCAAAAGAAAAGCAAATTTCTGCATTGTTTTCTCCAATCAAAGTTGGACGAGTCTCCGCGGTTGCCCCGCAAAAACAGATCGGCCTCCTCTCCTCGCCGATCACTCTCTACAGTATCGCCTGACTCCGGAGATCGATCAAGGACCTTACACCTTGAGACGGGTACGAAAGCGCACCTGCGCGACATCGCAGGCAACTTTTACATTGTCCTCTACGTTACGATAGGCAAGCGTTTCTACGGTGCTGCGACCGACATCGACCGCCACCCGTTTGATATCCGCGACGAGTTCGAGATTTCGTTTGAGTTTGGCGGCCTTCACTTCGTCGAGTCCATCTACCAGATAGACATAGGGTTTTGGGCGAAACATGGTCCCTATTGTATATGAGAGACGAGAAAAACTCAGGAAGCAGCACATAAACCGATGAAAGCGCCGGATTGGTGAATCAAAACCTCGCTGAGCCGCGTAGTAGTCAACGTGCAAGCAGTACAAGAAGCAGATCGGCCGCTGCTTCCAAGAGAACGGGCCGGACTATTTGGAATGAGCAGCCTCACCGACAACGATCTGGTGGCTCTTCTCGTGGGAAGCGGAGTAGCGGGCAGAAGCGTCGAGCGGGTAGCTGCAGATGTTGTGATGCTGCTCGACAGATCACGAACGATCGTACCGGAGCACGCCGACCTGCTCTCGATTGAGGGACTCGGGCCGGCAAAGGCATCCACGATCCTCGCAGGACTCGAGCTCGCGCGGCGCCTTCTTCTGCCGGGACGGCATAAGATTCGCATGCCGAGCGATCTCTTGCCGATCGTAGACCGCTACATCGATCGGAAGCAGGAACACTTCCTGGTCGCGACGCTTAACGGTGCCCACGAGGCGGTGGCGGTGCGGGTCGTGACGAAGGGGCTGGTGAATCGGACGATCATCCACCCTCGCGAGGTGTTTGCCCCGGCGATAACCGACCGCGCCGCCGCGGTGATGCTTGCCCACAACCACCCCTCGGGCGCCCTCGACCCGAGCGACGAGGACCATGACGTCACCCGCCGCCTCGTCGCGGCAGGCCGCACCCTCGGCATCCCCGTCCTCGACCACATCATCTTCAGCGACCGCGGGTACTACAGCTTTCTCGAGGATGGGGCGCTGTGAGGGTTGTTTTCGATCACTGCTGAGATCACGAGTGCCGTTAAGTTTCTTGTTTACAAGAATGTTTTGCTATATCTTAAAATATATTCTTGTGCATGCGAATCTTTGAGGCTTTGGGATGAATGACATAGAAAGACCGTCATACCTTAGGGAGATCGAGTCGTTTATTGACGCGCCGGTTGTCAAGGTGCTCACCGGCATGCGCAGAGTAGGAAAGAGTAGTCTCCTTCGGCTTCTGATTCGTTATCTGACGCAACGAGGCGTTCCACACTCTCAGATAGTTTACATCAACAAGGAATCGATGGAATGGGATTTCATACGGAGTGACACCGAGCTGTTTCACTACGTAAACGGGCAGATTGATGCCGCTCCCGGAAAACCATATCTATTCATTGACGAGGTCCAGGAGGTTTCCGGCTGGGAGCGGGTTGTCAACTCTCTGCTTGCCGACGATCGCGCGGATATCACCCTCACGGGATCAAACGCTGATCTCCTGTCATCAGAGCTCGCGACGCTCATAGCCGGGCGGTACGTAGAGTTTCCAGTGTTCCCGCTCAGCTACCGAGAGTTTCTTCTTTTCCGGAGCGCGCGTTCCGGTCAGACCGTGGAGGACCATCCCGAAGAGTTCCGGCGTTTTCTGCGCTACGGGGGTCTCCCGGGAATCCACATGCTGAAGCTGAACGACGCTACCGTCTTTCCGTACCTAAACGCACTCTACGGTTCCATCGTTCTGAAAGACGTGGTCTCTCGCAACCGCATTCAGAGTCCGGGACAACTTGACCGAATCGTACGTTTCGTCTTTGACAATGCAGGAAATATCACGACGGCAAAGCGGATCACCGACTTTCTCAGAAACCAGAAAATCACCGCGGGCGTCGATAAGGTTCTCCACTACCTGGAGTGTCTTGAACAGGCCTTTCTTATCCGCCGCGTGCTGCGCTATGATATCAAGGGTCTGCGTCACCTGGAGCTCTATGAGAAGTACTACGCGGGGGACGTGGGACTGCGTCACGGTTTTCTTGGGTACCGCGACGGTGACGTCAACGGCCTCCTTGAGAACATCGTCTACCTTGAACTCCTGCACCGAGGGTACCGTGTCTCAATCGGAAAGCTTGACGACCGCGAGATCGATTTCATTGCGGAGCGCCAGGAAGAACGGATGTACATCCAGGTCTCCGTGTCACTCGCCTCAGACGATACGGTGGAACGGGAGTTCTCCGCACTGGAGCGAGTACCCGACAACCATCCAAAGATGGTGTTGAGTCTTGACGACTACCAGCATGTGAATCGGGGAGGCATCCGGCATGAGAATCTTCGCGCTTGGCTTCTGGGAAAGCGCGCTGGGGCGTTGTGAAGGCCCCCGGATCACGCTACCGGCCACGTTGCAGCCGCAACGAGCAGAGATATCAAACTCGGTGTAGTTGAAAACGAACGACGGTGCCGTGCCCGGGCTCCGATTCGATCTCGAGTGTTGAATCGAGCTTCGCGAGGAGCCGAGCGCAGACGGCAAGGCCAAGCCCCGTTCCGGGTTCCGAACGTGTGCCTCGGGAACCTGGCATGGGTCTGCCCGAGCGAATCGCCGAGAGCTTCTCGGCGGAGGCGCCGACGCCACTGTCCGACACCTCGAACTCCACGTACTGGCGAGCAGCAGCGGGTGCGACGGTAATCTGCACGACGGAACCCTCCTGAGAGAACTTCACCGCGTTCCCTATTGTGTTTCGGAGTACCGTGGCAACGGCCACCGCGTCTCCGAGGAAGGAAAGGTCCGGCTCGGCGTCGATAAGCAAACGAATACCCTTGCTCTGTGCATATGCCTGCTGGAAAGGAAGAACCTCGGACAAGACTCTATCTACTGCGAGAGACTCGAGTTGAACCGCACCCTCAGATCGGGATTTTTCCCATTGAAGGAGATTCTCGAGCATGTTGAAGGTTCCGGACGCTGTTGTCTCGAGGATTCGCGCGAACTCAGTGCGTTCGACCTTGCTTGTAGAATCGTGAACCAGCATTGACGCGAGACGAGGCATTTGAGCAATCGGATTACGCAAGTCGTGTGCAAGAAGCCGGAGAGACGCCTCTCGCCGCTGCTTCGAGAGAACCTCTGAGCGAAGCGTACGAAAGGTCGACGTGTCAATCGCCACTGAAATGACGAACACACTCGCAAGCAGCACTGCCCACAAGCGCGCATCGCTGTCTGCTCGGGAGATACGAGCAACAACAGGGCCCCTAGTGTAGAAGAAATTAGTGCCAAAGGGTGAAAGAGCGGCGGTGGTAGGGGAATCCCCCCGGCGGTCGCCAAGAGAATAATCACCAAGTACACCTGGGGGGAGTTCAGCGTCGTCGGCAGGGTGAGCAACACAATCCCCTGAACTAATGCAATAGCGATGAAAAACGCACCAACCAGCGGCCCGGTCCACCACTTTCCGACGGGAATAAGGAGATGGCAAACCCAAGCCGCCGCAAGGCTGGAACCACGAAGATTCCGTTCCCAACGATCCTCTCCAAGGGTATAGCCGCACCAGCGCGAAGAAGTTGGAGAAGATCACCTCCGGTGAGCACTAATCCAACAAGCGCGGCCGCCGCAGAGAACAACCTCGATCGTCGCAGATAAAACCCCGACATTTCGGCGGCGCACTCATGCGAACCAAAGATCCGTTCGGAAATCGTCCGGTTTGGCACAACCTGCACGCGATCCCGGCGAGACTTGGTAGCAAGGCACGAGTGAGGCGTTTTTACTGGAGCGACTACCCTCTGGTTCATGGTTTTCGAAACGATGATCGGCATACGTCGACCAAAAGATTTATAACCTCTATTGTATCAATTACTGCGAAAGGAGTCTGCCCTTTTGTCGAAAATCGAGTTCTTTCGACGCCTACCGGAACGAGTTCAAGAATGTGCGTGTGACCATGCGTTCCGAAGGTAGACTATTTCCTCTAAATAGTCGAAAATGGAGCAATGAAGGATTGGGAATACGATACCAGCGTCGGCGCGGGCCGCGTTGCGCTTCTCGCGGTCGCCGCAGGTTTGGTCAATACGTTGCTCGGGACGGTGGTGCATGCGTTGCAGCTTCCTCTCTACCTCGATTCGATTCTGACGGTCGTTGTGACGCTTCATCTCGGACTTTTGCCCGGTGCCCTGACCGCTGTTGTTACGAACGGACTGCTCGCGCTCACCGGGCAGGTCCTCTTCCC
>JBMCTC010000159.1:0-7417 GCA_048624115.1 Spirochaetota bacterium
GGTAACCACGGTAGAAGACTCACTCGGCACGGCCGACATCTACGTCACGTGTACTGGGAACCGCGACATCATCACCATCGAGCATATGGAGAAGATGAAGGATCAGGCCATCATCGCGAACATCGGCCACTTCGATAATGAGATTCAGGTAGAGAAACTCATGAACTACCCGGGGATCAAGCGAGTGAATATCAAGCCGCAGGTCGATAAATTCATCTTTCCTGACGGGCACGAGGTATTCCTGCTCTCCGAAGGCCGACTGGTGAACCTCGGAAACGCGACCGGTCACCCGAGCTTTGTCATGAGTAACAGCTTCACCAATCAGGTGCTCGCGCAGCTCGACCTCTGGGAGCACCGCGAGAGCTACGAAAAGCAGGTGTACGTCTTGCCCAAGCACCTCGATGAGGAGGTAGCGCGGCTGCATCTGTCAAAGATTGGTGCGAAGTTAACCAAACTTGCCAAGCATCAGGCCGAGTATATCGGTGTAGACGAAGATGGGCCCTTTAAGCCCGATACCTACAGATACTAAGCAGAGGAGCATCCATGGCCGGCAGTAGCTATCTCTTCACGAGCGAAAGCGTCAGCGAGGGACATCCGGATAAACTGGCAGATCAAGTGTCGGACGCGGTTCTCGACGCGTGCCTCAAGAACGACCCCGAGAGTCACGTTGCTTGCGAGACCTTCACAACGACCGGAATGGTGCTCGTCGGTGGCGAGATAACCACCAGCAGCGAGTATATCGACGTACAAGAGATAGCTCGCGGTGTCGCGAAGAAGGTTGGCTACAACGATCCGGCCTACGGATTGGATTGGGAAAGCATGGCGGTCATGAGTGTGATTCACTCGCAGAGCCCCGACATCAATCAGGGCGTCTCCGGCACCGGGCTTTTTGCGGGCCAGCAGGGCGCCGGCGACCAGGGCATGATGTTTGGGTTTGCCTGTAACGAAACTCCCGAACTCATGCCGGCGCCGATCAGCTACGCGCACCAAATTCTGCGACAGGCCGCAAAGCTGCGGAAAGCGGGCGGCATAACATGGCTGCGCCCCGACAGCAAGAGCCAGGTCACCGTCGAGTACAAGGACGGAAAGCCGGCCGGAATTCACACCGTCGTCGTAAGTCACCAGCACGACGAGGGTGTGACCCACAAAGAGATCACCGAGGCCATCATTGCAGAGGTAATCAAGCCGGTGCTCGGCGGTACGGGGCTGATCACCGACGACACAAAGTACTTCATTAACCCCACCGGCCGATTTGTCATTGGCGGTCCCCACGGCGACTCCGGCCTTACGGGCCGAAAGATCATCGTAGACACGTACGGTGGGATGGGGCGTCACGGTGGCGGAGCGTTTAGCGGCAAGGATCCGAGTAAGGTGGACCGAAGCGCCGCCTATATGGCGCGCTACGTGGCCAAGAACATCGTGGCGGCAGAGCTTGCAGAGCGATGCGAGATCGAACTGGCGTATGCAATCGGGGTTCCGTTCCCCATCAGTGTCACGGTGGACACGTTTGGTACGGGAAAGGTGCCTGAAGATCAAATCGCGAAGGCTGTAGAGAAGGTCTTTGACCTCTCGCCGGCCGGCATCATCAACACCCTCGACCTAAAACGACCCATCTATCAGGAAACGAGCACCTACGGCCACTTTGGCCGAGACGAGTTCTCCTGGGAGCGCACCGACAAGGTATCGGCACTCCAGAAGGCAGTCGGCTAAGAGGCTACCGTGACTTCGTCTTCGCAGCTACACGTTCTGCTCCCCAAGCTTTGTGAGCTTGCCGTGCAGGCCGGTCGGGAGATTCTCGATGTCTATCGAAGTGGCGATTTCGGCACGGAGCGCAAAGCTGACGATTCGCCGCTGACCATTGCCGACAAGCGAGCGCATGACATTCTCAGTGGCGGGCTTGCACGCACCGCTCCCGACATTCCGATACTAAGCGAAGAGGGTCGTCATGCCCCCTACGGGGAGCGGAAGACCTGGGAAGAGCTCTTCTTGGTCGATCCGCTCGATGGAACGAAAGAGTTCATCAATCGACAGGATGACTTCACCGTGAATATCGCGATCGTGCAACGTCACGACCCAGTACTCGGCGTCATCTACGCCCCCGTTACCGGAGAGCTCTGGGCCGGAGTCACCGCTCCACGCATTGCGCTCAAGGCAACGGTAGCGCCGGACGCTACGCGACATTTGGAAGATCCGCTCAATCACGCGTTGCCCATCACAACCAAACAGCGGCCTATCCCCCCCGACGAGCCAATCACGGTAATGGTCAGCCGGACTCATCTGAACGAAGCGACTGAGGCCTATCTCTCTCAGCTTCGAACCACCTACAGGAACGTCGACCAGGTAAACGTGGGAAGCTCGATAAAACTCTGTAGAGTTGCAGAGGGAAAGGTAGATCTCTACCCACGCTATGCCCCAACCTCTGAATGGGATATTGCGGCCGGGCATGCCGTAGTGCGAGCAGCAGGCGGCGAGGTCTATCGGATTGACAGCGATCGCAACATTCAAGACGAGCCGTTACGTTACAATAAAGAACATCTCTTGAACCCCTGGTTCTTGGTAAAGGCGTGGTGAGTATGGTCTACGGAATTGGAAACCCCCTGATCGATGTCATGATTAAGATCGAGGACGAAGACCTCACGAAGCTTGGAATCGAGAAGGGCATTATGCACCTCGTCTCGGAAGAGCAGCAGAAGGAGATTCTCGAAACGCTCATTGGTCGGCCCATCCAGTTTCGTCCCGGCGGCTCTGCTCCGAACACCTTGCTTGCGCTTGCTGGTTTGGGCATTCCCGCCGTTATCAGCGGAAAGATCGGCACCGATGAGTTTGGCCAGACCTACGATGAACAGGTCGCCGCCTATGGGATTACCTCTCGACTTGTCATGGAAGCAGGCGTAACCGGGTCGAGTGTAATCCTCATTACCCCCGACGGCGAACGGACCATGAACACGCACCTCGGCATGTGCCAGAAGTTCACGGTGGACGATGTCGATGAGGAACTGCTGCGCCAGGCCGACTACCTCTACTTCACCGGCTACATGTGGGACACCGAGGTTCAAAAGGAGAGCATTACCACCTCAATCACGATCTGCAAAGAAACCGGCGCAAAAATCGTCTTCGACGTCGCCGACCCATTTGCCGTCGGTCGGTACCGAGACGATTTCTTGGAGCTTCTCGAGCGCGATATCGATATTGCCTTTGCCAATACCAAAGAGGCGGCGATTCTCTTTGATACACCCGAGGCAAGGAGTTCCGAGGCTCGGGTAAAGGCAATCGAGCAGATGGGCGAGCTTGTGGACGTGGCAATACTGAAGGTGGGCAAAGACGGCAGCCTCGTGCGTTCGCAGGGCCGGACAAGCCACATTCCCGGAGAGCCGATCGATGTGGTCGACACAACCGGCGCCGGAGACATGTTTGCCGCGGGCTTCTTGGCCGGCATCGCCCTGGGCAAGGAGCTTCCAGTCTGTGCGAAACTTGCCGGCGACCTCGCAGAGGCGGTGATCACGCAGACCGGCGCTCAGTTCAGCCTCGAACGGATCGAGGAGCTCAAGCGCACGTTGCTTGTGTAGTTGACCACCTACGAGCGCGTCGATAGCCTGTCGACGTGTCCTACCAAACCGATCACCTTCACCAACTCGAGGCCGAGGCAATCTACGTCATTCGTGAGGCAGCGGGGCAGCTCGAGCGTCCGGTGCTCCTCTTCTCAGGTGGGAAGGACTCGATCGTGCTCGCTACGCTTGCGGCGCGAGCGTTCCACCCTGGCCCGATTCCCTTTCCGCTTATGCATATCGACACCGGGCATAACTTCCCGGAGACTCTCGCATTTCGAGATCAATTCTGCTCTCGGATTGATGCTAAGCTCATCGTGCGTTCGGTGGAGGAGTCGATCCGTGCCGGGCGCGTGGCAGAAGAGACCGGGCCGGATGCAAGTAGAAACGCCCTGCAGACGGTTACGCTCTTAGACGCCATTCGCGAGTTCTCCTTTGACGGGGCGCTCGGTGGTGCCCGACGCGACGAGGAGAAGGCGCGTGCGAAAGAGCGGTTCTTTAGCTTTCGCGACAGCTTTGGCCAGTGGGATCCAAAAAACCAGCGCCCGGAACTCTGGCGCACCTACAACGCGCAAAAGGGGAAAAATGAACACTTTCGAATCTTCCCCCTCTCAAACTGGACCGAGCTCGACATCTGGCAGTTTATTCTGGCCGAACAGCTCGAGCTACCCGCCCTCTACTTTTCACACGAACGACCGGTCTTTGAGCGGGATGGTGTAATCCTCGCCGTTGGTCCCCATGGCGGACCGAGGGCCGGTGACCCGGGCGCGACAAACCGAACGGTTCGGTTCCGCACGATCGGCGATATGACCTGCACCGGCGCTACCGAAAGCCCCGCCTCTACCGTAGAGCAAATTGTCGCAGAGATTGCCGCCACCCGCACCACCGAGCGCGGTGGGCGGGCAGACGACAAGCGCAGCGAAGCGGCTATGGAAGACCGAAAACGAGGCGGCTACTTCTAATGAACCAAGCGAACACGACTCCCGATGGCTACACGAACAAGGATCTCTTGCGGCTCACGACCGCTGGAAGCGTAGACGACGGGAAGAGCACGCTGATCGGTCGGCTGCTCTATGATAGCAAGGCGATAATCGAGGATCAGCTCGAATCACTTCAGCAGGCAAGTGAGCTTCGTGGCGAAAAGGGGGTAAACCTCGCCCTCCTTACCGACGGTCTTCGAGCAGAACGAGAGCAGGGCATCACGATCGACGTAGCCTACCGTTACTTCTCCACGCCTCACCGGAAATTCATTATCGCCGACACCCCCGGCCACGAGCAGTACACCCGCAACATGGTTACCGGCGCCTCTACCGCCGACCTGGCAATCATTCTGATCGATGCTCGTAACGGCGTACTCACGCAGAGCAAGCGTCACGGCTTTATCGCGTCGCTCTTGGGCATTCCTCACGTCGTTGTCGGGGTAAACAAGATGGATCTCGTGGACTACGACCGGGCTACCTACGAGCGAATCGTTGCCGAGTACACCGAGTTCTCGAGTAAGCTCGACATTCACGACGTGACATTTGTACCGATTAGCGCGCTGCATGGCGACAACGTCGTGAGCAGAAGCGAAGCGATGCCCTGGTACGAGGGAACGAGCCTGTTACACCATCTCGAGACGGTTACGATTAGTGCGGATCGCAATCTCGTGGATTTTCGCTTTCCCGTGCAAACGGTCATCAGACCGAATCAGGACTTCAGGGGCTTTGCGGGAACGGTGATCTCCGGGAGCATCAAGCCTGAGGAAGAAGTCGTTGCCCTTCCAAGCATGCAGAAGACACGAGTTAGGTCGATACGTACACACCGCGGGGCGATCGAGGAGGCTATCGAGGGCCAGCCCATTGTCGTTGAGCTTGCCGACAACATCGACCTGAGCCGGGGCGAGATGCTCGTTCGCACGCACAACCTCCCTCGTATCACGAGTTCGCTCAATGCGGTGCTCTGCTGGATGGACGACCGCAAGCAGCTTACCGTCGGTGGTCGTTACTTGCTGCAGCACGGGACCCGACTGGTGAAAGCTGACGTGCGGGAGCTCCTCTACTCAATTGACGTGAACACACTCCACCGAAGAGAGGCGAAGACGCTCTCGCTCAACGAAATCGGTCGGGCAGAGCTTCATCTCGCACATCCGGTTTTCGTAGACGCCTATCACGACAATCGCGCAAACGGAGGCTTTGTTCTCATCGATCCTCAGACCAACCGGACCGTAGCCGCGGGAATGGTCCGCGCAGAGGCTACCCCGCCCTCTGTCGAGCGAACCCGTGTTTCGCCCAACGTGCGCTGGGAAACCGGGACAATAACGCGCGAGGAGCGTGAGCGGCGCAACGGGCATCGGGGCCTTGTGGTCTGGTTTACCGGCCTTTCGGGAAGCGGGAAGAGCGTCATTAGCAAAGCGCTCGAACGGGAGCTTTTTGATGTCGGCCTCCAGGTTACCCGCCTCGACGGAGACAACATTCGCCACGGCCTCTCCGGCGATCTGGGTTTTAGCGCCGACGATCGCGCAGAGAACATCCGTCGCGTCTCCGAAGTGGCAAAGCTCTTCTTCGAGATCGGCCACATTGTCATTTGTGGTTTTATCTCGCCTTACGAGGCCGACCGCGCCTTTGCTCGAACGCTCGTTCCCGACGGTCGCTTTCTAGAGGTGTACCTCAAGTGCGATGTCTCAGTCTGCCGGGCTCGTGACCCGAAGGGACTCTACAAAAAAGCGGATGCCGGAGAACTCTCCGGGCTGACCGGGGTAGATGCACCCTATGAGATCCCGAGTAATCCCGAACTCACGCTCTTCACAGAGACTGAATCCCCCGAGGAGTCGGTGCGTCGCGCAGTTGAGGCGGTGCGCATCGCAGCGGCACGCGAGCACTCCTAAACCAACGACAGTGTCAGCGGAGCGGGCGTACGAGAGAAAGCTCCGCGCCAAGCGAGATATCGATCGGCAGGTAGCGAGTCGTGTTCATCACGATCAGGCCCTGCATCCACGCGAGGTCCTCACCGAGAAGATTGTACCCAAGAAGCAGTGATACCCGACCGAGCCATCCGGACGCCACGCGAAACTCTACATCCGTTCCGAGTTCGAGGAACAATTCATCGAGCTCGATCCGCTCGGCTCTCGACACGGTGTCCCTATACTTCTCGTGAAACCGATCCTCGTACGCGAGATTGGCCCAGTAGGTGAGTCCCGCCCGCGGGTGCCAGGAGAGATCATCTGACGGCCCATCCGGCCAGGCCGACGAGCGGCGCACCGCAATCCCCGATGTCAGGTATAAAAGCGATCGCGGAGATCGATATGGTTCGAGCTGGAACGGCGGCATGAACGCCGCGAAGCGCGAGCGGCCGACGGTGGTCAGATAGCCGAGGCGAACCTGTACCGCACCGTACTCGAGCGACGCCAGCATCCCAGCAACAAGGGAACTCGAGGCCTCTGAGCGAGTCAGCGTTCCATCTTGAAAGAGGTTATCCGACCAGCGGACCAGCGTTACGGGGGCGGAGAAACCAACCGCCGCGGCCCGCTCAGCGAACAGCGGACCGGCCGCCACCATTCCGGAGAGTATGAGCGTCGCAAAGAAGAGTTTCCGCGAAAGGCCTCTGGCAAAAATCAACGAAAAACACACTTACTCCATTATATCGAATAGAAAGTCGCTTGCCTATCGCTCGTCCATGCCTTCGATCAGTGCCCGAAAGGTGTCTGCGAAAATCGACTCATCGATCTCCTCCGGGTCCAGAATCTTGATCAAGCTCACGCCACTCAAGACCGCAATAAAGACGTCCGCGAACCGGGCCGCATCCTTTTGCTTCGAAAGTTCCTTGTCCTTGAAGATCTGGAGGATAATGTCGCGAACCGCGGCGCGAAGGCGGGAGAACTGCTCGGTGTATGC
>JBMCTC010000160.1:0-7408 GCA_048624115.1 Spirochaetota bacterium
TCAGGACTACGCGAACCGGGAGACGCTCATGGAGCTCGTGCGCTTCAAGAGCTCTGCCGTCGAGGGTTACACGAGCCTCGAGGAGTACAAGCAGCGCATGCTTGGTGAGCAGAAGGCGATCTACTATATCACCGGCGGCGATGAGCAGACCCTCCGCAATAGTCCGTTGCTCGAAGCTTATCGGAAGAAGGAGATCGAAGTCCTGATCATGGACGACGACTTTGACGAGGTGGTCGTGCCGACGATCGGGAACTACAAAGAGACCGAACTCAAGGCGGTCAATCGGTCCGATGCCGGTGAAGACCTCAAGGACAAGGCCGACAAGAAGAAAGAAAAGGAGCTTGCGCCTCTTCTCGAGAAAATAAAGGGCGTGTTGGGCGATCGTGTAAAGGATGTTCGCGTTTCGGTTCGGCTCTCCGACAGTCCGAGCTGCATCGTCGTGGACGAGAGCGATCCAACCCTGCAGATGCAGTCGCTGCTCAAGGCAATGGGTCAGAGCGATATGCCCGAGACCAAGCCGATCCTCGAGGTGAATCCTGAACACGAGATTCTCGCGAAAATCAAAGAGACGAGCGACGACGCGCTCATAAACGATGTGAGCTTTCTGCTCCTCGATCAGGCTCTCTTGGTCGAAGGGGTCGAAATCAAAGAGCCTGCCGCCTTTGTCAAACGATTGAACCGCGTGCTCGAGCGGGCGCTGTAATCAGCCGGTCGGTGCGTTTGGCATGATCCTCGAAATTCTTCGTCCGGTCGGGCGTCTGGTTGTCATGACGCTCGCCGGATTCTTTATCTTCAAGATTCGACCGATCCAGCGGCATCTTCTCAAGCCGGCAGTCTTCCTCATCATCAACGTCGTATTCCCGCTCTATTTCGTTCACACGCTACCCAGCCAGTGGGCAGCCGGGATCGAAGCCGGCTGGCATTGGATGCTCATATTCTTGCTCGCGTATTTGGTGATGCTCGGAGCGCAGATCGGGATGGCGAAGCTCCTGATCAACCGCGTCGGTCTCTTCGAGACCGAGTACCCGAGAGAGCTGCTCGTGCTCTTCGCGATGCACAATGCCGGGTATATCCCGATACCAATCGTTGCTGCGCTCGCCCCGCCGGCGGTATCGGTCTACATGTCGTTTTATCTCATGACCTACGTCCTGTTATTCTTTTCCGTGGCGGTGTGGATTCTGCGGGGTGCAGCGGCGGACGCGCACGCCGACACAGAAGAGAACGAGATCGGAGCCCGTCCCGATGCGAACACACGGCCCTCATTTCGGCTAAACGCTCCCACGGTCGGAATTCTTGTGGGGTTGATTTTTGCGATTACCGGCGTCTACGATCTGTTCCCAGACTGGGCCAAGCTGCCGTTCCGCTGGGCGTCGTTTATCGCCCTGGACGGGATTATGGTTGTTCTGGGTGCCGTTCTTGCGCGCGTGGCCAACACAGGGTTCTCCTACCGAAAGGAGTTTGGTGGGCTGGTATTGGCGAAGATGGTCATCTATCCGCTTATCGTGATCGGAGTACTGCTGCTAATTCCTCTGCGGGGCGTACGTCCCGAGATTGCCTCGGGGATCTACCTTGCGCTCGTGCTCGAGGCAGCGGTACCTCCGGCGACCAACATTCTTGTAGTCACCCAGGCGTACGGAACAGCGGACCAGGTCAAGTATGCCGGGAGTGCAGTGCTGTTTACCTATGCCGCGGCGTTGGTTGTAATGCCGGTGTTCCTCATCCTCGCGCGGCTTATCTTTGGCTAATCACGTGTCGCGACACGCCTCGAGAAGCTCGTAGAAGCCCGGAAAGGTAATGGTGGCCACGTCAGCGTTGGTCACGGTCACCGGCTCTTGCGCGACGAGCCCGGCGATGCTTGCCGCCATGGCGACTCGGTGATCGCCGTAGCTGTCTACCACTCCTCCGCGTAGTTGCCCGGGGTAGACGATCAGCCCTTCCGCTAACTCATCTGCCTTACCACCGAGCGCCTCTACTACCTCCCGCATGACCCTTATGCGATCGGTCTCTTTCTCGCGGGCCTGAGGCACGTTTATGAGACGAAGCGCAGAGGAGCACACACTCCCAGCGATCGCGAGTGCAGGAAGAGCATCGGGCATCGCGTTTAGGTCGATATCTCCCCCCGACAGCTGCGACGGTCCGGAAATCGTGAAACCCGCTTCGTTCTGTTCGACACTTGCACCAAGCTGCTTCAGAATCGTGAGCACTTCCTTATCGCCCTGAGCGTCATCGGGATCCAAGCCCGCGAGCGTGAGCGTGGAGCCGGTAGCCGCGGCAGCCACGGCAAAAAAGGTTGCCGAGGAGTAGTCGCCCGGGATCGAGACCTTCATAGGCCGGTAAGCCTGCCCACCCGGTACGGTGAAGTGCGAGTACCCGCCTCGCTCGAAGCGCACCCCGTGCCGCTCGAGCCACCCCAAGGTTAGGTCAACATAGGGCCGCTCGTTCAACAGCGGTACCGTAATCGAGAGGCCACGCTCCGTCAGCGGTGCAGCCAAGAGAAGGGCAGAGAGGTACTGACTGGTCGGACACGCGATCTCAATCCGCACGGGGTCGGCGCCACCGCCGTCCCCGGCACCTTTCGCCGCGAACGGCCCCTCGAGCGAGAAGGGCACGCACGAGCCGTTGTCGCGGGTGACGGTGACACCGCCTTGCTCGAGCGCAGCAAGGAGCGGTTCGGCCGAGCGGCGTTGCAACTGCTCGTCTCCGGTAAAGGAGACACGCCGCGGTTGGAGCGCCGCGAGCCCCATCGAGAGGTAGAGCGTTGTGCCGGAGTTTCCGCAGTCGAGGGGCGCCTCGGATGGGTTGAGATGCGGCCCGATGCCGTTGACGCATAGCGTGGCGGTTGCGCCGCAGCTATCCGGGGCGGTCTTGGTGATCCGGACGCCGAGTTGTGAAAGCACGTCGATACAAGACTCGGTGTCCGCCGAGGCAAGCCAGTTGTCGATCGTGCTCTCGCCTGCCGCGGTTGCCGCGAGCAGGAGTGCGCGGATCGTGTGGGACTTACTTGCGGGAATGGAGACGGTGCCGTGCACCCCGCCGGGTCGAATCTGTTTCTTCACGCGTGAAGCTTAGCAAAATCTCGCACTTGCGTTAAATCTTTTGTGCGATACGTTCGACAATGAAAAAAATGAAAGCAATATTCTGTCTATTACTCTCAGCAGCGTGGTTGCTCCTACCATTTCAGGTACAAGCGCTCGCAGCGGCCAATCCAGATTACGACTATAGCGTGGACCTTCCGGTCGGCTGGAGCGGCGCCGGTGCCGAGAGCACCGACCATATCGCATTTGTGAACCCCAGCGGCGAGGCGATGCTTCAGATCATCGCCCTTGATCCGATGACTGCTCGTGATGCTTCCGCCATTGCAGAGGAGATGTACACCTCGTTAGAGGCTACCGCAGAGCCCGAGGCGTACACCTATCAGGGGCACGACTCGACGCTGTCCGACATCAGCTTCGAGATGAACGGCAAGCCGGTGCGTGGGTACATGATCACGATTAATGCGCCTCAGGCCGATTTTGTCCTCTTGTCGTTCGCCTTCGAGGAGGCCTACGATGTTGCTCACGATCATATGCTCAGCGCCGTCGATAGCTTTGCGTTGGGTGAAGAGGGGCGACTCTATCCGGGGCCCGTTAGCCAGTTTTTCTACCCATTCCCCGGTGCAAACATGCAGACCCAGACGCTCCGCTTTGACGGTAGTCGGTTGCCGTTCGCATACGATAGCGGTGAAATCGAGGCGAGTTCGGTCTTGGTAGAGCGAGAAGCTCGGGTTCTTGCGCCGTACGGAGCCCTCGACGAAGAGACTGCCTACGACGCGTGGCGACGTTACTTTCGCCAGATCTATCGTGATAACTTTATGCGACTCGAGTCAGTTGCGGTTGAGATCAAAGGGATCCTCGAGGAGCGTGGAATCAGTCGCGACGAGTACCCAGAGCAGATTCTCGATTGGTTGCAAGGCTTCCAGTTCAGTCGCGCAGGGGGAGTTTCGGACTTCATGCCGCCGATCCTCTGCCTTTCGACGAGCGCAGGAGACTGCGACAGCCTCGCTATGACCTACGTGATCATCTTGCACCACCTCGGGTTTGACGCGATTATGATGGCTAGTAGCCGCTACGACCACGCCCTCGCGGCGGTCGATGTGGCTGGGGACGGGGCCCGCTACAACTACGAGGGCCGAGATTGGCTTATCGCAGAGCTTACAGCCGATGTGGATCTGGGGCAGATTCGGGCAGACATTGCCGATCCAGCCGGGTGGATCGGGGTTCGGATGCGCATGCGTGCGCTCGAATAGGCTACTGCTGTTGGAAAGCAGCACCGGCAGAGATATCTTTTGCGTGTGGCTAACCAGCGCTTGCACAACTCTACAAGACGACACCGACGCTCGGTAGGAATCGCAGCAGCGGCCTTGGCGCTCCTTGTGGTAGCATGCGAGCCCGTCGATGTTTTTTCCGACTACCGCGGCGTGGACCTGTTGAGTCAACGATCGGTCGGGATCGCAAACTGGGCCATCTCCTATCAAGCCGGGGTCACACCCGACACCGACTACGTTAGCTTTGTCGCACTCACCCCCGGCGAGTATGGATCGGACGCCGGTCTTCCCGCCGGGTCACCGGTGTATCGACTCGAGATTCCAAACCTGCTTCCAGACGGAGATTTCGAGGCATCGACCGCCGGCAGCGCTCCGTCCGGCTGGACCGTCGATCCGCCTTCGGCTAACTACCTGGTAGAGAATGCCCCATCCGTGATGCCTGACGGTAACTTCGTCGCCCTCGAGTTTGGCTCTGCAGACAGCGCATTCGTCAATCTCTCGACCCTCACCGATGGTTTCGTGATCGATGCGCTCTATCATTTTCAGGTCGATATCAAACGGGTAAGTGATGACGTATCGATTCTGTTTGACTTCGGAGACGCTTCGACGAGCTATCTCGGGCGCGACGACTGGCGGATTGAACCAATCCCTGGACAGGCAATTGTCGTAGAGTCGGTCCCGAGTCGTACCCCCGAGAACCTCTTCAAAAACACGCTCTTTGCTGCCAGAGACAGTGCCGATCGCTTCTACGCAGGCGCGCCGGCAGCGGATAGTCCATTCCAAGAGGGTTACTTCGACAACCTCCGCATTGGCCGTCACGACGTCTTTCCTCACGTGCGGTTTGAGCTTCCGCTTACTGCCACCGGTGACCAACTTGAGTTCCTCCCGGGGCGTTACACGTTCTCCGTGTTTGTGAAGTCGGAGCTTGATACGCAGGTTACCCCGGATACACCCAATCGCTTTCGAAGCCAACAGCTCTCGATTGGGATTGACGAGGTCTACGAGACTTACGAACGTGCCGATCACGGATGGGACGCCAACAGCTGGGCCGAGTTGACCTACAGCTTCGAACTCTCGTCCGCAAAGATCGCTTCGGGTGATCCGCTTATTATCACGTTGACACCCTCCTCGTTTGGAACCCCCGCTGTTGGCGCGATCCTCGTGGCAGCACCCAGGCTTGAGTTGGACATCTAGCTTGCGGGCTACTCCTTGGCTACAATCACTTTCCGGATTTGGTCGATATCTGGGCCAACCACGCGAATGAAGTAGAGACCACTTGCAACCATTTGTCCCGAGGAGTTCATTCCATCCCACGAAACCATCTGCCGTCCTGCGGCCTGTCTCCCGCGCTGGAGAACTGAAACAAGCTGGCCGTCGAGCGTGAAGACCTGCACAGTCACGACGCCGGCCCGCTGGAGCTCGTACGTCAGGAGTGTCACGTCTCCTCGTTGCGGCCAGATCACGTTGTTCAAGATCGTCACACCCCCGCGCTGTACGACAAGGGGCTGCACCGTGAACGAGAACGGTTCGAAGCTTCGCGGATCCGATGCTTCAGTGAGCCTTGCAGCTGGAACACCCGCGATGGACGGAACAAGCTCCACAGACAGCCCACCTGAGATTGCCGGGTCATCCTCCGGTATAACAAACTCCGCCACGCCGCCGGTTTGCTCAACCGGCAGATAGACGCGCGCGTCGAGATTCGCCGGTAGCGCCTCGATAATCGAAGTGTCGGGTTGCGCGATAAGCGTGCTCTCCTGCGGGAGCCAGAACTCAGGCCCGAACTGATTGGACGTAAAGCGATCATCCACATCTGCGTCTACGTAGAGTTGCAGAGGGAGTCCGTAGTTCACGGGATCGAGAACGGTGAGCTGCAGTCGCGTGGCTCGCTCGAGAAGTTCGCCACTTCCGTCGAACTCATTCGCCGAAATAATTCCTTGGAACTCATCGCCGTAGAGATCCTCTCGCTGAATGTCGTTCCAGGCGGCGCTAGGCTGAACAACGTTGAGCGCCACGTCGGTGATTCTATTGCTTTCCGCCGATGAGATCGGAGAGGTAAACGGGTCCTCGATCACCGCGGGGCCTGGACCGGCCTCGATGCGCCACCGGACAGCCCCCTCTTGGGTGATCGGTCCACTCAACTCGAGGAACATATCCGACGCTGCATCTGCGTTGATTGAGCTTCGCTGCAGCAATTGGATGCCCGTAACGTCGACACCCGTCGGATTGCCGGCTTGGTCGACGATTTGGAAGATCTCTTCCAGGATTTCCGGTGTAATGGCCGCGTCGTCGAGTGCGTATCGTGTCCCACCGATGTTTGCCAAGACGAACTCGTTGAATCGCAGGTAGACACGGGTGTTTCCGGCGATTGCAAGGGCGCCAACGAATACCGGCGGTTGTCGCTCGATGGTGCCGGCTTGAGAAAGGGGGCGCGCCATGTTTCCCGCATGATCAGTTATGATGCCGCTCGCATTTACGTCGGCCGGAGAAGGAGTATAGGAGAACCAGAGGTTCGACTGCGTGCCGTACTGGAGAACAGCCTCGTCAATGTTGATTCGCACGTATCCGTCGTCGTACCGGTCGATTGGCGCGGGTGGCGCGGGCGGCGGCGGAACAAAGACGGTGTTATCGACGAGCGACGAGATGCTCGGCGTACTCGTGTTTGTGGTGTCCAGAACAGGCGGGGCCGTGTCACCTTCAAAACCAAGTGCGAGTGCCCCATCATCAAACGCATTAATAAACGAGTAGAGACGAACTCCCTCCTGCTCCGGAGTCGGATGATCGGTCTCCGAATCGTAGCCTGCCTGATCGCTCTGGTTCCCCAAAAAGTGAATGTCGAGATGGTCGATGTACTGGGCGAGTCCTCCAGACTCAACGGTAACAAGCTCGCGAAAGCCGGTCGGAGAGCCTCCGGGCTGGAACGGCGCTACGATAGGGGGGTCTACGTCCCAGTCGAGTGCGTCAGGATACGTTGCCGGGAGGTCGCTCGCGGCGGCTTGTATGGTTACCGTGTTTGCCGGGTCTACGAGCGACTGGTTCAGCACTGGGTTTCCCTCCACATCCATGATGTAGTTGTTACTCGGTACGGAAATCTGTCGGCCGTCCGGG
>JBMCTC010000161.1:0-7387 GCA_048624115.1 Spirochaetota bacterium
CGCTCCTCTACCTGCTATGAGCTTCTCTGCAGACGTGCCGCTGATCCTCGCGGCAATCGTGCTCAACGGCGCTACTGCCGTCGGGGCGTACTTCAAGCGTGCGGTACGCCTCAGTGGCGCAATCGCCGGATTCCTCATCGGTGCCGGCGTTTTCTATTTGGGGGGCCTCGTTTTTTGGATTCATCTGATGCTCTTTTTTGGGAGCTCAACCGTTGCGAGTCGAATCGGCACGACAGCAAAAGAACGCCTCGAGCGAATCCACGAGAAGGGCAGCCGCCGAGACGCGGTTCAAGTTGTGGCCAACGCCGGCGTGCCGGTCGTTGGGTTACTCCTTGCTCATCTTACAGGCGTCGGGTGGTACCTGTTGCTCGCAGCGGGCGGCTTTGCAAGTGCGAACGCCGACACCTGGGCAAGCGAGATCGGTGTGCTCAGTCGCAGGCGACCGCGGTCTATCATTACCCGAGAGCCACTTGAGCCGGGAACCTCCGGCGGCACGAGCCCGTTGGGCACCGCGGCCGCCCTTGCCGGAAGCGCGCTTATCGCGACGTGGACGGTTGTCGGCTTTTTGCTGATTGCTTCGAACGACGCGGATCCGCTGCTCTCGGGTAATCTCGAGTCCGCCGGTGCGGCCGGGTCGATCGGACTCCTCGGAGTCTTCTTTGTCGTCTGGATTGCAGGCGCAGCAGGCAGCGTGATCGATAGCGTGCTCGGTGCGACGGTGCAGGCGCAGTATCGCACCAGGGACGGGGAGTATACCGAGCGAAAACGATCCGAGGACCCCGATCATGCGAATCGCGACACTCCGGCGCTTAACGAGCGGGTCCGCGGTCTCCATTGGGTCACAAACGACGTTGTTAACCTGGCAAGCGCAATCGCCGCCGCCTCTCTCGCCGTGCTGCTTGGGATCACCCTCGCGTAATTGGCCGGCGCGCGGCGTATTACAACGCTTATCGCGCAAAAATATTTCTTTTCTCCTTTAATCGGTATTATTACGATAGATTTAATATCTTCTTTATGTCAATATAGGTTACGAATGCTTCGATCAGGCACCCAGAAGAAGACGCTCCTCACTCGCCGCGCGCGGGCCATCGTGGTCTCGTGCCTGTTTGCCCTTTTGGCGGCGGTAGCGACGACACGCCTGATCGGCAACTACCTCGATCAGCGCGCGTCACTCGATGAGTACTTCCTCAATCACGCGCAACAGAGCCTCGACAGCCTCACCTACGTCTACAGAACCATCGCCGATTCAGTCTTCTCGAGTGCAATGGAAACCGCTCCGTCTATTACGGCGATCTCGGGCGCAACGAGTGAGGATTCTTTCCGGCAGCTTCGCGCCGAGCTCATTCGGGACCTCGCACAAACCTATCGTACGCTCGAGGACGTCGGCTTTGGGAAGCTCAACATCTACACTTCAGACGGAACGCATCTTTTAGGCTTTGACGACCCTGAGCGCTGGGGTGCTGCGGGTCTGCGAACGCACCCTGGAATCTTACAGATCCTTCGATCGGGATCGCGACACCGTGGCTTCCTGAGTCGCCGCATGTGCTGCTCATACAGCCTATTCTATCCGCTGCTGGCAGATGGCGAGTTCGCGGGTGCGGTGGAGCTCGCGGTCCCCTTCGAGACGCTCAGTCGTGCGCTTGTTGCAGATTCACCGGGCTACGTGGAGCTCCTTGTCCGCGATCCCTCACAGGGAAGCCGTGTCCTTCGCACCTCATTGCCGGGGAGCGACAACGTGGAGGTAGAAGCCTTCTCGCAGGGGTACGTGAGAGTCACGCACGAGAGCCTTCAGGCGACGGCCGCGGCACCGCAATCGCTACGAAGCCGCGTTATCGAACGCTTGCCGCCAAACCAACTCGGAAGCGGCGACCTGGTAGTCGCGACGTCGCATGAAGATCAGTTCTTCGCAGTCTCCTTTCTGAGGCTGTGGGGTGGTGAAGATGATTCGATTGGATATCTCATCTCATACGTCCCCACCCGCACATACCGCACGCTGAGGCTCAACACCGCCGAGCGTGTAACAATCGTCTTGATCAGCTTTGCTCTGGCTGCGGGAGTCGTGATCGCAATGTCACGAGCCCGTGATCAAGCTGAGTCGGCCAGCGAGAGCAAATCACAATTCCTGGCCAACATGAGCCACGACCTGCGAACACCTCTCAACGGAATGGTCGGAATGATCGCGGCGCTCGACAATCCCGAATTGGCACCGGAGAAGCGTGAGGAGTATGTGCGGCTGCTGAAGTCGAGCGCCAACTCCTTGGTCCATCTGTTGAACTCGTTGCTCGAGATCTCCCGCGTAGAGGCCGAGAGTATCGAGCTGCACCCCGCGCCGACGAACCTCCACACACTCTTGAGCGACTTACAGGAAGAAATGCGGATGGCTGAAGTCTCGCGCGGCCTTGAGCTCAGGCTCCATATCGACCCAGCGGTTCCCAGGTTCGTCGTGCTCGATGCCGTGCGTTTTCGTCAAACAATGTCGAACCTCATTCACAACGCCCTCAAGTTTACCGATGAGGGCGGCGTGAGCATTTACATCACCAGGGAGGATAGTCCGGAATCGGAGCTTTGGATTCGATGCCAGGTGGTCGATACTGGAATTGGAATTGCCGCGGATCAAATCGAACGTGTGTTCGACAAGTTCACACAGATTGATGAGAAGTACTCGCGCCTCTACGGTGGGACCGGACTTGGCTTGTCGATTGTTCGAGCGCTCACGGAGCTCATGGGCGGATCGGTCCACATACACAGCGTTTTGGGAGTGGGAACAACCGTAAGTCTCTCGGTACCAATGCAGCAATCAGATGAGCAGTCCGTACAGATCCAGTACCACGTGGAGAACGGCATGACCGTGAGCGATCGAGAGATACCAAGCGGACTGCGCATCTTGCTCGCCGAAGATGATCGCATCGGGCGAATCGTTGCGACCGAGTTACTCAGACAACAGGGGTGCGAAGTGGATCTGGCGGAAGACGGGAGAGAGGCAGTCACAAAAGCCTCGCCCGGCGGCTACGACCTCATTCTCATGGATTGGCAGATGCCAACTATGGACGGAGCTGAGGCAACGCGGCAACTGCAGGTGATCTGGAATCGGCGCGACATCCCAGCCACACCGATCGTCGGATTGACCGTATCGGACACACCTGAAGACCACGAGACGCTTCGAAGCGCAGGCATGAACGCATTCCTCAAGAAGCCGCTTCAGATTGCAGATCTCGCTGAGCTGGTGACCGATCTTCTCACCGATGCGCCTATTGATCTGGCCGTAGCTGAGAGCAGCTTTGACACGGCAGAGGAGATGGTAGACGAGATTCTGCCAATATTCCTGAAACAGGCCGGAGATCGCATAAAGGCGATGCAAGAGGCTCTGGAAGATGGTGACATAAAGACCGTCGGCCGCCAGACTCATCCACTCAAGACAGCGTCGCGTTACATAGGCGCACATCGGCTGGGCAAGATTGTCGCCGACCTCGACGACGCGGCGGCAGGTCGCACCGAGCTGGATCACGCTCGATTCAACGAAGGTTTGGATATGCTCAGGCGTGAGCTCGTCCGAATCTCCTCTTGGGCAGAGGGTAAACGCGAACAACCTGGTCTTCCGAGAAGTTCGTGAGCCCTACAGCTTGATCCGCACGAAGCGCAACTGGTTTCTCCCGTTTTCCTTGGCAATGTAAAGCGCTTTGTCCGCCGCACTCGCCACATGGGTCATTCGGTGCTTTGGCACCTTTCGATCTGAGAGACCAAGCGACACCGTCACGGAAATGCGAACACCCTTCACCTTTGTCTCGAGTCGTTCGACACTCTGGCGAATGCGCTGCGCCAGGGGCACCACGTCGCGCCCTGCCAAACCGGGAAAAAACGCGATCAATTCCTCCCCGCCATACCGGCAGAGAATGCCCTCGGGGACCACGCTCTTTTGAACGGTTTGCGCGACCGAGTAGAGAATCTTATCGCCGGCCTGGTGGCCGTAGGTGTCGTTCACCTGCTTGAAATGATCGATATCGATCATGAGTACCGAAAATGGGGGTCGTGTCACGATGCTCGACTGCTCGGAGAGGATGCGATTGCAGTACTCGCGATTGTAGATGTGCAGGAGCGGATCGTAGCTCGCCCGATGTTCCATGCGCGCGAGAACGTGGAAGAGCATCGCCACCAAGAAGAAGAATGGCGTCGCACCGGCGTAGAGCAGTCCGATCCAAACGACCGAGACGGGTCCGAGTCCGAGCGCGACCAAGAGCGGTTTTGCGATCCACGCGCTTGCCGCCAAGAGCGCCAAGCCGGAGATCGCGCCTCGAAGGTAGAAGCTCTCGGGCCGCTGGAGCGCGTTCGCCACGATAACTCCGGCCGCAACAAGGAGAATCGCGAGCGTCTGCAGACTCACCACCTGCGGCACGATGAGGTATTCAATCCAGGAGAAGGGAACCACAAAGAAGCGGGCCGCAACGAGAAGCGCCAAGAGCACGCACGAGACCGCAACCGTCACGTTGCGCGTCACCCGATAGGTCGGAAACGAACGCACAAACGTATAGAGAATCGTACCGAGCAGCGCCAGCGCGTAGAAGAGCTCAACGTAGCCTGCCGGAACCAAGGCAATCGAGTCGACGAAGTAGGTGGCAAATCCCACGAGCACCGAGAGGAGAATGCTCTCGATCCCTAGGGAGTATCCTGCTACGTACACCTTGAGATTCTGCACCCGGGGATAGGAGAGATGTCCTGCAAGGAGCGCGCATGCGCCAAGAAGAAGCGCGGTAAGCGGGAGCGCGATCTCCAAGAGAGCCGGCGGGGGGAGGGGGCCTGCGCCAACCGCCGCGAATCCGATTCCAACAGCGACCAAGAGCGCCAAGAGCAGAAGTGACACGCCCCAGCGTGCCGCACGCGCGATCACTGCTGCGATCCCTCGATCACCTTTGCCACAAAGCGGTCCAACGCTCTGCCGCTCAATCCCGCCTCTTCTCCGACTCTTCGCACGGTGTCGGACCCCTGTTCGTCGAGCAGATCTCGCAGCGCGGCGTATTCGGTCTGCGAGAACCGCACCGACCCGAGCATGTGGTTCTCGAACGCCTCGCACGCCGCCGGGCAGACCGCCCGAGTGATCTCGAACATCGCGTTGGCATAGGCTCGAATCTCGGCCTGCGCATGGGAGTCCATTCGCAACTTCAGGAACCGAAAGAGGTTGTGCAAATCAATCTGCCAGTACCACTCGGTATAGAGACTCAGCGGCAGGTTGATTCGGGCGAGTTCGCGGGCGACGCCCTCTTCGATGAGCGCGCCATAACTCTCGTAGGCGGAGCGTTGGCCGGAACGCAGGGTCTCTTGGATACGCGTCTGTTCGGTCTCCGGGAGTGCCTCTGCAGAGCGTCCCTGCTTGTTGTTCTCGCTTTGCATCGCGATATCGGATCCGTCCGGCACGTAGAACTCATCCTTCATTACGCTATAGCGACCGCTGATCTCGTTGAGGCGCGCCATTCGGTGGCGGACCCACTGGCGGGCGACAAACACCGGCATTTTGGTATGGAAGGTGAGCACAACCTGCTCGAACGGCGATGTATGCTCATTGCGCAGCAAATAGTCGATGAGCGCCGCGTCCTTTCGGTAGCTCTTTGTTCCCTCGCCGTAGCTCACGCGCGCCGCTTGTACGATTCGTTGATCGCCGCCGAGATAATCGACAAGGCGAACGAAGCCTTTGTCCAAGACGGGAAACTCCCTGTCGAGTAGCTCCTCTGCTTCCGGTACGACGATGTGACCCAAAATGAACCTCTTGGAGGCATTATCCGCGGCTTCGCTGCTGATTTCAAGATGACGCGTCTGGATGAAATGGGTATCATTTTGGTGAAATGAACCCTTTTAGAAGAATCAGCCGCATTACGAGGATAATGTCGATACTTGCCGTACTTCCGATTGTTCCTCTCGTGGCATCCGAGAGCGAGCTTGTCACGGTCTTTGGGGAGAACCAGCCCGATGGATCGGTAGTCTTGATGGCTACGAGTTCTCACGTGATTCCGGTGTATCTGAGCGTCGACCTTCCCCGGCTCGTGAATCTCGAGTCGTTGGTCGATCTCCCGTTTGGGATCGAACTCGCTCCCGGAGCCACGAATCAGGAGCTCTTTGTTCTCCGGCCAACGAGCGATCGTGGCCAGCTTGGCTACTCTCTGCGCTACTCGTTCGCCCGAGGGAATCCCTACACGGTTGACCACGACGATTCCTACCTCTACTGGTTTCCTTTTGAGCACGGGACAAAGCATAGGCTCAGTCAGGGGTTTGGGGGTCAATTCTCGCACTACGGCGAGAATGAGTACGCTGTTGATTTCGAGATGCCGGAGGGCACGGAAGTTTTCGCTGCTCGGGGCGGTGTTGTTGCCGAGGTCCGAGAGGACTCAAACACCGGCGGTCGAAGCGCCGCATATAGCGTGACAGGCAACTACATTCTCGTCGCTCATGACGATGGGTCATTCGGCAACTACGTGCACCTCCGGCTGAACGGCGCGGTCGTCGAGCCGGGCGATCTGGTGGAGCCGGGCGATTTGCTTGGCTACAGCGGCAATACAGGCCGCTCGTCGGGCCCCCACCTGCACTTCGACGTCCGGATTCCCACGTTGGACGGCAGGATGCAGTCGATCCCCTTTCTCTTCGCGGGCGCGAGCGGTGTGGCGGAGCCCCCGCAGGAGGGGCGCTTCTACTACTCGTATCACCCTGGCGGCGATCCGTTCGAGCCGATTCTCGGGCGCGACATCACGATGGCCGACTATGCGTCGTACGCGATGCCGATCGAGGCTGCTCCCGGTGTAGAGGTCAGAGTTGAGCAGGTCGATTTGACCTTCTTGGTGTTCGTTCAGAATGGTCGGGAGAACGCCACGGACGTCGAACTCAACTTTCAGCTTGTCGGCATGCAATCCGACGCCGGCACAGCCATGACGGTCCCCGTCCCAGCCCGCACCGAACTCTTAGCGACAATCCTCAGGCCCCTACCCGGCGCAACAAGGATCCAATACGGCTACAGCATCCGCTACCGGTAGCGGATGCTGACGCCACAAAACCAAAACTAACGGAGTTCCCAGCCTTCAAACTCATCGCCGTCAGCACCAGCATCCGGATCGACGATGGATCGGATGTCTTCGATCGAACCGCTACCGATAATGATCGCGCGAATCAGGTGGCCGTCGGCAATCTGCGGGTCGGGGTTGGCTACGAAGACGAAGGTAGCCGTCGTTCCTGAATCGGCCAAGTTGCTGATCGTTCCCGTAATCGTTGTCGAGCCCGAGAAATCGGGATGCGCACCGCCGAGAGTCTCATTGGTAACGTCAAACGGCTGCTGGGCGTCGTTGAAGTACGTCCCGTCCCACCACGTCTCGGTATTCATCGAGCTGTACTCGCTGACCTGAGTCGAGAAGTT
>JBMCTC010000162.1:0-7381 GCA_048624115.1 Spirochaetota bacterium
AGTATGCATATGGTGCGACGACTTATCGTAACAATACTCATCGTAGGCGCGCTCGTGCTTACCACCGCATTTGTGTTCTCGGAACGGGGCGAAGTCTCGGAATCGCGAGCCTATGGCGAGCTATCGCGCTCATATCCGCCTATTGTCGTGGAGCCGAGGACTCAGTCCCTGCCGGGATACCGCGAACTCAGGGCGCTTGCTGCGGCCTATCCGGAGCGTATTACCGAGATCGAGCTCCGCGACGGCGAATGGGCAGTTCGGATGGATGAAACCTGGTACTACTGGGCTCAGGGAAGGTTGCTTCCTATCGAGTTGCGCGATCGGGCAGCGGATTTCGTCTCGCTGCGATTCTATCGTTATCAACCAGGGCCTCTTCGTCAGCGTGAAATAAACGAAGAGCTTGCGGTACGCCTACGCGATCGGACCGCCTCACGCTCGGGCGGCGAGACCGACACACGAGTCCGGTTCAATTCGTTTCTCGACAACCTCTACGAGATCTCTTCGGAGCGAGAGGCCGACATTCTCGTGCGACCGATCACCTTTCTTGGCTATCGCACCCGCGTGCACCCAATGATCATTGAACCGCTCCGACGGGTAGAGGCGACTGTTCGTTCGGCGATGGAACGCGAACCCGAGGTAAGAGCCTTTGTCGGCGATCTCCACTCGGTCCACGGATACAACTGGCGTAATATTGCGGGCACGCTCAGGCGGAGCTATCACAGCTACGGTGTTGCCGTAGATTTCGTGCCGCGATCCTACGGCGGCAAGTGGCCATACTGGCTTTGGGCTGCCGAAGGAGGCGTCTCCGAGTGGTGGGAGGTGCCGCTCGAAGAACGATGGCAGGTTCCGCTTCGCATCATTGAGGCCTTTGAGGCCGAAGGCTTTATCTGGGGCGGCAAGTGGCTCTCTTTTGACAATCTGCACTTTGAGTACCGACCGGAATCACTACTCCTGACCCAGTGGCGCGACTCGTCGCTTCGCCCCTCGGACACGCGCCGGTCCCTTTCCCCGTAATGCCGGCACGACGGATAGTCGATTTGGACTTGTTTGAGTACCTACAATACCGATATTCTCTCTATTAGATGACGGCCACGATCACGCCCCGTGTCGCACAGAAGGCTCTCAAGATCATCTTTGGTTCCCCAGGTTCGACCGAGCCGGATTTTAGCGTGCTGGCAGTACTGGACCAACGGACGCTTGCCGCTCGTTTCCGAAGCAGAGCTCTTGAACTACATCCGGACCGAGCCCAAGCGCTCGGCGTGAGCGCGGAGCGGCTCGAGCTCGAGTTCAAGCGTTTGCACGGAGCGTATCGTGTTCTCGGCCGACTGATCGAGGACGAGCCGTTGCGACTCGCGCTCCTTCGGAGTGTTGCCGGCCCGCGCGTAGAGCTAAGGCGGGGCGGCGACGTCTCTGCTTCCGAGCCGTCCGCCGAGGGGGAAGCACAAACGCTCTGGACCCCTGCAACGCGCACGTCCGCACGTATCATCGACCCCTCCGAGCTTCCCGAAGCAGACCTCGGCAACGACGATGTGCAGCGCAGATTCTTTTCGGGGCGTGTCCCAACCAATGAGCTTCGCTTTGCTCAGTTCCTCTACTACCATCGAGTGATCGACTGGAAGACGATGATTGACGCCGTCACGTGGCAATTCCGTGTGCGGCCGAAGGTAGGCGAGATTGGCCGCTCCTACCGCTTCATCGACTTCAAAGGTGTGAACATGGTACTCAAGAGCTCTCCCCGCGGGGAACTTTTCGGCACCACCGCGATAAGGATTGGCGTCCTCGACCCGCGCCAGCTTCGCGTGATGCTCGGGAAACAGCATCAACTCAACTATCCGATTGGCCGCTTCTTTACCGACCACGAGATACTGAGTAAGGATGAGGTGGAGCGCCTGCTCTCCCTCAACAAGCGGCACAACCGGCACTACCGCGAGTGTCGGGACGAGTGATCTTGTTTATGAGAGGAGTTCGGCGCTGATCGGCGGTACCGATACTGGTGGGTGCGCCCATGGAGGCTCTGCAGCCGGCGTCGCCGTCGAGACTTCCGGCAGCTCTTCTGCTTTTATGTCGAGTTGACGGGCCAAACGGCGCCGAGTGCCCTCATCGAGGATGAGCGCATGAAAACGGATCAGTTGGCCAATGCGTTTGCGAAGGTATCCTTCGGTATCGTCGGCGACTTCTGAGACAAGTGCTCGCGCCCATTCTACGCGGACACGCTGAGAGAGTCCTGGTTCGAGTGACGTAAAGATGGGAGCTCTGCTTAGCTCAATGGCCTGCTGCACGTCGGTGCGGTAGAGCGGGATGATGCGCTCGAGTTCGGCAATGAGATCAACCGCAAAGGTTCGCAGGCGCAACGGGGCGATCTGCGGGTCATTCGCATCTTCGCGCCGTATCAACGAGATGAGTGAGAAGATGCGCTTGGCGACGCTCCGCTGGTGCGCCTCGGAAAGCTCGATTTCCCGCTGTTCGGCCCGAACCCCCCGGGCTCGCGAGTTTTGACTTGCAGCTTCTCGTGACCGATTCTTCCGATCGGCTACGACCCGTTCGTAGTGCTCCGCCGTTACGAGCAGGCGCTTGTGCGTGCGTTGGAGCGCTCGATCTGCCTCCTCGAGGCGACGCCAAGCGGCCAGTGCGATCTTGAAGCGGTCGCGCTCCCCCTGTCCGACGCGCCTGAGGCGCAGCCCGGAGAGCTCCCGGTGCCAGCTCGTGAGCGCTGCTGCGCTATCGTTAACAAGCGTCGCGGTATCCCCGATAAGAGGATTACCCGGGACGTATCCCGCCATACGATGAGAGAGGCTCTCTGCAACGCGGCGCAGTCTGCTGTCTCTCGCCCGACGCTTTGTGCGGAACTCCTTGCGCGCCCGCTCGAGATCACTCCACGCCTCTTTGATTTTTCGATCACCTTCAAAGTGAAACGTCACAAGTAAAAAAGAGCGGCCGGCAACGAGTTCGATGACCAGGCCAAGCACCTCCTCGACGTCGGCGAGAGTGAGAAATGAAGTGTCGTCTTTGCTCTCTGCCGCGAGAGCCCGCTCGATGAAGCCTTCGACGCGAGTGCGTCCCCGTGCCTTGTCAGGCGACAGGCCGAAAGAACGTTCCCTGACAAGCGAGGCAGTCTCTGGCGAGCGCTCTGCCACGTTCTCGATTAGCGCGTCTATCTGGCGAGACGATTCTCGCCTTTCGGATTGCGCTCGACTCATCATTCCGTTGCGCCGGAACACCTCGATGCGCTGAAAGGTGTAGGCAAGGTCTCGGCTTCCGCCGAGGTCTCGAATCGCCACCGCGACGGCAAGCTCCGACGCATCCGGGTTCTGAAGCAGGTGCCGCGCGCCGACCAGCGGTGCGTCGTTTTCGGAGTAACGCTGCAGCGCGTGATCGCGGGCGAGAAGCACAAGCCGCGGTAGCTCTGCGAGGGCCGCTTCGACCTGCCGCTCTTCGCTTGCCCGCTGTTCGCCACGTGTGGCCTGATAGAACACCCGCACGATAAGCGCGGCTACGCCCGCCACAACGGTGTAGCCACCGAAGTAAAAGAAGATCGCGGGGGGCGCCGGCTCGCCATAGGCGAGATAGTAGCCGCCTTGAAGCGCCAGATAGGTCACCGGACCAGCCGTCCACGCGAGTTGGAGGACATGTCGACCCCAGCTCTCTCGTCGCATCGCTCGAGACAGACCGCGACCAAACGCTCGTCCCAGATTTGGCCGGGTGCTCATGACTCGCTTTCCCTCGGATAGCGATACTCGGCTCCCGACGCAGCCCGAAGCACGTACCACTCCTTTTCGCGTCGCACCACAGCGGCCTGCGTTAGCTCGATCTTTCCGCCTCCGCCGGGAAGATCGACAGCGTACTTGGGTAACGCGAGTCCGCTGACCCGAGAGCGAAGCTCTTGCATGAGATCGAGTCCACGATCGATATTGACGCGAAAGTGACTTGTGCCCGCCGCAAGGTCCCCCTGAAACAAATAGTACGGCTTGACGCGCGCGTTCACCAGACCCTCGAAGAGCCGGGTAAGCGTATCAACCGAGTCGTTGACTCCCCTGAGCAGGACGGATTGATTCAATAAGGGAATGCCGGCGCGCAGCATGCGGTCTGCCGCGGCTACAAAGGCCTCGCTGAGCTCCGCGGGATGATTACACTGAATGACGAGCCACAGCGGTCCGGCCGAGGCAAGAGCTTCAGCAAGGTCGTTCGTTACTCGGCTTGGTTCTACCACCGGCACCCGCGTGGAGAGTCGAAAGGTCAGATCCGGGCGAACGTCCCGAACCGAGGAGAGAAGTGCGACGATGCGCTCAGCCGGCATGACAAGCGGATCTCCACCCGAGACAACGAGCTCGACAATCTCGCGGTGGTCTTGCAAGTACTCCGCGACAGCCGTCACCTCAGCCTGTGAAATATGCTCACCTCGTCTTCCGGTAAGGTGGCGTCGAAAGCAGTGGCGGCAATACATCGCGCATTGATCGTTCGCCAGCACGAGGGCTCGCCGTTCGTAGTGATGGATCAGCCGCGGCACGACCTCGTACGCGCGGTCGGCGAGAGGGTCATCGCTCTCGTAGGGCAGCCATTCTTCCTCGCGCTGTTGCCGTACGAACTGCGCGGCAATTGGATCAACGGCGGGATCGGGCGAGAGGGCGAGCGAGCGATAGTAGTCGCTGACCCGCTCAGGTAGGGCAGAACTCACGGGTTCAGGATAATCTTTCCGGCCGAGCGTTCTTCGATAACTGCTCTGTGAGCCTCTGCAGCATTCTCGAGCGAGAAGCTCTTGTGGATGATCGGAGAGATCGTTCCCTCTTTGCCGGCCAATGCAATCGCGGTGTGAATCTCCCGGAGCTCTTCCGCGGTCGCGCCGTAGAGCATCACTCCGCGCACGTCGGACTCCCTGCGCATCAAGGAGCGTGGCGCTACTTCGATCGTTCCCCGGCTTCCGACAACTATCACGCGGCCCCGCGGAGCGAGAAGTTCCAGATCGAGTTGCAGGTTCACGTTCGCGAGCATTTCCACGATGACGTCAAAGCCACGCGGTTCGCTCATTCGTCGCAGGGCGTCTGCGCCCTCTGCGGTACCGTGTTCTACTCGTTCCGAAACCCCTTGAGCCTCCAACACCTTGCCCCCGACTTCCGACCCGTAGGTCGCTACCAGCTCGAGGCCGGCTCGTCGCGTCCATTGAACTGCAGCAATACCAACGCCGCCTGTTCCGCCGTGAATGAGAACCCGTTCCCCTTGGCGTGCCCCGCCCCGCTGAAAGAGCGCGCGAAAGGCAGTGGCATAGGCAATCCAGAGGGCGGCACCCTGATCGAAGCTCAGGCCTTCCGGGAGCGGAAAAACCTGCGAGTCTTTGCAAATGCATTGCTCGGCGTAGGTGCCGGAGACGGAGCCTGCGAGATAGACGCGATCAGAGACACCGACTTTGGTGACGCCGCTACCGACGGCAAGCACGATGCCCGCGCCATCTGCTCCCGGGGTAAAGGGTAGGTTGCCCTCGTAGCCTTGTGCCCCTGCTCGCTGGTAGGTTTCGACGGGGTTCACGCCAATAGCGCGAACTTCAACTAAGACCTCGTCTGCTCGCGGTTCTGGAAGCGTTACTTCTCGTACCGTGAGGACTTCCGGACCGCCATGAGCCTCAACAACGATTGCTTTCATCTCGTGTAGTCTACTCGAGAGGTTGCAGGGACGTCTATTGCGAACGCGGGGTCATTGCTCTCTATGCAATCCGGCTGAACCAGAGCATCGAGAGGACGACCGCACATAAGAGGAAGAGGGCAGCGATGCCTGCCACGATTGCGGTGATCTCCGTTTGCTCACGCGCCAATACCAACTGGGAGCTCAACGACCGGTACACGTCTCGAAGGTCGCTCTCGCTTCCGGCACGGAAATACTCACCCTCGGTGACGTCGGCTATCTCTTCCAGCGTTCTCTCGTCGAGCTGGACGCGCATCGAACGGCCGAAGAAGCGGAGGATTGCTCCCTCCTCGGTGCCGAGCCCGACCGTGTAGACCCGAACGCCGAGATCGGCCGCGACCTGCGCCGCGGCGAGCGGATCGGGTCCCTGCGTCGTTTGCCCATCGGTCAGGAGGACAATGACCGCCGATTCGTAGCTTCCCGGTTCTACACGATCGGGGACGCGACTCGCCGGCGGATCCGGCTGAGGTTCTCGAGATCCGCGTTGCCCGCCTCCAAACATCATCCCGCCCTGGACTTCGGGAAGCGCGATGTCGAGCTGCATGTCCTCAAACACGGCCGACAGTGAGGTCAACAGGCCGCTTCCCACTGCGGTGCCAAGCTGCGTCTGAAAGCGATCGATTGCGGCGAACACCTCGCCTCGGTCTAGCGTCGGCTGTTGCGCTACGGCTGAGCTTCCGGCAAAGACAACGACTCCGATACGGACGTTCGCCGGCTGTTCATCGACGAAAGCTCGCGCCGCTTCGCGGGATGCCTCGATGCGGCTCGGCTCAATATCGGTTGCCAACATGCTCCCTGAGATGTCGAGCGCAAGGATGACCGTTCCCCGTTGTGACGGAAGAACGAGTTCCATCGTCGGCCTCGAAAGACCAAAGATCAGCAGTGTCAGGCTCATGAGTAGAAGTAGTGGAGGGATGTGACGGCGAAACGAGCGGGTGCGTGCGGCCGCGGCTCGTGCGACCATCGTGCTTCCGAGCGTGACGGCCGCCGACCTTTTTCGTCGCAAAATGAGCATGTACGCGGCAACGAACACCGGGACGAGTGCCAAAAAGTAGAGCATCGACGGCCAGATAAAACTCATGCTACCTCTGATACGCCGCCGGCTCTCGCGAGCGCGTGCGCCTTTCGTAGCCGCGCAAACCGGATGATCACGTCCACCAGGTTCTCCTCTGTAGAGATCTCGAGTGCGTCGACCCGAGCATCTGAGAGTGCGTTGATGATCGATGCATCGAGCGCCTGCATCTCCTCCTCGTATGCCTGTCGATATCTGCGGCTGGTCGTGTCGACGAGCAGTTGGTCGCCGGTTTCCGCGTCCTCTACCGGGACAATACCGATCGACGGCAGGGACCGCTCGAACGGGTCAACGATCCGACACGCGAGCACATCGTGACGCCTGCCAATTCCCCCGAGTGGACGGACCCATCCAGGTTTGCTCACAAAATCCGAGACAACAAAGAGCGCGGATCTCCTCGTTACGATGTTGGAGAAGACTGCAAGGGCAGATGCAAGATCGGTCTGCGATCGCGATTGTCTTCGCGAGGCGCCGGTCGTTTTTAGGAGCCTCATTACGTGGGCTTTGCCGCCGCCTTCTGGTACGACACGCTCCCGATCCCCACCAAAGAGGATTGCTCCGACCCGGTTTCCGCGACGGGTGAGAAGCCGAGCAACGAGCGCCACGAACTCGAGTGCCGCCGCTCGTTTGATCCGGGTG
>JBMCTC010000163.1:0-7285 GCA_048624115.1 Spirochaetota bacterium
CCAATCCTCGAGGCTCATGACATCACGCCCGATATCGTCGTTGCTCTCGAGGGGCAGCTCTATAACGCCTACGATTTTCTGCCCGTTTCGGACCGGGGATACACGCTGATCTCCGACCTAACCGGATCATTTGTGGTTGCCGAAATGCACAGCCGCATTACCTGGACGCTCTCGGAGTTTGGCGAGTCGTCGTTGGTTCGCAGAGTGTCCGATCTGCCCGGCATCTCGACGGTGCTCCCGCCGCTCGGTTCGGTGGGCGTGGCTGCGGTAGATCTAGCTCAGCGACTCGTTTCTGGACGGGTGTTCCTTTCAGGACTAGACTTTGCGGTCCAACCGGGAAAGACGCACGCGCGCGGAGCGCCCGGATACTTGTTCGCGCTTGCGCGAACTCAGAAGACGTCACCCGTACGAGATCGCGGAATCGAGGTCAACCTGCACACACGCGCCGGTGCCGAGGGCACGGTAGGCACAACCCAGGTTCTGCTCGGGTATGCTCGGGACCTCGAACGTATCGCTGACCGGAAACGCTGTCTTGTACTTGAACCCGACGGCGTCGCGCTCTCCCTTCATAGCCTCGGCACTAATGAAGCCTACGAGCTGCTGGGCTCCGGCATCGACCCTCCTTGGGTGGAACCTCCAAACGAGGCCCTCGTCTGGAACCGGGCCATATTGATCAAACGCTTCGTCCAAAACGAGATCGAGGTCCTCGAGAATCTGCTCACTGGTAAAAAACCGGAGGCGGAGCGTGCTGCCGCGCTTGCAGACTACCTGGTCGCGGACACTGGTTTCGAACGCCCTGGGGAGAACGCGCTCATCGCAAATCCTGCGGTACGGATAAACGCAGAGTATTTTCTGTCACGCTGGAAGCTCACCGAGCGTCTGTTGGAGCAGCGCTACTGACGCACTCTACTCCTCGCCCGTCTTCAGTGCAGACAAGAAGGCGTTTTGAGGAATTTCGACGTTTCCTACGAGCTTCATTCGGCGTTTTCCTTCCTTCTGCTTCTCGAGCAGCTTTCTCTTTCGAGAGATGTCGCCGCCATAACACTTCGCGGTGACGTCCTTTCGCAGAGCGCTTATGGTCTCCCGTGCAATAATGGTGCTCCCCACGGCGCCTTGAATCGGGATCTTAAACTGGTGACGCGGGATCTCTTCGGTTAAGCGCTTGCATATTTGCCGAGCTCTGCGTTCGGCGCTCTCTTTGAACACGAGTTGACTCAGCGCATCTACCGATTTGCCGTTGACCAGAATATCAAGCTTGACAAGCTTCGTGGGCTTGTATCCGGTGACCTCATAGTCAAATGACGCGTAGCCGCGGCTGACGCTCTTTAACTTGTCATAAAAATCGAATAGCACCTCGGCAAGGGGCATCTCGTAGACCATTTCAACACGTTTCTCGTTTAGATAGTTCATGCTCAACTGCACACCCCGTTTCTCCATGCAGAGATTCATGATGTTCCCGAGATAGTCGGTGGGAGTAATCACGTCCGCCCTTATGTAGGGTTCTTCAGCCCCGGCGATCTTGCCCGGGTCGGGATAGTGCTCGGGATTATCCACTTCGAGGTGAGTCCCGTCTTCGAGCATAATGCGATAGACAACTGACGGCGCAGTCAGGACGATCGAAAGGTCAAACTCGCGCTCGATACGTTCTTGAACGACCTCGAGATGAAGGAGGCCGAGAAATCCACATCGAAATCCAAAGCCAAGCGCTGCCGAGTTGTCTTTCTCATAGACCAGGCTTGCATCGTTGAGCGTGAGTCGCTCCATGGCCGACATGAGCTCCTCGTAATCATTCGCGTCAACCGGGTAAATGGAGCTAAACACGACAGGCTTGACCTTTCGAAATCCCGGCAACGGCGCGGCGCATGGATTCTTCTTGAGCGTGATCGTATCACCGACTCGGATGTCCGATATGTTCTTGATCCCAGCGATGAAGTAGCCGACATTGCCGGCACTCAAGTGGTCGGTTCCCGCAAGAAGGATTCGAAACTCACCGGTCTCCTCAATCGAGTAGCTCGCCTTGCTCGACCACACGAGGATTTCGTCGCCTGGCTTCAAACTGCCGTCAAATACACGAACGTGAACGATCACGCCTCGGTACGGATCGTAGTGGGAGTCAAACACAAGCGCGCGAAGCGGTGCCTCGGGATCCCCCTTCGGTGGGGGGATCCGTTCTACAAGCGCTTCGAGCAGCTCGGGCACACCCTCCCCGGTCTTGGCCGAAATCGCTACGGCAGTCTCGGGGTCAAGCCCGAGCTCGGCCTCGATCTCTTCCTTCACTCCCTCGATATCAGCCCCTGGGAGATCGATCTTGTTGATGACAGGAACGATTTCGAGTTCATGCTCCATGGCCATATACAAGTTACTCAACGTTTGCGCCTCGACACCCTGAGTCGCGTCTACGAGGAGGAGAGCGCCGTCACATGAGCTAATTGCGCGCGATACCTCATAGGAGAAATCGACGTGCCCGGGAGTATCGACGAGATTGAGCTGGTACTTTTGGCCGTCTGAAGCGACGTAGGGCAGCGCAACGGCCTGGCTCTTGATGGTGATACCTCGCTCGCGCTCGATATCCATACTATCGAGAATTTGATCTTTGAACTCTCGCTCTGCAATGATCTTGGCTCTTTGAATAAAGCGATCGGCAAGCGTACTCTTGCCATGGTCTATGTGCGCAATTATGCAGAAGTTTCGGATGGTCTTTTGTGACATAGGAGTGGCTCAATATAGTCTATGAGCGTCTACGCGTCCAGAATCTGCCGGACGCGCTGCACAAATGCCGTTGGATCAACCGGCTTCTGCATATAGGAAATGCCGAGCGATTGGCGGTCCTCCGAGCTGAGATAACTCTCCGGGTACGCCGAAACGTAGAGGACTTTCAGGTCCGGTCGCTCCGCCGAAATGCGTTCAACCAGCTTGGTGCCTGCCATATGGGGCATCACGACATCGGTTACGAGCAGCTGAATGCGCGTGCCATGTTCCTCGTGAAGGAGAAGCGCCTCTCCTGCGTTCGCCGCCACGAGCACGTTGTAGCCCTTTCTTCTCAGAACGCGAGCGAGTAAATCGCGCACGGAGTTCTCATCTTCGACCAGCAGTACTGTTTCAGAACCCTCGTTTGCACTCGTTGCGCCTGTCGTACCCTCTTGAATCGCTCCGCCACCGAGGTGTAGGGGCAAATAGATGTGAAACGTGGTGCCCTTTCCGAGTTTCGTCTCGAGGTCGATGATCCCACCACTCTGCGCGACAATGCCGTACACGGTGCTCAAACCAAGGCCTGTTCCACGGCCCGGCTCCTTCGTGGTGAAAAACGGTTCGAAGATATGTTCTGCAGTTTCTGGGCTCATTCCTGAACCTGTGTCACGGACTGAGATCTTGACAAACAGTCCCGGACGAATATCTCGATGCATCGTGAGATCGGTCTCATCGAGCTCCTGGACCTCGGTCCTTATCGAGAGGCGGCCACCGTCGGGCATCGCGTCTCGAGCGTTTACCGCAAGATTCATGAGCACTTGCTCGAGCTGGCTCGGATCGGCGTGCACGTGAGACGGATCGGCAATGAGGTCTACCTGCGTGATCACATCTTCGCTCACCAGCCGCTGTAGCATCTTCTCCATGTCACTGACAATCTGATTGACATCTACGACTCGAGGCTCCATGATCTGGTTGCGACTAAACGCAAGGAGCTGCCGAGTCAACGCCGCCGAGCGAATAGAGGCACGTTGAATACCCTCAATGTCCTCGCGCAAAGAAGCGGCATTCCCTACCTCAAGCTCTCCTATCTCTTCGCTGAGCAGTTTCGAGTAGCCCATAATGACGGTCAGCAAATTGTTGAAATCGTGTGCGATGCCACCGGTCAAACGCCCGATCGCCTCCATACGCTGGCTTCGTCGCAACTGCTCCTCTCGTTCCTTGAGCTTGCGATCCTGGGCGAGCTGCTCGGAGATGTCTTGGACAACAATGACCCATCCGCTACGCGCGCCACTCTGCACGTGCATCGGCGCAACCGAGAGCCGTACAGGCAATCGACGGTCGCTGCCGGCGATCAGCTCGAGACCACCGCTGCGGTGCTCTGTCGGCTCCACGGGCTGACCGTCAAGGTCGACGAACAAGGCGCAACTGCTCAGCCGCGCGTCTACGAGTTCGCTCTCACTCTTCTGGAGAATTGACTCGGCGACGGAGTTCACAAACTTAATGCGGAACTCATCGTCGGTAACGATAACCCCGTCTTGAATGCTCTCGAGTGTCGTACTGAATAACGCCTCTCGCTCATGAAGGCGGCGCTCCATGTTGTGGCGGTAGAGGGAGATGACAATTGCATTTCGGAGTTCCTGCTCATCGATCGGTTTGAGGATAAACGCGAACGGCTGGGCAAGCTTTGCCCGCTGAAGGGTCTCTTCATCTCCGAAAGCAGTCAGAAGGATCACCGGTAGCTCGAAGCGGGACTTTACGAGCTCCGCCGTCTCGACACCGTCCATCTCGCCACGGAGACGAATATCGGAGAGCACGAGGTCGGCCTCAAGGCCGGAAAGAGCTTCAATCGCCTCCTCACCAGTCGCGAAAATCCCAGGGACGGTGTACCCTTCGGATTCGAGATGAGTCTTGATGTCGAGAGCAACAATACTCTCGTCTTCTACGATAACGACTCGCTGCCCTTCCACGGTGTTTTACATTGCCCCCGATGCTAGATGAAGTTGTTTCGTTCGATGTAAGCTGGCAACTGCAAGTTGGTCCTCATAAAACCATCGGTTCGTTTTGCGATAAACATGCGCAGAAAAACTACGCCAAGCTCTTTCTCGTACACAAAACTGAACTCAGTGAACGAGTCGCCTCTGGTAATGCCCAGTTCGTCCGCGAGACTTCCAGGATAAACCTCGGTTACGGTGAACTGGTCCCGGAAAAAGCTCCGCCCAGTTTTCTCGACCGCCATCCCATAGAGCACGGGATAAAGACGCGAAACAAGGTCGTCTTCGATTGCCCGTTCGAGCGGACGCCGTGGTCGTCTGTCCAATGCAACGAGACCCTCGACCGATCCGCCTTCTCGCTCCCACGTAATTGGCACGAGCGAGCCCGGCTGCGAGTCGAGCAAGATCGAATGAGCGGCTTCAATCTCTTGCACTTCGAAGCCGCCGATTGTCGTTATGAGGTCGCCGACCTCGAGTCCAGCCACCGAGGCGGGTCCGCCGAGATCGACGTAGGTAATCTCGAGCCCACCGCTCACCGGCTGAACTGCGGCTCCGAGCCAGGGGTGATTCACCTCGCCTTCCTTGTAGAGTTCGGCCAGAAACGGGTGCACCCAAAACGACGGGACTGCAAAGTTCACCCCCTCGAACTGCTCAATTCCCGCGAAAACGACACCGACGAGACGTCCGTTGTTATCGAGCAGCGGACCACCGGAGTTGCCGGGATTAATCGCGACATCAACCTGCATCGCTTCACCCATCTGCAAGAATCGGCGCCCCGTCGCGCTGATTATGCCGGACGTGATCGAGGTCTCGAGGCCACCCGGCGATCCGATCGCAAGGATACGGGCCCCTGGTTCGAGAGCGCGGATGTTTGTGAAGGAGAACACGTAAGGTACGGGCACCTCTACCTTGAGGAGAGCCACATCAAAGATGGGACTGAAGCCGACCACGCGAGCCGGAATGCGTTGGTCCGGGTCTGAGGCAAGGCGAACGTAGAGCCGGGAGTAGCCCTCATACGTCGGATCTACCTCGCTCGCAATGACGTGGTAATTGGTGACCAGATATCCCTCTGGGTCAATGAAGAAGCCGCTTCCAATCACTCGGTCGGGAATGCCCAGACCTCCCTCGAGCCTGATACCACGATTAACCCAGACGGTCACCACGCCCGCGGCCATGGTTGACGGGGATTCAATGCTCTCGGAAAAATCGAAAATCTCCCGATTGGAGTCTACCCACTCTGAACCGAGAACGTCGGATAGTACGCTCACCGCGTATCGATTGTTTAGCGACCGAGCGAGCTCAGCCGCAGTTGCGAGCGCATCGCGCGGTAGCAAGTCGATCCGCGGAGCCTGAAGGAGCGTGGCGATCGACGCTCCCGCACTTCTGCTGTCTTCGAGTTTGCGAGCTCGTTCGAGGTACAGTTCGGATATTAGCTGATCGTTACGCGACTCTGCGCCAAGGGCTACGAGGTTTTGGTATTCGCTGATCGCGATGCCAAACTCCTCTGTTCGACGAGCTTCTTCATATCGTGCTCTGATTGCAGAGACGCCTCTCTCACGAAGTTCGTCGAGTGCGGATTGCGTAAGTGTATTCTGGCGCGCGGCGCGCGTGAGTATGGGGAACGCCTCCGCGGGATTCTCGCCGGTAATCCGCCTCGAGATCTCGGCGCGAACCGCCTCTGGATGCGTCGGAGGCACGGAAGGCTCGAGCAGGGTCGTACAACCTGCGATCTGAGCGAGAAAAAAGCTCCACAGTAGCCACCGCGTAGCACAGGCACCGTACTTTCTTTTGTTCATCATTGCATTTCCTGGTCCAGGAGTGGAAAATCCCGCACAAGCGACGATCTCCACCCTTCGAACTCGCGGACGTCTATCCGCCCGTCTTCATTGATATCCCACTCACGTATGCTCACACCAATCTCACGTTCGAAGAGCTCAGGTACGCCGTCGTCGTCTTCGTCCACAGCCCTCACGAGTCGTCTGCCGTCGCGAAACCCCTCGAGTACCTCGAAGTATCCGTCGTAATCAACGTCGATTGCGCGGCTCGAAGGCACGCCGCCACGCGACGTCTCGAGGCTATCCCAGCGTCCATCGCCATTGCGATCACGTGCAAGGTACACGCCGTCTCCTGAAGCATGAAAACGTCGCTCGACGATCAAGCCGTTCGAGTCAATGAGATCGACTCGAACCGCAGACTGGCGAAGCGTGGATGGGCTCGGCGAATCATGGTAAACCAGCTCTGGTAGGGTAGACAGACTCGCACCGCCCGCCGGTACGGTCTCGAGCACCCGAAACTCGACAACTCTCGGTTGAAGGAGGTATTCCTCCTCTCCGGAATGTAACGCAACACGCGCACGTTCCACAAATGGATAGAGGTCATATTCGAGCTCAGTCGAACCGTCCGGTGTCGGCAAAACGACACGATTTGGAGTCTCACCGCCGAAGTAGAGACTCAATTCAGGGAGGCCGTCTCCATCATTGTCGAGATGCCATGCGCGGACATCTCCATCCTCAATCACGACCCGCTCCCGCCAACGCCTGCCCACTCCTTCCGCGAATGCCTCGCCTGTTGCGTTTGCGAGCGTGTCGGCGACGGTCGGTAGTTCT
>JBMCTC010000164.1:0-7237 GCA_048624115.1 Spirochaetota bacterium
CAGATCAGTGACACCGCTCACGCCAAAGGCAAGGGGGAAGCCGCCAAACGGACGTCCATACAACCGTAGTCCGAACACCTCCGGTTCGGCGAGGTCGTTTGTCAACGCTTCGAACCCGGCCCTACCGAAGTCAAATCCAACGTTGAGACCAATCCGACGGATCGACGGGAAATCGGAGTCGTTTGCATAATCCCGCATCAACAAGCCGTGGCCGAGCTGAAATGTGTTGATGTTTCCCACTTTGAAAAAGAAGTCGTCCCGCTGATCTCCCCACTCAATGAACTTGATCTTGAGCGCGAGATCTCCAAAAAAGTCGCCGACGGCTGCGAGCGTGTCGGTAGTCCAGCTGTAGTCGGTACCAAAGGACCACTCGTTGTTGCCGGCCGGTTTGTACCAGTCGTCGGAGTCAAACATGTTTCCAGAGTAGATCATCGGCAGATAGAGGCCCGCCCGCAGTTCGCCCACCTCGAACGTTGGCTGCGCAACAAGCTTGCTGTACGTGGTACCTGCGACCGAGAGTGTGCCGATTTCAAGCCCGAGTGCTTCGGTTAATCCGATCATGAACTGATCAAACGGCCCATCCTCGTCTCGACGTGCATCACCCGCGGGAGTACCCGGATCGTCTGCGGTCGAAACGGCCGGTGTGTCGGTGCTCACCGGATCGTCTGCGCCGTCGCTCGGCTCCGTCTCAGCTGGTTCGTCGCTCTCTGCCGCGGGCTCGTCTTCCGGCGTCGCTTGGGCAATTTGCACCGCCTCGAGTGTCTGAGCCTGCTCCGACAACTCATTGAGGGAGCCGTAGAACTGCGCAACGACATCGGACGATTGCACCGCGGCGAACTGCGCGGCAAGCGCGTTTGCGTACTGATTTGCAGCAAGCGCGACTGTAGTACCCGCGTCGGTGGTGAACTCTACCAGTCCCTCTTTGACTGCGATGAGTTCCCCTTGCTCGGATACATCGGTCAGAAAGTCGGTTCCCCGGCCGCCTCCGACAGCGGTCGGTGTACGAACGCTAAACGAACGACTCGTTCCGGTGAGATCGGCAACGATGCTCCGGAGTCTCCCCCGGTTTACGGAGACGCGATCCTCGCCCGCGGTCGCGCTCTGCGAAAGCGCATTCTCGATCACGACTTCAGTGTTGGAATCCAGCTTGAGCAAATGCCCGTGCGGCAGGGTGATCTCTGCAAAACCGTCGAACGTGCGAACAACGTAGTTCCGGTCAAGGACGAATCCAAATGTAAGCACTCCGTCTTCGGAGTCCTGAAGCTCGAAGAGCTGTCCGTCGAGGCGCTCGTAGACGCGCACCTCGCCATCGAAAAATATCAGTTCCTGGGCCGTCACGCTCAACGCGCCGAGCACCAGGAGCGTCAGCAAGGCAAATCGTTTCATGGTGGCCTCCTCTAAAAGAGCGTGATTGCGCTCTCAATTTTCGTAGTTGTAATCCACGAGTCTTCCCCTGGTGCAGGGAATGGATCGTACTGCAGATCGTAGACAAATGTAATTGTCGCATTTTGGATGCGATAACTCACGCGAGCTCCGATGACCGCATCTTCCGGACTCATCAACTCATTCAAACTCATGATGCCCCGCTTGTCGTACGTGGCAGCGACTCCAAATCCTCCGAGCAGTTCGTCGGACACGGAGAGCTGCGCGCGCAAGTGTGGCTGAAGCAGCAGATTATCTGGGTCGGTCTCGAAGGGACTCTCGAGCGATGCATTGAATACGAGTTGATCGTCGAGTACCGAGAGCCCGGTCGATGCAAACCAACCAACGTACGGGTCGGTGGCGAAGCCCGGCGTTCCGGCGTACGTGGCGTACTTGAGCGGCCGGAACAGGTCGTAAGTCGCGTCGAAGTAGACGGGTAGAAAGTTCTCCCCGAGGAACCGGAGCTGGGCTCCATAGGTAACGACTCTCGCGAGACGACCTCCCAGCCCGACCATACTGCCGAGATTACCATTCTGAAAGACCACATCTCCAAACGTCGCGAGCGTCACGAACGGATTCGCTATGATCGGAAGCCGCAGATCTGCTCCCCACACGAGAACACTCGCGTCGGAAGTCGAGACGCCCGATGGGGTGAATGCCGTAAGTGGTGGTGCTTCCGGGTCATCTTCGGCGTAGTAGAACGGGAGCCGGTCCACGACCGCCGTCGTGCCGATCTGAAGGTTTCGAACCACGGGGATCTCCGTTCCGGCAAGCGGCCGCACGAAGAGCCGAGATCCAAAGAGATCGAAGACCGCGAGGTTCCCGACAAACGTCTCAATGCCCACGTATGGGAAATCAAAGAGCGCTCCATCGACATCGAGGCTCAGACCAAAGATCCTCTGAACCGGCAGATACTGAGTGTTGGTATATCCGCCGAGAATAAACCCGTTTCCCAGCGTTCCATTGTCGATCGACCCGAAGAGCGCATAAAGTGGATCGCCCTTGAGCCCCCAACGGATATAGCGAATCTTGGGAAGGTAGACTTCAAGGAAGTTTCGCTCGGAGTCGGGAACCCAGTCTTCGGCACGCACTTCGAACTCGTTCCCGTCGCCGGCTGTAAAGCGGTAATTGACCGTCAGGTCGAGGCCGACACCGAGTTTGCCAATGGCAAGATCGGGGGTGAGTCCGAGCGACTGGTAGGTAATGACTTTGGGTTGATCTCCGCCCGGCGTGTAGTCCGGATTCGGAAAGCTCTGAGCGCCAAGCGTAATGCCCAAGCCGAACTCGGGAGATAAGCCGGGGGGTTGAGTCCCGTCGATTGCCGCTTCGTCGCTCTCTGCGCCGGCCTCTTGTGCTACCAGCGAGGCCGGTGCCACGAGGACCAGTAGCGCCAGCAAGAAAAAAGACACCTTCTGCATTGTATCCTCCTCGACTTAGCAGTATATCGCCGGCATGGGTACAAAACCAATCTCTCGCAAATGTGCGTTTTTGGAGTACTAGTAGGTGAGCGCCAGCTCGAGACCAGCCTCGGCGCCGAGCATCCAGTAGTCGCCTGGTTCGGATACACGTGCAAGCCCAACTCCCGCGAACAGCGAGAGGACCCCGTTCTCGCCAATAGTTGCAGCCGTGTCGTGTCGCAAGAGAACGCTCGTTTGCCGCCTCTGCGTGCGTTCCACGCGGATTTCTGCGCTCTCCGTGTGAGCAAACGTGCCGGACGGAGGCAGGAATCTACTCTCGAGACCAGCGTACCCTGCCTGCCATTCGTAGGAGAGCAGGGTGGTGAGCTCCCAGTCCCAACTATCGTTCTCGGTAAGCGACAGCTCGGTCACGGCGGATGCTGAGCGAGTCGTGCCCCAGAAGAGTTCGGTCTTTTGGTCGACCTTCATCGTTGTCTGCAGGCCACGTGCCTCGCTTCGCTCAAAGCGGGCGGTGACTCGAGTTTGATACTCGTCAGTATCGTAGAATGAGAAGAGAGGAGACGAGCCGAGCCGTCCGAACAGATTTGGCGCTATGAACTGACCGGAGAGATCGAGCGTTCGCTTGCTTGCGACTGCATCGAACTCGCGCGGTATCGGTCGGGCAGCGACAACCTCGATCGCCACCGGTAGGATGAGTGACCATGGCGAGCTCTCGATACCACGAGAAAAGGCGACACCTGTCTCCGGTACGTAGCGGGCGTAGTCGAGTCCCGTAGATAGCTCGCGGAACTGCTGCTCGAGCCGGTCGTCAATAAGCTCGTACCCGGGAATCGCTACAAACGCGAAGGGATGCGACGTCCAATCGATGCCGGTGGAGGCAACGGAAGACCAGGGATACGCCTCCGTTTCTCGAGCGGTGCCCCAGACCGCGCTTCGCCCGAACCGGAGCTCGATCAAGACTCGTTCGATTGCCGTGAGAGGGACCTCGAGACCATAGTCGAGCGTGGAGCGCCGTTGGAGGATGTCGTTCGACTCAATCGCCGAAGCGTCGAGGGTCGCCGTGCCGGCGAGCGGCGCCTCGCTTCGCACCAGGCTCGCATTCGCCTCGATGGTGCGTGCCGATGCTGTTCCGTCCGGCACGAGATCCGCAAAACTTCCGAACCAGCCCCCGACATGTGACTCCGGCTCTTCGGCCAACTGCGTCTCGGTCAGCTCCACCGCGAGCGTGCCGCGCAGCTCGGCCCCACCCATCTGGTTTGCAATCCACCAACGGACGAGCTGGTCGGCGTCTTGTCGAACACTCCACTCTGCCTCGGCCTTCACTTGTGCGTCGTCGCCGGTGGTAATGTCGATCGAGGCGACGTGCTGAAAGCCGTCAAGCACGCCGAACGACCGTTCGTAGGAATCCGCGAGCATCACCACCGACCCCGCGAAGGATCTCGTCAGTTGGTGCCCAATCGTTCCGCCGTCGCCGTCGGGCCTCGATACCAGGTCGAGTTCGATGCCAACCCCACCGCCGAAAAGTTCGCTCTCCACGCGGGAGCTCGAGGCTAATCCCGGGCCCGCCGCGGCAAGACCCGGTGCAAAGCCGCGCGATTGTGCGGTGACCGACTGCGTGACAATCAGATCGCGAAGCACCACCGTCTCGCCGACCCGCAGCTCTACCGGAGTCTTCCACCTCGCCCGTGCCTCCGCAACGCCGCCGACAGTCGCCCGCGGCTCCCAAAACGAGATCTCGTCGACTGCGATGCTTCCGGCTGAAGTTCCGGTCACGACTACCTCGACCCGTGTTACTGTACGGTCGGAATCGTCAAGGGCCAGGCGGAGTTCGGCCCAATCGCTATTCGGCAGATTGAGCGAGGATTGGCCAATCGCGGTCTCGCCGTCGAGTGCGCGCAGCGTAATCGTGGGCGAGGTTCCATTGAGGTCTCGTATGTAGACGCGTAGCGACTGGTAGTTGCGTTCCGCAACGGCGGTTGGGAATGTAAGCGCAAGCTCACCAGTTGCAAGTGAATCCCAGTTCAGCCGCAGGTGACGCTCCTCGCCCTCCGCCCGCTCGAGTCGCTCTCCCAGCTCGGGAAACTGTGACCCGAGCGACGGTGGGGAGAGCCGAGATGAGGGCTCTGCGTAGAGGGAGATGTTTTCGGCTCCGGTTGTCGAGCGCGGTTCGATTCGAAGCGGTGCCCCGAGAACTTCGGCATCGCCGAGGAGAAACCTCCCGGAGGTCGGGCCGACGCCGGTACGGACGAGCAGTACGCGGATTGCACGAGAGGAAGCAAGGCGTTGGGACTCTTCCTGCGTGAGTGTGATCGTGGCAGATTGCCATCCGCCGGCTGTTACCGGAAGCTCTCGTGTCACGATGCGTTCGGGGAGCTCCCGGTCGATCACGCCGTTGAGATTCCGATCTTCCGAATAGTTCGCAGATGGATCGTTCTTCGTTCCAGCGAGAAGCGCAAAGCCGGTCCGCGCATCGGAGAAAGGGATGCCGAGTGTTCCGCGGTCAAGGACGTCGTCACCGTCAATGTCTTCCCCGATTGCGCCAATCTGCAGGAATGCCCGGATCGTGTCCGACGCCTCGACAAGCCGGTATGGCACCACGATTTGGGAGACATCCGCGTAGTCGCGTGCCTCGCCGAGATCTACCTGTGCTCCTACCCACGTCGCATTGCTTGGCAGTTCGTACTCGAGTACAGCGACATTTCCGCCATAGGCTGAGTCGGTAGACAGAGCGGGATAGGGTCCGGTTCGGCCGCCCGGGGCGTAGTCTGAGGTCTCGATGACGCTACTCGAAGAGTCGTAGGGCAACAGCGTAGTATTGCCGAGAAAGTCTTCCTCATAGAAGTGTTTATAGAGGAGAATGCCGCGCTGCGCCGCGCCCACGTCGAATCCGTCGCCGGTGTCCGGATCGATCGTCGGAGGCGCAGCCGGCGTGAGCTGATACGGTGAGACCGAGAGCACCTCGATACGCTCATCCATCGACTCGAGCCGCAAAACTCCGGTGGTATCGTTCGTCGAAAAACTGACCGCGCCTTTAACCTCCGCCTCGAGCTCTCCCGCCTGAAACTGCTCCCACGCGGTTGAATCGATTCCCGCCGACCCTGAGGCCACGACGTAGCCCGGATACTCGTTTGGCTCGTAGGAGAAAGTGCCCCGTCCCGGCGTCCATCGCGCACCGAGCGAAGCGGTGAACTCGGTTCCGGGAATTGGGGAAAAGCGGTTCCCCGCCCCGAAAATGAGGTCGGAGGCGCCCGAAGCGCTCTGCTCACGATAGCGAACGATCACCGTATCGGCGGGAGAGAGATCATCTGCAAGAATGAGCTCTCCGGAGTCGGTCAGGGTGAACTCCGCGTCGTTGCGGCCATTGCGTGTAACGCTAATGCTGCCTGGTATCGCGCCCCGGGGGAGGGTGATCGTCTCACTTGGTTGCGAGGTCCGCCCGACGACAAAGAGTTCGCTCGCGCCACTCGGCGCTCGTCCGTAGATCTGCGGCTGTGGGAGCGGAACGGCACTCGAGGCGAACGGGTATCGGTTTGCGAACTCGCGGGGATCGCTCGCGTTTGGCGTGAGCGCCGTAGTCGCGGCAAACGGCTCGGGAATGCTTCGAAGCGTAGTGGTCACGGGCGATCCCGAGGCGGCTACGATCGCAACGTCATCCTGCTCTCGGGCAAACTCGTACCGGTTCGCCAGCTCGAACGGGCTGTACCGGGCAGGTTCGTGGAGGACGAACGCGTCATCGCCGTGTACCGTAACCCGAACGTCATCGATGCCGAGTCCATCGGCAACGGGCGTTGGGGAGATCGTTGCCAAATAGTCATCGAGTTCGGCCCCGCCAAACGAGAAATCTCGCAGCAGCGTTTCGTCTGGTTGTCCGTCGCTGAAACCAAAGAACGAATTCCGCCCGAGCGTCGGGCTGCCGACCGGGACTCCCCCTACCTCGTAATAGACAAGCACTCGGCGCTCGAGCTCTTCGGGGAACGAGATTGTCCCTCGGCTGAGCGAGAAACTGTACTCGTCACCCGGCACGAGTAACTCGTAGCGACGTCCGTCCCCTGCAAGTGTTCCGGAGCTCGACTCGACATACGCGTCTATCGCGTCGATACCTCCGTCGGGAAGCACAAAAAAGCGATTGCGCACGTACCCGGAAGCTGGGAGCCGGGTCTCGGCAACCACGCCGCCGCCGGTATAGGTCACCTCCTCTTGCGTGCTCGGAGTGAGGCGAATCATCATCTCGTGATAGCTCTGTTCGGTCGCGAGCGAAATTGCCGCCCCCGGTGAATCGATGCCGATGCTTCCCTCGTCGTCCCCAAAACCGAGGTAGGGATAGGAACCCATGCCGATTGCCGTGTTTCCAATAAGGACCGATTCTACGAGCTCTCCCGGCATACCGATGTAGCCAA
>JBMCTC010000165.1:0-7234 GCA_048624115.1 Spirochaetota bacterium
GAGGCAATCCTGCTCGATGCGACGACCATCAAGCGGCTTGAAGGGGTGCTCGCGCTGCGAGAAGAGATGCCACACGGCATTCCGGCCACCGACATCGCAAGCATCGCAGAGGCCGCCGCACTTGCCGACCGCTACGACGAGAGTGTGCGTGCGGTTGTCTCACTGGTGAGCTCGCTCGAGAGCGATCATTCGACAGCGTCGACACCGGTACCAATTGCGCTCTCGGGGCGGCTTCGCTCGTACCAGCATGTTGGTTTCCAGCACCTCACCCGCCTCGCATTACACGGGCTATCCGCCTGCCTTGCCGATGACATGGGTCTCGGAAAGACGATTCAGACGCTTGCGTTTATGCTGCATCTGCGCGAGCAAAAACCATCGACCTTTCTCGTGATTGCACCGGTTTCTACGCTTGGCAACTGGGCGCGCGAGGCGGCCCGTTTTGCCCCGTCGCTTACGGCGCGCGTGCACCACGGAGGCGATCGAGCGGGCACGGCACACGAGCTCGACAACGCCGAGCTCGTGGTAACGAGTTACGCGACGGCGCAGCGAGACTTCGAGTTGCTGTCGAAGCGCGAATGGGACCTGCTCTGCCTCGACGAGGCTCAATTTATCAAGAACCCGCTTGCCAAACGACGAAAGATCATCACCAAGATTCCTTCGCGGCTGCGGCTCTGTCTCACCGGCACGCCGGTAGAGAACATAACAACCGATCTCTGGTCGATCATCGACTTTCTCGTGCCCGGGCTCCTCGGGACGATGCCTGAGTTTCACCGTCGCTTTCCCAAGAGGCGATCGAGCGACCGGAGCGACAACCGTCTCGAGCGGCTGCGTCGGATCGTGAGCCCCTTTGTGCTGCGTCGCACCAAAGAGGCGGTCGCGCCTGAGCTTCCTCCGAAAATCGAGATGACGCGAACCTGCACGATGGGCGCAAAGCAACGGGCCTTCTACCGGCGACTCAAAGAACACCACCGAAGCATTGTGGCGAACGCGATTCTATCGGGTGACATCAAGGCGATCGGAGCGGCAGTCTTCACGGGGCTTTTGCGGCTGCGACAGGCGGCGCTCTATCCCGAGGACGCCGAGCGCGAGGGTGCCGGCGTACCGTCGACCAAGGAAGAAGAACTCCTCAGCCAGCTCGAAGAGAACTGTGCCGAGGGGCACAAGGCGCTCGTCTTTAGCCAGTTTGTCAGCGCGCTCCGGCGACTTCGCGATCGGGCCGTCGCGAGCGGCGTCGAAACCTACTACCTCGACGGGAAGACGACTGATCGCGAATCGGAGATTTCCGGCTTCCAGAACACTTCGGGCGCCGCAGTCTTTTTTGTGAGTCTCAAGGCGGGAGGGACCGGGATTAACCTGACCGCGGCCGACTATGTCTACCTGTGCGATCCGTGGTGGAACCCGCAGGTCGAGCGACAGGCGGTTGACCGCGCCCACCGGATTGGCAGAGAGAAGCCTGTCGTGGTTACGAAGCTAATCACGGCACAGACAGTAGAAGAGAAGGTGCTCGAACTTCAGGACCAGAAACGCGAGCTGGCCTCTGCCCTGATCACAGAGAACCAAGGCGGCCTCAGCTTCGACGATCCGGCCGAGTTGCTCTCGCTATTCGAATAAGACAAAAAAAAACCGCCCCTTGGTGAAGCAAAACTCATTCGAGGCGCGTCATATAGTGCGGGGCCGTTGGGAAGCTCGCAGTTCGTGCGAGCCAGAACGACCGTCCCAAAGGGTTTCTCCATGCGGCCGTACCTGCGAGTATTCGGGTGCCTCCTCATTGCCTGTTGTTTGGCTCTCGTAGGCTGCGGCCGCGCTTTCTTTGGAGCGATTCCCGTCGAGTACGAGTCGGTGGAGCTCGTCTGCGGGTCATACGGGTCGCTTCACGAACGCGCCGGCATTCACTACACCCTCTCAAACGCGAGCAATCAGGAGATTACCACCTTCACCCTCGCGTTTGATCTCTACGTCACCACGGAAAGCGGCGGGCTCGAATCCTATCCAAATCAGGGAGACAACAGCTTCACAGTCGTTGTCACGTCCGTGCTTCCCACGCAGGCAGTTCGCTCCCTTGTTACCAGTCTCGACGCGATTGTGCCGGACTACGATCCATCGCTCGTTCTCCGCCGCTTTCGAGTCCAGCAGGCTCACTTTGCCGACGGTTCTCAATGGACCAACCACGGAGGCCACGTATGGAACGAATAGTTGTAGAACGAGCGGCGAGTGGACGATGGTTGGTGCCCGCGCTCACATTGTTGTACCTCCTCGTGTTGCTGCTACTCGGGTCGTGTTCGGCGGGTAACCCGTTTTCGGGCACGACGACCGAACTTGCCTCGCGGGGCGGGAGATGGGCCGTCGTCATTTATGTTGCGGCGGATAACGATCTCGAGGCCCAGGCAATTGAAGATATCAATGAGCTGGAAGCTGCGGGCATCGCCGGAAGCGAAGTCACGGTTGTTGCACTTGTTGATCGCGCCCCGGGCTACGACAGTTCGAACGGAGATTGGACGGGAACGCGCCTCTACGAGATCGCGAACGACCCAGGTGGCATGAACGATTCGATCGTCAGCATTCCGCTTTCAGTGCCGGAGCTTGGGATAACCGTGGGCGGCGCCGATGCGGAGCTCAACATGGGCGATCCGGCAACGCTCTCGGCACTGCTCGATTTCGCCCGCACCCGGTACGAGCCGGATCACCTTGGCCTGATTCTCTGGGGCCACGGCTCGGGTTATCGCGCGGGCGTGCGCGAGCCCATCGAACCGAACGGCAGCCGCGCAACCAGTTTTGACGACAGCTCGAGTGGCGACGCGCTCTTGACCGCCGAGCTCGGGGGGGCACTTTCGACGGCGGGCGTGAGTCTGCTCGGGCTTGACCTCTGCTTTGGTGCAGGGATCGAACTCGCTTACGAACTTCGTTCGGCAGTTCCGATCATGGTGGCAAGCCAGGGACTGATCCCCGCAGACGGCTGGGAGTACGACGATCTGTTCATCCGCTTCCTCGCAAGCGACCTCTCGCCACGAGCGTTTGGAACGTCGATTGTCGAGAGTTTTGCAGCAAGTGCGAGCACACAGGCAGGCGCGACGATTGCTTCGATCGACTTGAACGAGATAGGTAACGTTAACTCGGCGCTCAACGAGTTCGCGACCGGCCTTGAGGCGCAGATACTCACCGATGCGCTTCGAAGCGAGGTCCGAGCCAAGCTCTTCTACTCGGTCGAGGACTTCTACGCAACGCCGGGAGACCTCAATATCGACCTGGGTCATATGGCAAAAGTCATTGGCGATGAGTTTGATCTTGTAGACACGGAGAGTGCGCGACTCGCGTCTGCCGTGGATCGTGCAATCATCGACCGTTGGACGGGCAGCGCCGCGCTCGACGCCACCGGACTTTCTGTTCATCTCGTTCCTCTCGAGTCCGACGGCAGCGCTGCCGCGTCTCATGACAACGGATACCTGCGCGACTCAGGCGTCGAATATGGGCTTGAGTTTGTGCGTGACTCGACCTGGCCGCCGTCGCTCTCAGAGGAAACCGGCTTGCTCTATCGTCTCTTCTACGAGGTGTTGCCATAGATTCACTTCTGGTCCAAAGTTTCTATTCCGGTCATTTCGATGTAGCAGAGACGTGCCATTCTCTACCGCCGCTCTGCTTTCTTCTTGCCCGCTCCGAGAGTCAGATTTACCTTACATGGAACGATCATGATAAAGCGCCGGCTCAGTCGCCTCCTTCTTACTTGGGACGTACTCACTTTAGTGTTCGTATTCGTTGTGGTCATACTCTTCTTCGAGAACGTCGTGGAGCCAATCCTCGTCGAGCAGCGCTACGAGCAAATTCGCTCCCAGATCGACCGAACGCGTAGGGAGTATGCTCGGAGCAACGCACTTGTTGCGAGACAGCCCGCTCTTCAGGATGAGGAGAGCGAGGCGGTAATCGCGGCGGCGGTGGCACGCTTCGCGCTCAGCGAGGCGCAGTTTGCACGCAGCATCGCATATGTGTTTGCGCCGTCTCGAGGAGAACCCGCGAGCTGCTACGGAGGCGTCCGAAGCGACGGAGGCGTCCAGGCTGCCGACTGCGAAGAGCTCTCGCTCTCGACACCACTGGGCGAACTCGTGAGTTCCGATTTCGATTCACCTCAAGCGCCAATCACCTTTGCCTTGAACGCCGAGCCGTATGTCGGATCGATTGCGGCACTCTCACTCGGGGCAGACGTCGGCGAGGCGTCGAGCACCCTGCTTCTCGTGGCGGACACGCGTCGTGACTTCTATCGTACCGCAAACAGCCTGCGAGCGGCGCTGCTTATCGTTGTCGGTGGCGTTCTCGCGGCTATTCTCGTGGTAAAGCTCCTCAACACCTTTGCCGCCACTCGGGAGCTTCGCTCTATTCAGGCTGCAATCGATGAGAAGAGCCGGATTGTCCGCGAGACCGGCGCAATCGATGCCCCTGTTCCCATGCTGCCGCTGGCGTTTCGCGAAACCGAGGAGCTCTACTCGTCGTTCGAGGAGATGAACGGCAAGCTTGCAGACCTCGGGTCAATCGTCTCTGGGATCTCTGATAGCGAACTGTTCATTGCCACGCTCAGGCAGGACCATTCGCTACTCGCGCCGCACCAGGAGGAAATGGCCATTCTCTTCTTGGATGTTCGCGGATTCACGAGTGTCGCGGAGGAACGCGACGAAGCCGCGATGGAGATCATTAATGCGATCTGGGCCACGGTAGAAAACGCTGTGTACTCAGCTTCCGGAAAGATAAACAAGTACATGGGCGATGCGTGCCTCTCGATTTTCCCAAACACGCACAACGGTCATAATCCGGCGGCGCGTCACGCGCTCACCGCAGCGGTTCGGATCGAATCAAAGCGACACGAGCTAAACACCGAACTCGAAACGGATCTCGGTTATCGAATCGGCATCGATTGCGGCACCGTGGTGTACGGCCGAACCGGCAGCCAACGTAACTTCGAGCTTGGTGTCATTGGCGATACCGTAAACACCGCCTCGCGGCTCGAGGAACTAAACAAGACATACGGCACCTCGATCCTTATCACGGGCAGCGCGCTAGCGGCTGCAGGGCTCGCGCTCGATGCACCGGGGCTCTTCGAGGTAGAGACGGAGTCCGGTGTACAGCGCTTTCGGCCACTGCTCGTCGATGTCGCTCGACCGCGCGGAAAGAGCGTCGCAGAGCACCTTGTCACCCTTGTTATGGTTGATGATTCCGGCTCGAGGCTCTTTGGCTCGCCTGATCCGGTTCGCGAAGATGTCTTTGTCGCCTTTGATCGGCTTCAACGACACTATCAGCGCGGCGTGAGACTCTGGGAGTCCGATCCTACCGGGGCGCAAGCCCTGTGGCAAAAGCTCGCCCATGGATTTGCCCGGCTCGCATTCAGGCTCGACTTTCGTCCTGCCCGCCCGTTTGTTGAGCGGCTCGTGTCCCGTGATCAGTACACTCGCCTCGAGGAGAGTCGCGGAAAAATCGTGCGGCAACAAGAAATCGAGATTGCCGTTCCCCACGCCGATTGGATTCAACACCGCACCCCTGAGTTGCAAAAGTAGGGTTGTATGAGAGTTTCGAGCCGCTGGCTGGTGACAGGCGCAACACTCTTGTTGGTTCTCATTGCGGTCGGGCTCACGGTTGCCGTCTCTCAGAGCGGCTACTGGGAGCGCTGGCAACAGGGACCAGACGAGCTCGAGCCGATGGACCCCGGCGACGCGGTGGAGACGCTCAGCGCTCGTCTCACCACGGAACTCGAGCGTAGAAACAACGAACTCGCTGCCGAGCGCGCTCGACTGCTTGGCATCCTCGAACGAGATCAGGGAACGCAGGCCGAAGAGCGGCGAATCGAAGCCGAGGTCGCTGCGCTCGAACGAGAGCTCGCATCGGTAGGAGACGAGATTGCCGCTGTTGAGAGCATGACAAGCGAGACGTTCGAGATCCCGGTCACCGTTGGATCAGGCGGACCGGCGGCAAGCGAGCCTCTCGACCCGATTCCGGCACCCCCTCGAGACGATGAGCCGGACGGAACGACGGAAGACGCTGAGCTCCGCCGCGCTGAGCTCGAAGAACTTCAGAGCGAGTTGCAGACCGCAGCGTCGCGGATAGACTCACTCGAGCGGGAGGGCCGCAGACTCGTCACGGCCCTCTCCAACGCCGAACGGATCGTCGAGCAGACCCGCGAACGCCTCTCACAGCGCGAAGCGGCAAACAGCGCATTGCAGACGCGACTCGAGAGTGAGGCCGCACGACGTCGTGAGCTCGAGTCGCAGATCGATGCGATTCGAGAAGAGATGGGACGCGAGCAGGCACGCGCAACCGCGCTCTTCTCCTCGAGCTCCATTCTCGCCGTCTTTTACGAGGCAGACGGCGAGGTGCGTGTTGCCCTCCATCCCGAGCACCGCGACCGTGTGCTCAGGCAGGCAACCTTTAACGTGTACGCTGCGGGTTCGGATCGCGAGCGCGTGAAGTCACGCGTGAACGTACGGGAGCAAAACGGGGTCGCGAGTTTTTCGGCCTTCCCAGGTTTCGCGGATCCCGAACCGGGAGATTGGTTTTGAACAGGTGCTTACTGTTGAGATACACCTCGCGACGATTGCTGCTCACACTCTCTTTCGCGTGCTGCATCTTCGCACTCTACGCACAACAGCGTGCAACGAGCTATATCCAAGGAGTGCCGGAAAACGCTACCGATATCGCGGGGATTCCGCTCGTCGGGGTCACCGAAGATGAGCGGGGCGCTGTTATCACATTGGGGAGTTCGGATCGTCCGGTCTCGGTTCGGCTTCTCGAACCAATCTCCCGATCACGGATCGAGTCAATCCTCATCGCTGTTGATCAAGCCTCGCTCCTGCCAGGAACGAGTTCCGGCCCAGGATGGAGCCTTTCGATTTCAGAACTCGACATAAACGTCGGCTCAGGCCAATCTTCCCTCATAGTAGCTCAGATTGAAGAGTACAGCGTCAGACTCAACGACGAGGCGCTGCTGCTCTTCTCGCGCCGACTGAGCGTGCCCTCGAGCTTTCGCTACGACAGCGAGACCGGAACGCTTCACGCTGAACTCGAGTTTGACGGTATTCTCACAATCGACGATGTAGACGAGGCGTTCCGCGGCTGGAGTGAGGTCAGTGACGAGTTGCGATCGTGGGCGACGGAGGGCCTCGATAGCAACGATCAGCGGGTTATGGGCGCGGTGCTCGAGATACGAGTTCTCTCACCCCTTGAAGCCGAGGAAGAAAAGCAGGGTGTCGTGACGGCCGGT
>JBMCTC010000166.1:0-7220 GCA_048624115.1 Spirochaetota bacterium
GCGACTCGAGGTACGCGAGCCGGCTGCCAATTGGCGACATGAACATTGTCCGGGATTTTGACCCGGCGGTTCTCAGGAGATACTACGAGGATTGGTACCGGCCCGAGCTGATGTCCGTGATTGCAGTCGGCGACTTTGACGTAGCCGAGGTAGAAGCAGAGATTTCGGCGGTCTTCTCGCAAATCGAACCCGCAACCGACGCCCGCGAGCGCCCGGTCTACGAAGTCCCGTCCCACGACGAGACCCGATTTGTCGTGGCCTCTGACCCAGAAACCAGCTACACAACGGTCTCGGTAATCGTGAAACGCGACTCGCAACCCCTCGTCTCGAAGGACGACTATCGCGAGCTACTCCAGGGACAGCTTTTTTCGGCGATGTTCAACACGCGTCTCGCCGACATCAGCCGCGAGCCCGACGCGCCATTCTTGGACGCAGGGGTCAGCGTCGGCCGCCTCGTGCGTACCGAGGCTGCGGCAACGATTGGAGCAGCGGTAGAGGGCAACAACGTCACGCCGGCCGTTGGGGCACTGCTCATCGAGACGCGTCGGATCATCGAGCACGGATTTACCGAGACTGAACTCGATCGAGCAAAGCGCAACGCCCTTCGCGGCATTGAGCAGGCGTATCGCGAGCGCAACGACATAAGTAGCCGTGCTTTTGCCGACGAGTACGTCCGGGCATACCTCGAGAATGAGGCGATTCCCGGTATCCCCGCAGAGCGCGAGCTCTACGACGAACTCTTGCCCACTATCGACCTCGAGGACGTAAACTCGCTCGCCGAGACGTATCTCGACGATCAAAACCGAGTCGTAATGGTGAGTGCGATCGAGAGCGAAGATCTGCCCGAAATAACAGAGAGCGAACTCGAAGAGGCATTCCGAGCCGCCCAGCTCGTAGAGGTCGCGCCTTACGTCGATGTCGAGGTGGCGGGTGAGATTCTGCAGACCGTACCGGTTGCGGGCAGCATCATGGAAAGCCGACCGCTCGAGATAGACGGGGCAGTCGAATGGCGTCTGAGTAATGGTGCTCGCATCGTCCTCTATCCGACCGACCACCGCGCCGATGAAATCTTGTTCACGGCGTTTAGCCCTGGTGGGACGTCCACGGTTCCGCTCGATGAGCACTGGAACGCAACCTACGCAACGACGTTTACCGAACAAATGGGGTACGGCGAGTTGAGCGTTTCGGATCTGCAGCGAGTGCTTGCGGGGCGTGCTCTTCAAGTTGCGCCTTATATATCGACCTACTCCGAAGGAGTGACCGGCTCCACCTCGGTCGAGGACCTCGAGACGACCCTTCAGCTCATGCACCTGAAGCTCACGTCTCCGCGACGTGACGTGGCCACGTTTACAGCGCTGCAAAACCAGTTCACGGCGATTGTGGCCAACCAGGAGAACCAACCAAACTTTCTGTTCAGCAAGCGTTTTCAGGAGCTCTACAGTGACGAGAACCCGCGCGCTGTGCCCATTGACCCGGCGGGCGTGGAGAGTCTGGACCTCGACACAATGCTCTCGGTTTACGAGGAACGCTTCGATGATCTCTCAGACTTCACGTTTGTCTTCGTGGGAAACATCGACGCTCGGAGTTTTGCGCCGCTTGCCGAACGCTACATCGCCTCGCTTCCCGGTCCGGGCAGTGACGGGGGGTGGGTCGATGTTGGCATAGACCGCCCCGACGAGCAGGTGTCCGACACGGTGCGTGCGGGTGTCGAGCCGGTTGCGCAAGTAATCGTCGCATATTACGGTGACTACGAGTTCTCGCAAGAGGCGAACTATCACATACGAGCACTCGAGCGAATGCTGCAGATAAGGATGCAAGAGGTTATTCGCGAAGACGAATCGGGAACGTACGGCGTAGGCGTTGAAGCGCAGTTCGCGCAAGTTCCGGAAGAGCGCTACGGCATCCTGCTTACCTTTCGGGCAGATCCCGAGCGAATCGATCAACTCACCGGAACGGCTTTTGATATTATTGAAGAGATCAAGAGCGAGCTCCCCGACGCAACCTACGTCGAGCGCATTCGAGAGACGCAGCGCGCCGCGTTTGAAGAGGGGCTTACGAGCAACGAGTTCTGGCTGAACCAGATCGAGTACGCGCTCGAGCATGATCGACCGCTGGACGCCATCGATCAGTATCTCGACCTCGTAAACGCCCTCACCGCCTCGGATGTTCGCTCGGCGGCCCAACGGTATCTGCAAAACGATCAGTACGTCCAAGTCACCCTCCTACCGGGGGGGCAGGAGTAACCATGTCCGATCCGCTGACCCCTCCTGGCGGCGGAACAGACGTCCAGGAGCGAACAGAAGACAAAGTCGCCCCGCCCTCGATGTATCGAGTCATTCTCGTCAATGACGACTACACGCCGCGCGAGTTTGTGATCATCATCCTTGTCTCGATCTTCAAGAAGACTCGAGACGAGGCGCGGCGCGTCATGCTGAGCGCACATCAGGGCGGAAAATCGATCGTTGGCGTCTACACCTACGACGTAGCAAACTCGCGCGTCGAACGAGCAAAGAAGAACGCACAAGCGGCCGGGTACCCACTCACGCTTTACACCGAAGAAGTGTAACGACGCGGGGCAGCGCTGTTGACGGTGCTTCTCCACGTCACGTATCCTCAAAGGCCCACGGAGGCACCATGCCAGTAGAAAAAGCGCAGGTAGAACAAGCACTCGCGACCATCATCGACCCGGACCTACACCAAGACATCGTCTCGCTCGGGTTTGTGAAACGGCTCGAGATCAAAGACGGCCATGTCTCCGTCGATCTCGAACTGACCACACCGGCGTGTCCGATCCGTGACCAGTTTCGTACCCAGGCCGAAGCAAACGTCGGTGCTGTGGAAGGCGTGAAGAGCGTCCAGGTCAAACTCTCGAGTAGAAATCAACAGCGCAAGCTTCGCGCGGAACAGAGCGGACTCGACCAGGTCGATAGCATCGTCGCAGTGGCCTCCGGCAAGGGAGGCGTTGGGAAGTCGACTGTTGCTGCCTCGATAGCAATGGAGCTCGTGCATCAGGGATATCGTGTAGGTCTTCTCGATATGGATATTTACGGCCCCTCCATTCCGACGCTGTTTGAACACCATGAGGTGGGCCTCGCCGGCAACGAGCACAACATGGTTGTCCCGGAGGAGTTCGATGGCCTGAAGGTGATGTCGTTTGGATTTTGGCTCGGCGAGGCGCCGGCGATCATGCGGGGTCCGATGGTCACGAATTACGTGCAACAGTTTCTTCATCAGGTCGCGTGGTACGAGCTCGACTATCTCTTCTTGGACCTACCGCCGGGCACCGGCGACGTCCAGATCACTATCACGCAGAGCGTCCAGATGGACGGAGCGGTGATCGTGACCACGCCGCACGTACTTTCGGCCGCAGACGTCGGGAAGGCAATCGCGATGTTCGACAAGGTCGATGTACCGGTTCTCGGCGTCGTCGAGAACATGAGTTACTTCGTCGCACCCGACACCGGGACACGGCATAACATCTTCGGAGCTGGTGCTGCCGAGCGAATCGCCGGCCACTACGGGCTGCCGATCCTCGGACAGTTGCCGATCTCGAGCGCTCAGTTTGGCGGACCGACCGCTCGGAACGAGCGATCAGTGGAACTGCAAAAGTCGGTCGAGTGGATGATCCGGGAGCTCGGCAAGAGCAGAGCGGGACGAATGCATCCAGAGGTCAACTTTGACGAGCAATCGGTGAACTTGACGTGGCCCGATGGGCGGGTGGACTCGGTGGCAAACCAGCGACTACGCGCGGCGTGTCAGTGTGCCGTCTGCGTCGATGAGTTCACCGGCGAGCAAAAGCTAAACGAAGCGGAGATCCCTGATGACATTCATGCAAAGAACGTCGCTACGGTAGGCAACTACGCGATTAGCATCGAGTGGAGCGACGGGCATTCCACCGGCTTCTTTCCATACGAGCGTGTACGAGCGTTGAGCGGCGAGGCATAGGCGTTCGCCTACCTAACAGACCTCGAGTCCCGCATTGATCTCTACGAAAATCTCGAGGCCGAATATCGCGTATTGCTCGAGATAGTCAGGCTGACCCTCCGGCGCGTCCCCAAGACGCGCACGGTACGCCTGAATCGCATCGTACGTTTCCCTGTCCATGATAACACGTTCCGGCTGTTCGCCGCGGGCGCGCGCCTCGCGAAGCATCCGATAAACCTCGACAATAACCTGCTCGGGCCGCTCGCGCTGCTTGCTTTCGTCTTTGTGTATGGGAGTCTCTTCGTCTGATTGGTGAGCGTCGCGCGAATGCATAAAGAAGGCCCGGCAGCGTGTGCCGGGCCCGAACGTGCTACTGGAATAGTGAGAGCAAGTTGTAGCGCTGGAAGATGCTTACACCGATCAGCGAAACAACCGCCATGATCTTGATCAAGATGTCGAGACTCGGTCCGACGGTGTCCTTGAGCGGGTCACCGACCGTATCACCAACAACACCCGCTGAGTGGGCTTCTGAGCCCTTTCCGCCATGGTGCCCGTGCTCAATATACTTCTTTGCGTTGTCCCATGCGCCACCGGCGTTTGCCGTGAACAACGCGAGCATAATTGCAGAAAGCGTGGTACCGATCAGCAGACCACCCACGAACTCTGGACCAAGCAGAAATCCGGTGACAAGAGGCGTCAGCACTGCAATCAGCGCTGGAACCTTCATCTCTGAGATTGCGCCGGCCGAGGAGATCTCGATACAGAGCCGATAGTCCGGTCGGGTCTCACCGGTGAGGATTTTCGGGTCTGCCTGGAACTGGCGTCGGACCTCATCGACCATCTTTCGCGCTGCCTTCGCAACCGCCTCGATCAGTATACCGGAGAAGAGATACGGGAGTGCCGCACCTACGAGACCACCGGCAAGCGTCATCGGATTGATCATGTCGAGAAGCAGTTCGTACATGCCCTGCGTGTTCGTGGGACCTGCCTGCGAGTAGAGGTAGGACGCAAAGAGCGAGAGCGCGGCGAGTGCCGCAGAACCAATCGCAAAACCCTTACCAATTGCAGCCGTCGTGTTTCCAACCGAATCAAGCTCATCTGTGATTTCACGAACATGGGGATCGAGTTTGGACATCTCACTAATCCCACCCGCATTGTCAGCGATCGGGCCATAGGTATCAACGGAGACGGTTGCGACAACAAAGCTCAGCATACCGATTGCCGCCATTGCCACACCGTAGAGACCGGCAAGGGCGTTGGCCCCGATTACCGCGAGTGCGAGCAAGAGCAGCGGGAAGAAGGTTGATTTCATTCCAACCGCGAGCCCCTGCGTGATCGTAAGTGCGGTTCCCTGGCGGCTTGCGGCAGCGATTCCCTGCGTCGGCTTGAAGTCGTAGCTCGTGAAGTACTCTGCAAGCTGCCCGATGAGGATTCCGCTGACAATACCGAGAATTGCAGCAAACCATGGAGACAGCGGACCTGCCGCAAATCCGAGAACCGGAGAGAACGACTCACCTTCAAACATGAACCAAGTCAACACGCCCGTTCCAACAAGTGTCAGTCCCGCACTTACCCACGTCGCGACGTTGAGCTCGCGGTGCGGCCTGTCTGATGGCTTTCTCACAAGCAGGCTGAGAATGCCGATGATCGACGCGACGATTCCGATTGACGCGAACATCAGCGGGAAGGTCATGAGCTTCGAAACGAGTGAGGCGGCAATGGGCTCTGCCGACTGACTCGTTGTGAAATACATGTAGGAGGCGAGGACAACGCTCGAGATCAGCGATCCGACGTAGCTCTCGAGCAGGTCGGCACCAAGACCGGCAACGTCACCAACGTTGTCACCAACGTTGTCGGCGATCGTAGCAGGGTTTCGCGGATCATCCTCGGGGATATGTGCTTCGGTCTTTCCGACGAGGTCTGCACCCATATCCGCTGCTTTTGTGTAAATGCCACCACCAACACGGTCAAACATGGCAACGAGCGAACACCCGAGGGCGTAGCCGGAGACAGTCATGGTAAACGGAATGAAGTTTACACCGAGCCAGTTAATCTCAATAATGAGATTTGCCGGCGCGGTCTGACCGAGAACCTGTCCAAAGACAAAGTAGATGAGACCCAGGCCGAGCAGAGCGAAGCCACCGACCGAGAGGCCCATGACGCTTCCGCCACGGAAGGCGACCTGGAGGGTCTTTCCGAGACTACCGGTCTCTCGGGCTCGGTTCGAGACGCGGACATTCGCGAGCGTGGCAATCTTCATGCCGATCCAGCCGGCGGATGCACTCATGACTGCGCCGAGGATAAAGGCGACGCCGGTGTACCACGAGACCACGACACCGAGGAGTACGGCGATCAGCACCGAAATACCGAGTATGATCTTGTACTCGTGGGTGATGAACGCATCTGCTCCATCCTGAATGGCTCCTGCAATCTCTTGCATGAGCTCTGTGCCGGTGTCTAAGCGTTTGACGCCGTAAAAATTCACGGCGGCAAAGGCAAGCGCACCTACCACTGCGACAACAACGAATCCTAACATGGTGGACTTCCCTTTCTTTTGATTTTGAGTAGGCGATGAGCCTTGGCTATACATACTATCATAACTCGCCGTTTGTGATCAAACGCATGCGCAAGGAGCCTCTGCCGATGCTTTCAAAACTATCGCTCCCGAGCTGGGAGCAGTTTCAGCCGACCGAAACCGCAGTTCTCTGCTTCGTGAGAGATCACGAGCATGTACTCCTCATTCACAAGCAACGGGGACTCGGCAAAGGCAAGATAAACGGACCCGGTGGTCGAGTTGAAGCGGGAGAGACGCCGGAAGCTGCCGCGATTCGCGAGACGCGCGAAGAGGTTGGCCTTATCGTCTACGAGCTCGAACACTCAGCCGAGTTGCAGTTCACGTTCGTAGACGGGTACGCGCTTCGCGTCTTGGTGTTTCAGAGTGCCGAATTCGAGGGCAATGCGGTCGAAACCCCGGAGGCCGTACCGTTTTGGACGCGTGTCGACGAGATTCCATACGAGAAGATGTGGGCAGACGACAAACTCTGGCTGCCTCACGTTCTTGACCATCGAACCACCCGCGGAAGGTTTCTCTTTGACGGCGATCAGATGCTCGTTAGCGAGGTGGTGCTCGAGTAGCGGGAAAACGGTCCTAGACTGGGATTTTGAATGCGTTTTTTGTACAATCTGAGTGACACAATTCACCATGCGAGGCGTTCCATTACCAAGGAGCGCTGCATGAGCAAGAGGACCATCGCGTGGCCATTAACGTTGAAGAGTACTATACGAGGTACGGACCG
>JBMCTC010000167.1:0-7219 GCA_048624115.1 Spirochaetota bacterium
AAGCTGTGGAAAGTGCTAACCGTTAGGTCTCGCAGCTTGCGTCCGACGATCCCCCGAACCCGCTCCGCCATTTCACGGGCCGCCTTGTTCGTGAAGGTGAGCGCGAGAATCGCCTTTTGGGGCACCCCGTCGTCGAGGAGGCTCGCGATTCGATGGGTTATGACCCGTGTCTTGCCGGAACCGGCGCCGGCGATAATCAGCAGTGGGCCGTCATGGGTGAGCACGGCGCGTTTTTGCTCGGGATTGAGTCCGGTGTCGATCGTTCGTGGCACGCCCACCAATGTATGGCGCTCGCGTCAAAAGACAAGAGCGCACACTCAGGCGGCCTTGGTCAGGATGGCGAGATAGATCGGGCCCATCCCCCGATCGCGATCGGGCATGATCATCCACCCGTACTCGGTAGCTTCACCGGGGCACGCTTCCCCAAACTCGGCCCGGGACTGCTCGGGCATCCCAAACGCCTCATCGTGCGCAATCGTCGCCCAAGCGGCGTGCACGGCGTCCGCCGTCGCGGCAGCCAGAAGCCCGCCGTTCGCGCGTGCGATGACGCGTCTCACAACCTCGTCGTTTTCGGTGGGTGAGAGCGCACACGTGGAGTACACCATCCGTCCAGCTGAAAGCAGTGTGTCCGCGGCCGCACAAGCGATGGCGTACGCACCTTGCGCTAAGCGCTTCGTGCGGCTCGGACTCCACTCGGCTAGCGCACCGGGAGACTGGAGCACGTGCTGCTCCGAGCTGCAGGGAACGTCGGCAAGCACTCGCTCGGCGGAAGCCGGCCGATGAAGCGCCCACTTCGTCGCGTCATGGCCCGTCACCGTCACGTGCGCGCGGCGATCGGCGGGCAAGTGCTCGTCGAGGACGCGGTGAAGCCTCGCGCGACGAGCGCTCGAGCGCTCGTTGCAAATGAGCCGAGCGCTTTCGCTGAGCTGTGAAGCAATCACGAGCGATTTCCCGCCGGGGGCCGCGCAGAGATCGACGATACTGCTTGCCCCTGAGACGTCGAGGGCAAGCGCGGCGAGGGCGCTTGCGGGGTCAAGGTAGTAGGGGCGACCTTTATCAAGGCGCAGGGTTAGGGAAACGGTTGCCCCTGTCAGCGCTTCGCGCAACGTCGGCCAACGCGAACCGTAAAGCGACTCATAGAACGATTCGAACCCGGCAGCCCCCTTGTTTTGTTTATGCCTTCCCATGCTCTCGCCCCTCTGCGACATCTGTCATCCAGGCGTCCCACTTCGCTACGCGGTTCTGCCACGAGAAAGAACGGGCGTGTTCCTGCAGCTCGGGAGGAAGGCGCCTCGCCTCCCGATCACCCAAGAGTCGCACAAGCCGATCGCTCAGTTCTGCTTCGTCTCGATAGAGGCACACCGGGTGAAACTGCACCGGGACAATCTCGGGATAGCTCAGTCGATCGGGAAGAAGCGGAAAGCAACCGGCGGCAACCGCCTCGAGAACCGAGATGCCGAAGTTCTCCTGAATCGCGGTGCTGACAACGATATCTCCCCGCAGAAGCCACTGTTCGTACTCATCGCGGTCAGCCACGTATCCGAATTGCACGATTTCTTTGTCAAACGTATCCCGCGCATCTTCGAACGCGCTCGGGTGCACCTGAACGTTCTCGCCGAGGATCGCCAACGAGAAAGAAACGCCCTGTGCTTTGGCCCGCCCGAGTGCCGCGAAGAAGACCTCGGGCGCCTTATCAAACTCCCAGCGATGGTTCCACACAACAAGCGGCCGGTCGGCAACACCGTCATCGCCGGCGATGTCGTGAGTCGCCAGCGGAACCCGATTGGCGCTCGGAGATCCCCCGGGCACTCGGATCCCGGGGTAGAGCACCCGACTCTTTGTTCTGATTTCATCCACCACCCAACTAAGCCTGGGCCGTGGCATTTTTCTCAAGAATTGCTCTAGGTTGTGTAGAAAACCAGACAAATGGACCTCAGAGTTGAACCGAACGCTCTCGGCTGCCACCAAATTCTGAACATCGGTGAATGCGAGATGGAGGTCGGGGGTCTCGCCTGGCGGAACTGGATAGGTGAGCTGCGTCTCGTGGACGAAGAGTGCAACCGGTGGCATGGCCGCGCCCCATTGGAACATGAAGTCTGTGATCGTAGTCATGCCGGTTGCCACCACGAGATCGTACAGGTCGGGATCGCGAACGGTATGTGCAAAGTGAAGTCCACTACCGCGCATGCGCCACTTCCAATGGCGTGCAGAGAGCGTTATGACGGTTATCTGATGAGTCGAGGTGGCAAGCAGATTATCTACGACGTCGCGATGCGACCCGCCGTAGAACGGCTCCAAAAGAAGAATGCGCATTGAATTGACGGACCTCGCGACGCCGTCGTAGTGTCGGCTATGCCCGTACAAGCTGTCATATTCGACCTCGACGGTACCTTGCTCGATACCTTAGCAGATATCGCCGCCGCCACAAACCAGGTGCTTTGCGCGCACGGATTCGCGCCGCACCCTGTGCCTGCGTACCGGCGGTTCGTGGGCTCAGGGGTGTTCGAACTCGCGGATCGTGCGTTCCCGGAGCTCCCGAGAGCCCGGATCGAAGCCTTCGCCAACGAAATCCGGGAGCTGCTGGTGCAAAACGTTCAGGGCAAGACCACCCCGTACCCGGGCATTCGAGAGGCCGTCGCACAGATGAAGCGAAGAGGCCTTACGCTCGGAGTCCTCTCGAACAAGCCACACGAGGCTGTAGTCAACGCTGTAGCGCATCACTTTCCCGACCGCCCGTTCGACGGCGTTCTCGGTCACCGAGAGCCTTTTCCGCCGAAGCCCGACCCCACAGGCGCCCACCACCTTCTTGGCGAGCTTGGGATCACCGGCGACACCCTCTACATTGGCGATTCGGACGTGGACATGCACACCGCGGTTCGTTCCGGAATGGTCCCAATCGGGGCGGGGTGGGGCTTCCGCGGGAAGCAGGAACTTGAGGCGGCCGGCGCGACCATCGTCCTAGACGAGCCGCTTGCATTGAACAGTTTTTTGCGAGAGCTTACGGAGAAAGAGGAGAACCTATGAGCGCCTACACGAACGAAGAGATTGTCGAACGCGCACGCGAGTATGTGAAGTACGAGAGCGACAAGCGCTTTGCCGAGGAAGTCGAAACGTTACTCTCTGAGGGCAACGAGAAGGAACTCAGCGATCGTTTCTACACCGACCTCGAGTTTGGCACAGGTGGCCTGCGCGGAGTTATCGGCGGTGGTTACAACCGGATGAATCCGCTGGTCGTCGGACGGGCAACCGAGGGCCTCGCGCGCTACGTCGCTGAACATGGCGAACAGGAGGCGGACGAGCGCCGCGCGGTGATCGCGCACGATTCACGTCGCTTCTCAGACTCATTTGCCCTTCAGGCCGCGCTCGTTTTCGCTGCACACGGCATTCACGCCTTCCTCTTTCCCTCGCTCAGGCCAACCCCCGAGCTCTCGTTTGCCGTCCGTAAACTCGGCGCGAGTACCGGCGTCGTGGTGACCGCAAGCCACAACCCTCCGGAGTACAACGGATACAAAGTCTACTGGGCCGATGGCGCGCAAATCGTCGCGCCGCACGACAAAGCTATCATCCAAGAGGTTCGCGCGGTAAGCGGAGCGCCAAAGAGCATCACAAAAGAAGAGGCACTCGAGCGGGGCTTGCTCACCTACCTCGACGAGTCGATGGACGACGAGTTCGTCGCGATGGTGAAGCGCCAGATCATCCGCCCCGAGTTGCTCGAAACGAGGGGTTCGTCCATCAAAGTTGTCTACACGCCACTTCACGGCACCGGCGCAATGATGGTCGAACGCGTGCTCGGCGATTTCGGCGTAAACGTGGTCACGGTACCGGAGCAACGCGATCCTGACGGCGAGTTCCCCACAGTCGAGTTTCCGAACCCTGAGGAGGCGAGCGCTATGAAGCTTGCGCTCGAGCTCGGTGAACGCGAGCAGGCAGATATTGTCATGGGCACCGATCCGGACGCGGACCGGCTTGGAATTGCGGTACCGGGTCCCGACGGATACCAGCTGATTACCGGTAACCAGCTTGGCGTGCTCCTCGCGGATTACATTCTCGGCGGCAGGAAGGAACTGGGTATCCTGCCTGAGAAGCCGGTCTTTGTGAAAACGGTGGTAACCACCGAGCTTCAGCGAAAGGTCGCCGAGGGCTACGGTGTGCGGGTCGAGGACACGTTGACGGGGTTTAAGCACATCGCGACGGTCATGCGCGAGCTCGATACCCACCCCGACCGGGGCACCTATGTTATGGGAGATGAGGAGAGCTACGGGTTTCTCATCGGACGCGAGGTACGTGACAAGGACGCGATTACCGCGTCGGTGCTGACCGCGGAGATGGCGCTCTACCACGTCTCCGAGGGCAAGAGCGTTCTTGACCGACTCGAGGAGATCTACGGGAAGCACGGCTACTACGAGGAGATCCAGATCTCCAAGTACTTCCGCGGCATGTCGGGAACCGACGTGATGCAGGGGCTGATGAAGAAGCTTCGGGAGAATCCACCAAAGGAGATTGGAGGCGTCGCCGTTTCGATGATCAAGGATTATCAAAAGCAGACGGTGACCGACGCCGCATCGGGAGAGCAGCTCGAATCGATCTCCCTTCCCGTCTCGAACGTGCTCAAGTTCGTTCTCGAAGACGAGAGTGTCGTCAGTTGCCGTCCGTCCGGAACGGAGCCGAAGATAAAGTTCTATGCGTCGGTGTCAGAGGATCCAGGCATGGACCTCGCTGCCGCCAAGAAGAGCGTCGGCACCCAGCTCGAACAAATCGAGGCGTGGGTAGATGCCCAGATCGCCGAAGCAGAGAAGGGCGCTTAGTGACGGCGCATCTTCAGCAATCGAGCGCGATCAAAGTGCTCGCGGATGTGGCGCTCATCGATTAGATCGCGCTCGAGTTCATCCTGCAACTGCTTGAGGAACCGCTCTTCCATCTGATAGAGTTCTGCCTCGAGACGACCCGACCAAATCCGATGCACGATTTGGTCGGGATCATCCTTTGCGTCCAATATCCGCTCCATCATCGTGTGAGAGCAGTACCAACGGATATCGTCGACGGAAAGGTCGAATTCGTCGCGTAGTTGATCCACCGTCATCTCGCTAATGTGCGGGCAACCGCCACGCGAGTCAACGCTGTGTACCAAGGAGCAGTGAGTGCAACGAGATCCCAACGCAACCGTCGCCGAGACAGTGTTCACTGCATTCGATTTTGAAACCACCGGACTCTTTCCGGCAACCGATCGGATAGTCGAGTTCGGCGGCGTACGGTTTCAAGATGGAAAGATCCTCGACACGTTCGAGATGCTCTGTAATCCCGGCATCCCAATCGGCGCTGATGCAGCGAAGGTCTCAGGCATCTGCGACGGCGATGTCGCCGGCGCAATCCCGGTCGCTGAGGCGATCCCAAGCTTCATCGAGTTCGTTGGGGAGAGCGTGCTGGTCGCCCATAACGCCGCCTTTGACCTCGGGTTTCTGCGCGCTGCTGCCGAGAGCGTAGGCGAGGGCGAAATCCTCAACCCGGTGGTAGACACGCAGGCGCTTTCGATCAAGGAGTTCCCGGGGAAAAAGAGTTACGGGCTGCAGAACCTCGCGGTCGAGTTTGGATTCCCGCCCAACCGGGCCCATCGAGCCCTTGATGACGCCATTATGTGCAAGCGGCTGTTCGAGCACTGTGTGGAGCAGCTCAGTTTCATGGGGGGACTCGAGCTGTCAGAGGTGCTTGGAGCGCAGTTGTAGGGCCTTACTTACCAAGTCTTGTTAGCATGTATAATTTTAGATACTCTTTAAGGTCTTGAGTCCTCCGAATTTGATGGAAGGCGTCATTCTGACAGAGCCGATCGGCCCATTCCTCCACCCGGTTTCGTGTCGGGGGAATGAGCCGAAACGAGACCTTCATCCGTCGTAAAAAATCACGTGCGAGACTGTTCACGTCCTCGATGAGGTTTCGCTTTGCCGTCTCGTCTATGAGCGGGTTCCATCGCTCGGCGAGCGATGCGAGCGTCTTCTCTGGGGTCGACCCTGGCGATACGTACTCGTTCTGCAGTTGGCGCACTGTGTCTTTGAACCGAGCGAGCTGAGCGCGACGGGTGGCGCTGTCCGATGTCCCTGAAGCTGAGGGAACCACGTGCTCTTCGATCTCATCGCTCTCGTGGTCGGCTGCGTGATCGGGGCTATACCGCACGGTCGTCGGCTTCTGCCGTCCGTCTCGCTTCGACAAAGATTTCCTCTTTTTCGTTTCCCTCTTTCGGACCTCGTGCTCGCTCGGACCGACAAACATACGCCGAAAAAACGCAACGATCCCGCTGAGGAAGGGCACCCCTTGCCAGAACGGCAGAAGAAGACGGGCGTCCGCCGACAGTTTCTTGCGATCGAGGTTTAGTATTTCCGGAATGGGTTTCAGCGACGATCTCCGGCTGTCGAACAGGTCGTCGATATCTGCAGCAAGGTCTGCGGGTACGTTTCCCTCTTCGCGAGAGAGGTAGAGAAGGTTGTAGTTGAGCAAGCTAAACAGGAGGGGGTTCTGCTCCTTCAAACGATCCTCGACGTGATTTGCAAAGACGCTATCATCCTGCATCTCGTCCGGTCGACTGTGTTGTTTGAGCGCATTACTCCACAGATCGATGTAGTAGTTACGAAACTCACGGCGAGCGGTGAAGAGATGCTCGAGGGTGACTCGAGGGACGTAGTCGCGAAAAACAAAGTACTCGTTGCCATCGATCGCCTTTACACGAATCATCAGCGGGAGCGCTCCCTCTTTGCCCGGTCGGATTCGTTCCGAGATATAAGCGTTTACGTCTTCCACTGTGTACTTCCGCGTAAGCGGCACACCCTTCGAGTCGGTGAACTGGTGAACTTGGGTAATCGTGTAGACGTAGGGCGGCTTTCGAAGCGCATTTTCGAGCTGCCGCAGCGCAGAATCTCGCTCGAGGTTCTTCTGCTGAAGGCCGCGATGATGCACGTTATAGTAGCCAATGAGATAGGCCGCCTGGCAGTACCCGTGCTCGTCCGCCATCTTCTCCTTTTTCTGACTGTACTCTTTGATGATGGAACTCGATAGCTGTGTCCAAAAGTGGAACGAAAAATCGGTGGGGGCGAATACCGTCCGCAAGGCCTGCTCGGTGGTCGTCATTACGCTCGAGAGCATATCCTTCATCGCAGACTCTCGATTCCTGAAGATGGCCGCGAGCTTGCTTCTCATATACCCGGCGTTCCGTTCGCTTCGCAGATACTGGCGA